>NZ_CEEDDZ010000025.1:0-70343 GCF_979253585.1 Pseudomonas sp. AC463 | reverse complement strand
GTGGACGAAGGGGATCGAACCCTCGACAACGGGAGTCACAATCCCGTGCTCTACCAACTGAGCTACGCCCACCATATTGCATTCGCAAGGAACTCGCACATCTTCCTTGCTGAGCGTCACCTGGCCTGACGACCGGGCAATGCTTTAATTGGTGCGGATGAAGAGACTCGAACTCTTACGCCTTGCGGCGCTGGAACCTAAATCCAGTGTGTCTACCAATTCCACCACATCCGCGCTTGCAGCTCTTAAAGCAAAGGCGCCAGATGATTAATCTGGCGCCTTTTAAAATATGGGGTGGACGAAGGGGATCGAACCCTCGACAACGGGAGTCACAATCCCGTGCTCTACCAACTGAGCTACGCCCACCATATAGCGCTACTTGTGCCAAAGCTGCCTAATGGCGCACCCGGCAGGACTCGAACCTGCGACCATCCGCTTAGAAGGCGGATGCTCTATCCAGCTGAGCTACGGGCGCCTTATTAATCTGTACTCTTGGAGGATTACAAACTAAGTGCTTCCAGCCTTGCAGAACAACCATCTATTCTGCTCGACCTTCTTAACCAGTGCTAGGCTGTGCCCGACAAGTGCGACGAATAGTATAGAGGGCCTTGAAACCCGTCAAATCTTTTTTGAAAAAAATTCATTTTATTTAAGGGGTTAGGCCAATTTGCAGACCAAGCGCCTTTGCCCTCACGCGTTGGCGTGCGAGAATGCGCGCACTTTTCTTCCCCCTCTCGATGGTTAATCACGCGTAATGACTGCACAACTTATCGACGGCAAATCAATCGCCGCCAGCCTGCGCCAGCAGATCGCCAAACGGGTCACCGAGCGTAGCCAGCAAGGCCTGCGCACACCGGGCCTGGCGGTGATCCTGGTCGGCAGCGATCCTGCCTCTCAGGTTTATGTCTCGCACAAGCGTAAAGACTGTGAAGAGGTCGGCTTTATATCCAAGGCCTACGACTTGCCTTGCGCGACTACCCAGCAGGCCCTGACCGACCTGATCGACGGCCTCAACGATGACCCGAGCATCGACGGCATCCTGCTGCAACTGCCGCTGCCGGAGCATCTGGACGCTTCCAAGTTGCTGGAACGCATCCGCCCGGATAAAGACGTCGATGGCTTCCACCCATATAACGTCGGCCGCCTGGCCCAGCGCATCCCGCTGCTGCGCCCATGCACGCCCAAAGGCATCATGACCCTGCTGGAAAGCACCGGTGTCGACCTGTACGGCCTCGATGCCGTGGTGGTCGGCGCCTCCAACATCGTTGGTCGCCCGATGGCGATGGAACTGCTGCTGGCTGGCTGCACCGTGACCGTTACCCACCGCTTTACCAAGGACCTCGCCGGCCACGTCGGCCGCGCCGACCTGGTGGTGGTTGCCGCCGGCAAGCCGGGCCTGGTCAAGGGCGAGTGGATCAAGGAAGGCGCCATCGTCATCGACGTCGGCATCAACCGCCAGGAAGACGGCAAGCTGGTCGGCGACGTGGTGTACGAAACCGCCCTGCCCCGTGCCGGCTGGATTACCCCGGTGCCAGGCGGTGTAGGCCCGATGACCCGTGCCTGCCTGCTGGAAAATACGCTGTATGCCGCAGAAACCCTGCACGGTTAATAACCACAGGTACTGAGAAAGCCCTGCCTTATCGCAGGGCTTTTTATTGCCCGCAATTAAACCGGTTTTTTCTTAGTTTTTAAGCACTTTCGTCTGGTTCTCGAAGAACATTCGACAGTTCTTCGTCCATACTCCTAAAATGTAACGGCATTTGTCCTATAACCCGTTCCTGAACGGTATTTCCTTACTTTTTTAGCGAGTTCATCCGCGTGAAAATTCGTCTCTCTATCGTCAGCCTATTGTTTGCATTTACAGGCACCTTCGCGCACGCAGCCGAAACCACCCAGGCCCCGCGTGACACCTCCAAACTGCAAATCGCTTCCGGCAGCGCCATGCTGGTAGACCTGCAGACCAATAAGGTCATCTATTCCAGCAACCCTGACGTGGTGGTGCCCATCGCGTCGGTGAGCAAATTGATGACCGGTCTGATCGTGCTGGAAGCCAAGCAAAACATGGACGAGTACATCGATATCAACATCAAGGACACGCCGGAAATGAAGGGTGTGTTCTCCCGCGTGAAAATCGGCAGCGAAATGCCGCGCAAGGAAATGCTGCTGATCGCCCTGATGTCCTCGGAAAACCGCGCCGCCGCCAGCCTGGCTCACCACTACCCGGGTGGCTACCCGGCCTTTATCGCGGCGATGAACGCCAAGGCCAAGGCGCTGGGCATGACCAGCACGCACTACGTGGAGCCCACCGGCCTGTCGATCCACAACGTATCCACCGCCCGCGACCTGAGCAAACTGCTGGCCGCCGCACGCCACTATCCGTTGCTGAGCCAACTGAGCACCACCAAGGAAAAGACCGTGTCGTTCCGCAAGCCCAACTACACCCTGGGCTTCTCCAACACCGACCACCTGATCAACCGTGCCAACTGGGACATCAAGCTGACCAAGACCGGCTTCACCAACCAGGCCGGCCACTGCCTGGTGCTGGTGACCAGCATGGGTAACCGCCCGGTGTCGTTGGTGATCCTCGATGCGTTCGGCAAGTTCACCCACTTTGCCGATGCCAGCCGCATTCGCAACTGGGTCGAAACCGGCAAGAGCGGCTCGGTGCCGGACGTGGCGTTGCGCTACAAGGCTGACAAGAACCTGAAGAATCGCCCGAATGCGGCGCAAGTGCGCCGATAAAGATAACTCTAGAGATATCCAATGTGGGAGGGGGCTTGCCCCCGATGGCGGTGAGTCAGCTGTATATTTTTCAGCTGATACGCCGCTATCGGGGGCAAGCCCCCTCCCACATTAGAGCCAGGATGTTTTTGAGAAATGTCGTTTATTTGCGCTCTGCCAACACCTTGAGCGCCTGCGCAGCCGCGCGCTCCTGCCCTGCCTGGCCGGTGGCATTGGCCGCATCGCGCCAGCGCTGCGCATCCACATTCGCCGGCAACTGGCTCGGGCGCTGGGTGAGGATCGCCCAGTGTCCCGCACTGCTCCACTTCGACTCAAAGTCGCTGAAGCTCATCAACAGCCGCCGGTCCATGCCCGAGCGCAGCAACACCGTGCTTTTCTGCTGGTTGAAGCCCACCACGACCACGTAGCGCGCGTCAGACCACAGCCCGCCGCCGATCCGCGCCATCACCGGGTAACCCGCCGCCACCTGCGCCAGCACCGCCGTGAGCTTGGCATCCAGAGGGTAGACCATCAGCCCGTACTCACGCGCCAGCACCTGCATGTTGCGCTCAAGGTCGGCTTCACCGCCCGGCAAGTGCAGCGGCTTATCCAGCAACCCCGGTGTCATGACAATGCCTTGTTGCGACAGCATGCTGGCCAGAGCCGTAGGACCGCTCTGATAAGCCTCACTGCGAAACGTCGGCACGCCGTTGAGTTCAACGCGTTCAGGCAGGCCCGCCAGCTTCGACGGCTGCCCGGCACACGCCGCGAGCCCCAGGGCACAGGCCAGCAACACGGATGTTTTAAGGTTCGACCGTAACCGCAATTTTCTACTCTCTTGATCAACTGCCGGTAAGGGCCCTGATCATAGGACGCTCTGCCACGCGGGTATAGCCCGCAGGCTTAGTAAAGGGAGCGGATAGAGCAAACAAGTTGGACAGACACGACCATTGGTCAATAGCAGGCAACCGTCAGGTAGCTAGACTGTCCATTGAGAAGACTGTGTGTGCCCCCTGCGGGGCGAGAGGAGGCCCGAATGAGCCTTGCAACGACGATTTTCATGTTGGTCTGCGGTTGGCTGGCGGTTGCCGGCGCCATGTTGTGGGGGGTGTTGCGTATTACTCGCCGCCACCACCCGCACGTCAAACCCGCTGCATCCGCCAAGCCCCATAAGGTGGCGGTTCACCACGCCTAGCCAGGCATGCAATTGAAGTCCTGAGTCGCCGCGACTTCCTTGCCGTGGCCATCCATCAAGGATGCGCGCACGGTCGTGCCCAGGCTGGATTCCACCAGCGTGTAGTGTTCACCCGCCTTGAAGTGCTTGTACTCGACCCGGCCCTGGCAGTCTTGCTGGTTGTCGTCGCCTGGCTCCTCCTCAAACAGCGTCACGTCCAGGCGATGGTCGCCTGGGGGCACTTCAAAAAATCGCCCGTCATCCACGCGCTTGCCATCCAGGCGCTCGGCCATCAGGTCATTCGGCGCTTCTTCCTTCAGCCCTATCCAGGCTTCGCTCGGGTCCGCCTTGGGGATCGGGCCGGCACACGCCGACAAGAGCAAAACGGCACCGAGGGCGGGGATCAACAATAAAGGTTTGAGTAACATGGCAGGGCTCCAAAAAGACAATGTGTCCGATGGGCAACAAGCTTGGGCACACCCCCTTTGTAGAACAAATGAATACATATGAAACGATCTTCAGTCCTTACCTAAATGTTCCTTCACCTGGCTGAAAGGTGCGTGTTAGGTGGGTCGGGCAAGACTGCCGGGGTTTGCAATTCTGCTCCCTCGGAGGTTCACGCATGCTCGGGCTGGTAAAGACCGCACTGCAAAAGCCCTACACGTTTATCGTGCTGGCAATATTCATCTGCATCATCGGGCCGATGGCGGCCCTGCGAACCCCAACGGATGTGTTCCCCGATATCGGCATCCCGGTAGTCGCCGTGGTCTGGCAGTACAACGGCCTGTCGCCGGACGCCATGGCCGGTCGGGTGATCTATACCTACGAACGCTCCTTGAGCACTACCGTCAACGACATCGAACATATCGAATCGCAATCGCTGCCCGGCATGGGCATCGTCAAGATCTTCTTCCAGCCCGGCGTGGATATCCGCACCGCCAACGCCCAGGTCACGGCGGTGTCACAAACCGTGCTCAAGCAGATGCCGCCGGGCATCACGCCGCCGCTGATCCTCAACTACAGCGCCTCCACGGTGCCGATCCTGCAAATGGCGTTTTCCAGCCCCAGCCTGTCGGAAGCGAAAATCCGCGACCTGGTGCAAAACAATATCCGCCTGCCCCTGAGCGCCCTGCCCGGCCTGGCCATGCCCACGCCGATGGGCGGCAAGCAACGCCAGATCACCCTCGACCTCGACCCCCAGGCGCTGGCCGCCAAGGGCTTGTCGGCCCAGGACGTGGGCAATGCACTGGCCCTGCAAAACCAGATCATTCCGGTGGGCACCGCCAAACTCGGCCCCAACGAATACACGATTCTGCTCAACAACAGCCCCAAGGCGATTGACGAGCTCAACGACCTGCCGATCAAGACCGTCGACGGCGCGATCATCACCATCGGCCAAGTCGCCCACGTGCGTGACGGCTCGCCACCGCAGACCAATATCGTACGTGTCGATGGCCACCGCGCGGTGCTGATGCCGGCGTTGAAAAACGGCAGCATCTCCACCCTGTCGATCATCGACGGCATCCGTCAGATGCTGCCGCGCATCAACGAAACCCTGCCGCCGTCGCTGAAGACCTCGCTGCTGGGCGACGCCTCGGTGTTCGTCAAACAATCGGTGGGCAGCGTGGCCCAGGAAGGCATCATCGCCGCGCTGCTGACCAGCGCGATGATCCTGCTGTTCCTCGGCAGTTGGCGCTCGACGATCATTATTGCCGCGTCGATTCCCCTGGCGGTGCTGTCGGCAATTGCGCTGCTGGCGGTCAGCGGGCAAACCCTCAACGTGATGACCCTCGGCGGGCTCGCCTTGGCGGTGGGGATTCTGGTGGACGACGCCACGGTGACCATCGAAAACATCAACTGGCACCTGGAGCAAGGCAAGGCGGTGAAGACCGCGATCCTCGACGGCGCCGCGCAAATCGTCGGCCCGGCGTTCGTCTCGCTGCTGTGTATCTGCATCGTGTTTGTGCCGATGTTTTTGCTGCAAGGCATCGCCGGCTATCTGTTCCGGCCGATGGCGCTGGCGGTCATTTTCGCCATGGCCAGCTCGTTCATCCTGTCACGCACGCTGGTGCCGACCCTGGCGATGTTCCTGCTCAAGCCGCACACGCCGGAGCAAGGTGCGGGGCATCATCCCGAAGATGAATTCATCAACCACCATGAAGGCGAGCAGCACAAGAAACCGCGCAACCCCATGCTGCAAGCGGTGCTGAATTTCCAGCAGGGTTTCGAACGGCACTTCTCGAACATCCGCGACACCTACCACGGCCTGCTGCTGCTCGCGCTGGGCAACCGCAAGCGCTTTATCGTCGGTTTCCTGGCCTGTGTGCTGGCCTCGTTCCTGCTGCTGCCGAGCCTGGGCCAGGACTTTTTCCCGGCCACCGATGCCGGCGCCCTTGCCCTTCACGTGCGCTTGCCGTTAGGTACACGCATTGAAGAAAGCGCCGCCGCCTTCGACCGCATTGAAGCGCGGATTCGCGAAGTGATTCCGGCCGATGAGCTGGACACCATCGTCGACAACATCGGCATCCCGCTCAGCGGCATCGACATGGCCTACAGCAGCAGCGGCACCATCGGCCCACAGGATGGCGACATCCAGGTCAGCCTGAAAAAGGACCACGCGCCCACCGCCGATTACGTGAAAAAACTGCGCGAAGCCTTGCCGCAAAGTTTCCCCGGCAGCCACTTCGCCTTCCTGCCGGCGGACATCAGCAGCCAGATCCTCAACTTCGGCGCACCAGCCCCCTTGGACGTGAAGATCTCCGGGCGCAGCGATGAAGAAAACCGCGCCTACGCCGTGGAACTTGAACGCCGCCTGCAGCACGTGCCGGGCATCGCCGACCTGCGTATCCAGCAGTCCACCGGCTACCCGTCGCTGCAGGTGAATGTCGACCGAATGCGCGCCAACGGCCTGGGCATTACCGAGCGTGATGTGACCAACAGCATGGTCGCGTCCCTGGCCGGCAGCTCGCAAACCGCACCGACGTTCTGGCTCAACCCGGCCAACGGCGTGTCCTATTCCATCGTTGCCGCCACGCCGCAATACCGCCTCGACAGCCTGCCGTCCCTGGAAGCCTTGCCGGTGACCGGTGCCGATGGCCAGTCGCAGATCCTCGGCGGCGTGGCCAACATCACGCGTGTGCAAAGCCCGGCGGTGGTGACCCACTACAACATCGAGCCGACCCTGGACCTGTACGCCAACGTGCAAGGCCGCGACCTCGGCGGCGTGGCCCGCGACGTGCAAAAGGTGCTGGACGACACCGCGTCCATGCGTCCCAAAGGCGCGGTGATCAGCCTGCACGGGCAGATCGATGCGCTGCATGAAGCCTTCAGCGGCTTGAGCTTCGGCCTGCTTGGCGCGGTGGTGCTGATCTACCTGCTGATCGTGGTCAACTTCCAGTCCTGGGCCGATCCGTTCGTGATCATCACCGCCCTCCCGGCGGCGCTGGCGGGGATCGTGTGGATGCTGTTTCTCAGCGGCACCTCGCTGTCGGTGCCGGCATTGACTGGGGCAATCCTGTGCATGGGCGTGGCCACCGCCAACTCGATCCTGGTGGTGAGCTTCTGCCGTGAACGCCTGGCCGAACATGGCGACGCCTTGAAGGCCGCCATGGAAGCCGGCTACACGCGCTTTCGCCCGGTGTGCATGACCGCCCTGGCGATGATTATCGGCATGCTGCCCCTGGCGATTTCCGAGGAGCAGAACGCGCCCCTTGGCCGCGCCGTTATCGGCGGTTTGATCTTCGCCACGATTGCCACTTTGTTGTTCGTTCCCGTGGTCTTCAGCCTGGTCCACGGTCGTCACTCTACTCGCGCAGCAGCAGGAGCTACCCCACATGTCGTCTGATCACAAACCCTCGCGCAAGCGTCTGATGCTCATGGGTGTCGGCGGCCTGACCCTGGCCGCCCTGTTGGTCGCCAACGGCCTGCACGCCCGCACACTGCACGAACAATCGGTCACCGCCTGGACCGAAACCGCCGCCATCCCGCAGGTGATGGTGTTCCAGCCCAAGCAGAACGCGGCCGGCGACACCCTGCGCCTGCCCGCGCATCTGGAGGCGTGGAGCAAGGCGCCGATCCACGCACGCGTCAGCGGCTACTTGAAGGACTGGAAAGTCGACATCGGCAGCCAGGTCAAGGCCGGGCAAATCCTGGCCGAAATCGACAGCCCCGAACTCGACCAGCAATTGGCGCAAACCCATGCGCGGCTGATCCAGGAACAGGCCAACGCGCGCCTGGCCGAAACCACCGCCACGCGCTGGCAGAATTTGCTGGCCAGCCATTCGGTGTCGCGCCAGGAGGCCGATGAAAAAACCTCCAACGCTGCCGCCGCCAAGGCCAACGCAGAAGCCGCCGGGGCCGACTACGCGCGGCTGTCCGCGCTGGAAAGCTACAAGACCCTGCGCGCGCCGTTCGCCGGCACCATCACCGCGCGTAACACAGATATCGGCCAGTTGATCAAGGCCGATACCGACAGCGACCCGGAGCTGTTCAACATCGCCGACACCCACCAACTGCGCCTGTATGTGCCGGTGCCGCAGAACTATGCGGCGGTGATCCACCCCGGCCTTGAAGCCGAACTGACCGTACCCGAGCACCCCGGCGAACACTTCAAGGCGCGCCTGATCGGCGACTCCACCGCGATCGACCGGCGCTCCGGCACCCTGCTCGCACAGTTCGTTGCCGACAACCCCAACGGCGAGCTGCTACCCGGCGACTACGCCGAAGCGACTCTGCCGGTTCCGGCCGACACCCACGGCGTGAGCATCCCGGCCAGTGCGTTGATCTTCCGCGCCCAAGGCACGCAGGTGGCGTTGCTGGATGCGCAGAACCATGTGCACCTGCAAACCATCCATATCGGCCTGGACCTGGGCGAACGCCTGGTGATCGACCAGGGCCTGAAACCCGCCGACCGCGTGGTCGACAACCCGCCCGACGCCCTGCGCGAAGGCGACCCCGTGCAACTGGCCGATGCCTCGGGAGGTGCGCATGCGCCCAAGGCTTAAACCCCTCGCAGCGCTGGTGCTGCTGGCATTGCAGGGTTGCTCGATGGCGCCCGCCTACACGGTGCCCACCGTTGACCTGCCGGCGGGCTATCGCGAACAGACCAGCGACGGCCCGTGGCACAGCGCGCAGCCATCCGACCAATTGGCGCCCGAATGGTGGAAGCTCTACAACGATTCGCGCCTGAGCAACCTGCAACAACAACTGCTCAAGGCCAACCCGGACCTGGCGGCGGCACTGGCGCACTTCGATGCGTCCCAGGCGTATGCCAGCCAGTTGCACGCCGGGCTGTTCCCGCAGATCAGCGCCAGCGCACAGCCGGTGCGCCAGCGTCAATCCGATTCGCGACCGCTGCGCGGCGACACACAGCCCTCGGTGTACAACAGCAATACGGCGGGCTTTTCCCTGAGTTACGACCTGGACCTGTGGGGCAAAATCCGCAACCAGGTAGCGGCCGGTGATGCCCAGGCGCAAGCGTCCGGCGATGACCTGGCCGTGGCGCGCCTGAGCCTGCAACACCAGCTGGCGACGCTGTATGTGCAGCTCAATGGGCTGGACGCGCAGGCGCGGATACTCAATAGCTCGCTGGATGATTTCAGCCAGGCGTTGCAGCTGACCCGCAGCCGTTATGAAGGCCAGATCGCCTCGGAACTGGACCTGACCCGCGCGCAAAATCAATTGGCAGAAGCCAAGGCGCAACTGGATGAGGTGCGCGGGCAACGCAACCTGACCGAGCACGCCATGGGTGAATTGGTGGGCGTGGCGGCCAGCGACTTTTCATTGCCGCCAAGCCAGCAACTGATTGCCCTGCCGGGGATTCCTGCGCAACTGCCAAGCCATCTGCTGCAACGTCGCCCGGACATCGCGGCGGCGGAACGAAGGGTGTTTGCGGCCAATGCGAATATCGGTGTGGCCAAGGCCGCGTGGTACCCGGATTTCAGTTTGACCGGGTTGATTGGCGGGCAGACCCAAGGGGTTGGCAACCTGCTGTCGGCCGGCAACCGGTATTGGGCGCTGGGGCCGCTGGTGAATCTGCCGATCTTTGACGGCGGGCGTTTAAGTGCCAATGAGCGCCAGGCCAAGGCCGAGTTTGAACAAGCCTCTGCACAGTACCGCAGCCAGGTGTTGAAGGCCGTGCGTGAAGTGGAAGACAACCTGGGCCAACTGCGGGATTTGCAGCAGGAGGCACAGGATGAACAGGCGGCGGCGGATGCGGCAGAGCATACCCAGGCGCTGGCAATGAACAGCTATCAGGCCGGGGCGGTGAGTTACCTGGATGTGGTCACCGCGCAGACGGCGGCGTTGCAGGCACAGCGGACCTTGCAGGCGGTACAGACGCGGCAGTTGCAGGCGAGTGTGGGGTTGGTGACGGCGCTGGGTGGGGGGTGGCAGCCGGGGACATGACGGTGACTGACCTACCGCCATCGGGGGCAAGCCCCCTCCCACACTGTTTTGCGCCAGACACACAATGTATGAACACCGCAGAACCAATGTGGGAGGGGGCTTGCCCCCGATAGCAGGGTGACTGACCCACCGCTATCGGGAGCAAGCCCCCTCCCACATTTTTTCTACCGCATTTCAGGCGGCTAACTTGCCGCTGGCGATAGCGGCCGAAGCGGCAACCATTGCACGCAATAGAACCGCGCACCCCGCCGCCAGATCATCCGGCGCGGCATTCTCGATTTCGTTATGGCTGATACCCCCCTCGCACGGCACAAAAATCATCCCCGCCGGGCCCAGCTCAGCCACGAAGATCGCGTCGTGCCCTGCCCCGCTGACGATGTCCATGTTCGACAGGCCCAACCCGTTCGCCGCATCGCGCACGGCATCCACGCAGCCCTTGTCGAAATACAGCGGCGGGAAGTCAGCGGTAGGCTCCATCTCATACGTCAGCCCATGCTTGGCGCAGGTCTCATCGATCACCTTGCGCACCTGGGCAATCATCGAATCCAGCCGCGCCGGTTCCAGATGACGAAAATCCAGGGTCATGCGCACTTCACCGGGGATGACATTGCGCGAACCCGGGTAAGCCTGCAGGCAACCCACCGTGCCACACGCGTGGGGCTGATGCCCCAAGGCGGCCGCATTCACCGCCGCCACCACGGCCGCAGCGCCGACCAAAGCATCCTTGCGCAGGTGCATCGGTGTCGGCCCCGCGTGAGCCTCAACACCGCGCAATTTCAGGTCAAACCACTTTTGCCCAAGGGCGCCGAGCACCACGCCGATGGTTTTTTTCTCATCCTCCAAAATCGGCCCTTGTTCGATATGCGCCTCGAAATACGCGCCGACCTTGTGCCCGCTCTCCGGCCGCGTGCCCGCGTAACCAATGGCATTCAATGCATCGCCCACCGAGACGCCATCGGCATCGACCTTGGCCAGGGTCTCGGCCAAGCTGAATTTCTCGGCAAACACGCCGGAGCCCATCATGCACGGTGGAAAGCGCGAGCCTTCCTCGTTGGTCCACACCACCACTTCCAGTGGCGCCTCGGTTTCCACGTTCAAGTCGTTGAGCGTGCGCAACACCTCTACCCCTGCCAGCACGCCAAAGCACCCGTCGAACTTGCCGCCGGTGGGCTGGGTGTCGATATGGCTGCCGGTCATCACCGGCGGCAGGTTGGGATTGCGCCCGGGACGACGGGCGAAGATATTGCCGATGCCATCGACCGTCACCGTGCACCCCGCCGCCTCGCACCACTGCACAAACAGGTCGCGCGCCTTGCGGTCCAGATCGGTGAGGGCCAGGCGGCAAACACCGCCCTTGGGCGTGGCGCCGAGCTTGGCCAGGTCCATCAGCGACTGCCACAAGCGGTCGCGGTTGATGTGCTGATGGGTCGATTGCAGAACGTCGAGGGCTGCGTTCATGGGGATCTCCTCAGGCTATTTTTTATAAGTTGCCCGCATTCCAACAGTTGGAATGGGACCAAAAATGTGGGAGGGGGCTTGCTCCCGATCGCGGTGTGTCATTCAGCTCATTTGCACCCGCTATACCGCCATCGGGAGCAATCCCCTTCCCACATTTTTAACCGCATTTACAACTGGGATTTAGCAGTGACCGGGCTGATGCCGCGCTTGGCATTCAAGCCGTAATACAACACCCCGCCCAACGCCGAGCCGGTGAACCAGCCGTAGCTGTAGAACCAGCTGAACGCGTCGCTGCCCAGCGACAGCAAGGTCAGCACCACCGGCACGCCAAAGGCGATAAAGCCGCTCCAGTTCCATGCCGGGTACACGTCATCGCGGTACAAACCGGCGAGGTCGAGCTGCTGTTTGCGGGTGATGAAATAGTCCACCACCATGATCCCGGCGATCGGGCCCAGCAGGCTTGAGTAGCCCAGCAACCAATTGGAATACACGGTTTCCAGGCTCACATCCGAGACGATCAGCCCGAGTTTTTTCAGCAGCTCATGGCCCATCAGCGCCAGCCCCACCAGGCCGGTGAGGATCACCGCCGTGGTGCGGTTGATCAGCTTGGGCGCGATGTTCTGGAAGTCGTTGGTCGGCGAAACGATGTTCGCCGCCGTGTTGGTGGACAACGTGGCAACAATGATCAGCGCCATGGCCACCGCCACCCACACCGGGCTCTGGATATGCCCGATCAGCGTCACCGGGTCGGACACGCTCACGCCCACCAGTTTCACCGAGGCGGCAGTCATGATGACGCCAAGGGCGGCGAACAGGAACATGGTCAGCGGCAGGCCGAAAATCTGCCCGAGTATCTGGTCCTTCTGGCTTTTGGCGTAGCGGCTGAAGTCGGGGATATTCAACGACAAGGTGGCCCAGAACCCCACCATCGCCGTCAGCCCGGCCATAAAGTAACCGGTAAGGCTCGCACCTTCAGGGCGTTTGGGCGGGATCGCCATCAGTTCGCTCAACGACACATTGGGCATCGCCCACACCAGCAGGCCAACGCCCACCGCTACCAGCAGCGGCGCCGACAGGGTTTCCAGGCGCTTGATCGACTCCGCGCCGCGCAGCACCACCCACAAATTCAGGCACCAGAAAATCATGAAACCGATCACTTCACCGGTGCCGCCCAGAGACTTCCAGCCCTCGAAAATCGAGCCAAGAAACAAGTGGATCGCCAGCCCGCCGAACATGGTCTGGATGCCAAACCAGCCACAGGCCACCAGCGCACGAATCAGGCACGGCACATTGGAGCCGAGGATGCCGAACGACGAGCGCAACAGCACCGGAAACGGTATGCCGTACTTGGTACCGGGGAACGCGTTGAGGGTCAGCGGGATCAGCACCACGATATTGGCCAGCAAAATCGCCATCAGTGCCTCGCCCACCGACAAGCCGAAATACGCGGTCAGCACCCCGCCGAGCGTGTAGGTGGGCACGCAGATCGACATGCCGACCCACAGCGCGGTGATGTGCCACTTGTTCCAGGTGCGTTCGTGCACCTTGGTCGGTGCCATGTCGTGGTTGTAGCGAGGGCTGTCGAGGACGTCGGGGCCGGCGTCGAGTTCGTACAGGCCGTTGCGTTCAATGACTTGCGATCTGTTCTGTTGCATGGCCGCTCCACGGTTTTTTCGAATTATTTTTGCTCACCTGCGGGGGTTAGCGCAGATGGCCGGAGTACCTCGTAAACAACATGACATCACGGGCCCGGCCAGCCGTCATTGCACTCAATAACCGTGCCGACAAGCCAGCATGAACCCGCACCGCTTATATAACTCGCTGATGTTAATCAGCTTTCCGATTGAACCTGCGGTACTTCTCACCCGGCTCAGGCTAAACCCGGTGGAAGTTGCCCGAACTGTCAGGACTCAATCTGGTGCAACACAATTATTTTTATTTACTACCGCCGTCAAGAGCCAAGTCTCAAGCGTCTGATTTGCAATAAGAAATGTTGCTCAATTTAAGAACCTGTCAAGTGCGTCAAAATGGTGAGAGGCCGCTACATTTTGGTGAATTTCAATTTTTATCCTTATTAATCAAAAAATTAAACACGACATAAGCTTATAAAAAATATTCTTGCTCAATCGAAAAACTCGGGCTAGTTTCTATTCCTGTCACCGATGACAGGAATTAACCGACCATCGGCAAGTAGCATTACAACACTTAGAACTGGCACAAGCCGGTCAAGCCTGTGAGGAACTCGACATGTCGCTGTTGATCCGTGGCGCCACCGTTATTACCCATGATGAAAGTTACCGCGCCGATGTTTTATGCGCAGGCGGTCTAATTCGCGCTATTGGCACGGATCTGGATGTTCCCGCCAGCACTGAAATACTCGATGGCAGCGGCCAATACTTGATGCCCGGCGGCATCGACCCGCATACCCATATGCAACTGCCCTTCATGGGCACGGTGGCCAGTGAAGACTTTTTCAGTGGCACGGCGGCGGGCTTGGCCGGGGGCACCACGTCGATCATCGACTTTGTGATTCCCAACCCGCAGCAGTCGCTGATGGAAGCCTTTCATCAGTGGCGCGGCTGGGCCGAGAAGTCGGCGTCCGACTACGGTTTTCATGTGGCGATCACCTGGTGGAGCGAGCAGGTGCGCGAGGAAATGGCCGAACTGGTCAGCCATCACGGCATCAACAGCTTCAAGCATTTCATGGCCTACAAGAATGCGATCATGGCCGCCGACGACACGCTGGTCGCAAGTTTCGAGCGCTGCCTGGAATTGGGTGCAGTGCCGACGGTACACGCGGAAAACGGCGAACTGGTGTACCACCTGCAACGCAAGCTGATGGCCCAGGGCATCACCGGGCCGGAAGCGCACCCGCTGTCGCGCCCGTCCCAGGTAGAAGGCGAAGCGGCCAGCCGCGCGATCCGCATCGCCGAAACCATCGGCACGCCGTTGTACCTGGTGCACGTCTCGACCAAAGAGGCGCTGGATGAAATCACCTACGCCCGAGGCAAGGGCCAGCCGGTCTACGGCGAAGTGCTGGCCGGCCACTTGCTGCTGGACGACAGCGTCTACCAACACCCCGACTGGCAGACCGCCGCCGGCTACGTCATGAGCCCGCCGTTTCGCCCACGCGGGCACCAGGACGCGCTGTGGCACGGCCTGCAATCGGGCAACCTGCACACCACCGCCACCGACCACTGCTGCTTCTGCGCCGAGCAAAAAGCCGCCGGGCGCGATGACTTCAGCAAGATCCCCAATGGCACCGCCGGCATCGAAGACCGCATGGCGCTGCTGTGGCACGAAGGCGTCAACAGCGGGCGCCTGTCGATGCAGGAATTCGTCGCGCTCACCTCCACCAACACCGCGAAAATCTTCAACCTCTACCCACGCAAAGGCGCGATTCGCGTGGGTGCGGATGCGGATCTGGTGCTGTGGGACCCTGAAGGCACACGCACGATTTCGGCCAAGACCCATCACCAGAAAGTCGACTTCAACATCTTCGAAGGCAAGACCGTGCGCGGCGTGCCGAGCCACACCATCAGCCAGGGCAAGCTGGTCTGGGCCGATGGTGACTTGCGCGCCGAACGCGGCGCCGGGCGGTATGTGGAGCGGCCGGCGTATCCGGCGGTGTTTGAGCAGCTGAGCAAGCGGGCCGAGCATTCCAGGCCGGTGGCTGTGAAGCGCTGAGACCGCTATCGGGGGCAAGCCCCCTCCCACCCTTGAATGTATTCACAAATCAAAATGTGGGAGGGGGCTTGCCCCCGATAAGGCCAGTCCAGGCAACAAAAAAATCAATGCCCGCCAGAGGCAAAAAACCGTGAGGCCCAAACCGTGATCCAGACCCTGACCCACCTCCCCCACCCCCATGAAGATGGCGCCACCCTCGCCAGCCATTTCACCGACCTGGCGCCGCCGCTCAACGCGCGCCAGGCCCAACTGGAAGCTTCGCGCTGCCTGTATTGCTACGACGCGCCGTGCGTGAACGCGTGCCCCAGCGAAATCGACATCCCGTCGTTCATCCGCAATATCCACACCGAAAACGTACAGGGCGCCGCGCAAAAAATCCTCTCGGCCAACATCCTCGGCGGCAGTTGCGCGCGGGTCTGTCCCACGGAGATTCTTTGCCAGCAAGCCTGCGTGCGCAACAACGCCGAAGAATGCGCGCCGGTGCTGATTGGCCTGCTGCAACGCTACGCCATCGACAACGCGCACTTCAGCGAGCACCCGTTCCAGCGCGCCGCGCCCACCGGCAAACGCATCGCCGTGGTCGGCGCCGGGCCGGCGGGCTTGGCTTGCGCCCATCGCGCGGCGTTGCACGGGCATGACGTGGTGATCTTCGAGGCGCGGGAAAAAGCCGGCGGCCTGAATGAATACGGGATCGCCAAGTACAAGCTGGTGGATGACTTCGCTCAAAAGGAACTGGATTTCCTCCTGCAGATCGGCGGCATCGAGATCCGCCACGGCCAGCGCCTGGGTGCCAACCTGACCTTGAGCGACCTGCACCAGCAATTCGACTCGGTATTCCTCGGCCTCGGCCTGGCCGCCAGCAAACAACTCGGCTTGCCCCACGAAGACGCCCCCGGCCTGCTCGCCGCCACCGACTATATCCGCGAACTGCGCCAGTCCGATGACCTCACCCAACTGCCCCTGGCCGACCGCTGCATCGTGCTCGGCGCCGGCAACACCGCCATCGACATGGCCGTGCAAATGGCCCGCCTCGGTGCGCGCGATGTGAACCTGGTGTACCGCCGTGGCCTCGCCGACATGGGCGCCACCCAGCATGAACAGGACATCGCCAAGGCCAACCAGGTGCGCCTGCTGACCTGGGCCCAACCCGAAGCCGTCTTGCTGGACGATAAGGGCCAGGTACGCGGCATGCGTTTTTTGCGCACCCGCATGGAAAACGGCCGCCTGCACCCCACCGGCGAAACCTTCGAACTGGCCGCCGATGCGATCTTCAAAGCCATCGGCCAAGGGTTTGACAACGAGGCCCTGCACGACCCGCTGGCCCAGCAACTGCACCGCGTCGGCGAGCGGATCTTTGTCGACGAACACCTGCAAACCAGCATTCCGGGAGTGTATGCCGGCGGCGATTGCGTCAGCCTCGGCCAGGACCTCACCGTGCAGGCGGTGCAACACGGCAAGCTGGCCGCCGAAGCCATGCACGCCCAACTCATGCTGACTGTGGAGGCTGCGTAATGGCCGATCTCTCGATTGTATTTGCCGGTATCAAAGCCCCCAATCCGTTCTGGCTGGCCTCCGCGCCGCCCACCGACAAGGCCTACAACGTGGTCCGCGCGTTTGAAGCCGGCTGGGGCGGCGTGGTGTGGAAAACCCTCGGCGAAGACCCGGCGGCGGTGAATGTGTCGTCACGCTACTCGGCGCACTACGGCGCCAACCGTGAAGTGCTGGGCATCAACAACATTGAGCTGATCACCGACCGTTCGCTGGAGATCAATCTCAAGGAAATTACCCAGGTCAAAAAGGACTGGCCAGACCGCGCGCTGATTGTGTCGCTGATGGTGCCGTGCGTAGAAGAGTCCTGGAAAAACATCCTGCCCCTGGTGGAGGCCACCGGCTGTGACGGCATCGAGCTGAACTTCGGCTGCCCCCACGGCATGCCCGAGCGCGGCATGGGCGCGGCGGTGGGCCAGGTGCCGGAGTATGTGGAGCAGGTGACGCGCTGGTGCAAGACCTATTGCTCGCTGCCGGTAATCGTCAAGCTCACACCGAACATCACCGATATCCGTGTGGCGGCGCGCGCGGCCTATCGCGGCGGCGCGGATGCGGTGTCGCTGATCAACACCATCAACTCCATCACCAGCGTCGACCTGGAACGCATGGTCGCGCTACCGGTGGTCGGCACCCAGAGCACCCACGGCGGCTATTGCGGCTCGGCGGTGAAGCCGATTGCACTGAACATGGTCGCCGAAATTGCCCGCGACCCGCAGACCCAAGGCCTGCCGATCTGCGGCATCGGCGGGATCGGCAACTGGCGCGACGCGGCGGAATTCGTTGCC
Source organism: Pseudomonas sp. AC463 (assembly GCF_979253585.1). Classification (NCBI taxonomy): domain Bacteria; kingdom Pseudomonadati; phylum Pseudomonadota; class Gammaproteobacteria; order Pseudomonadales; family Pseudomonadaceae; genus Pseudomonas; species Pseudomonas sp. AC463. Next base: position 52,565 of record NZ_CEEDDZ010000025.1, on the reverse strand, counting down.
CTGGGCTGCGGCGCGGTGCAGGTGTGCACAGCGGCGATGCTGCATGGGTTTCGGATTGTCGAGGAAATGAAAGACGGGCTGTCGCGCTGGATGGACAGTCAGGGTTACGCGAGCTTGCAGGAGTTTTCCGGCCGCGCGGTGGGCAATACCACGGACTGGAAGTACCTGGACATCAACTATCAGGTCATCGCCAAGATCGATCAGGCGTCGTGCATTGGCTGCGGGCGTTGCCATATTGCCTGTGAAGACACCTCGCACCAGGCCATCGCCAGTGTGAAGTTGGCGGATGGCACCCATAAATACGAGGTGATTGATGACGAGTGCGTGGGCTGCAACCTGTGCCAGATCACCTGCCCGGTGGCGGAGTGCATCGAAATGGTGCCGATGGACACGGGTAAGCCGTTTCTGAATTGGACGCAGGATCCGAGGAATCCTTATCGCGAGGCGGTGTAGGTCTTTAGGGCCTCATCGGGGGCAAGCCCCGTCCCACATTTGACTGCATTCCTCCAGGCAAAATGCGGTCAAGTGTGGGAGGGGGCTTGCTCCCGATTGGGCCCTCAGCCCCACCACAAGGCCCAGCTCAAGGCTCTAACCCAATCCCCCGCAAAATCACCCCGGTCACCGTCTGTATCGCCTTCTCGAACTGCATATCCGACAACGGCTGGTGATCATTCAAAATCTTCACCTGGTGATCAAAGTCGGCATAGTGCTGGGTCGACGCCCAAATCATGTACAGCAGGGTCGACGGCTCCACCGGCAGGATGCGTTTGTCTTCCACCCACTGGCGAATTTTCGCTTCCTTCATCTTGGCCCAGTCGTACAGGCTTTCATCCAATGCCTCACCGAGGGTGGGCGCGCCGTGGATGATTTCGTTGGCCCAGACTTTCGAGCCATAGGGCCGCGTGCGCGAACGCTGCATCTTGGCGCGGATGTAGCTGCTGAGGACCACGCGCGGGTCGTCGAAGGTCTCGAAGCTCAGGGCGTCCTGCTTCCACACTTCCAGCAAGTCGAACAGTACTGCGCTGTACAGCTCGCTTTTGGTGGTGAAGTAGTAATGCAGGTTGGAACGCGGCAGTTGCACTTCTTCGGCGATATCCGCCATGGCGGTGCTGCCATAGCCTTTCTCGGCGAAGATCTTCTCCGCCGCCAGCAGAATTTTTTCGACGTTGTTCCGACGAATTCCGATCTTGTGATTGCCCATAAGGGCTCCCTGACAACTACGTGGTTCAAAGACTACCATCCGCTCTAGATCGGGGCGACAGGCTGAACCGAAACTTCGTACACTGCCCGCTCCTACCCATTGATTGGTATTGCACAATGTTGATCAAGAAAACCCTCACCGCCCTTGCCCTGCTTGCCTCCTTGCTGGGCGCTTCGGCGGCCTTTGCCCATGCCCACTTGAAGAGTTCCACACCGGCGGCGGACAGCAGCGTCGCCGCCCCGGCCGATCTGCGCCTTACGTTCAGCGAAGGCGTCGAAGCCACGTTCACCAAGGTGTCGCTGAGCAAGGACGGCACCGAAATTGCCATCAAAGGCCTGGAAACCCCGGACGCCGACAAGAAAGTGCTGGTGGTCACGCCGGCCGCACCACTGGCCGCCGGCACCTACAAGGTAGTGTGGAACGCGGTGTCGGTCGATACCCACAAGAGCAACGGTGAATACAGCTTCAAGGTCGGCCAATAACCCATGGCGACCCTGCTGGTGCTGTGCCGCTTCGTGCATTTTGTGGTGGTGTTGTTGATGTTCGGGGCCTGTGTATTCAGGCCCTGGTTACTCGGCACGCAAGCCCGGCCGACGCTGGACCGGCAGTTGCTGCGCATCCACCGCGGCCTGGCCTGGGTGGGGTTGCTCTCGGGCATCACCTGGCTGTTATTGATCACGGCGAGCATGGCCGGCAGTTGGGACGCTGCGTTGCAACCCGCCACCGTGCAATTGGTGCTGGGCAAAACCTTTTTTGGCCAGGTGTGGGTCTGGCATCTGCTGCTCAACCTGCTGCTGGTGATGGTACTGATCAAACCCTGGCCCGCCCTGCGCCTGCCGTTGGCCGCCCTGCTGCTGGCCACCCTCGCCCCGGTCGGCCATGGCGCCATGCTCAATGGGCTGAGTGGGCAATTGCTGATACTCAACCAGGTGGTGCATCTGGTCTGCGTCGGTGCCTGGCTCGGTGGCTTGTTGCTGCTGGTGTTGATCCTCCGACAGCCGCAACGCTTGGCCCTGGTGCCGATACTGCGACGCTTCAGCGGCGTGGGTTATGGCCTGGTCGCCGGTTTGCTGGTGACCGGGTTGATCAATGTGCGTGTGCTTACCGGGCAGTGGTGGCCCACGCCGTTGTTCGATGGTTTCGCGCTGATTCTGTTGATCAAGGTGCTGTTGGTGCTGGGCATGCTGGCACTGGCCTTGCTGAATCGGTTACGCCTGGATCGCTGTGAAGGACGGGTGGGCACCTTGAAGGCCAGTGTGATGCTGGAATGGTTACTGGGTGTTTCAGCAGTCGCGGCGGTGTCGCTGCTGGGAACGCTGCCGCCGATGGTCATGACCCACTGAAAACCTGCATTGGAATGCATTCCAATGTGGGAGGGGGCTTGCCACCTCCCACATTAACTCTGCCCGATTTTGATCGCGGCAAACCCGGGTCATCGTATAACTTCTGCTTGACACCCTACAAAAACCCCGCAAATATCGCCCCAATGTTGTACGACGACGTATAACAAATAATAAAAACAACAAAAGAAAAGGGAGCTTCACTGTGCGTCCATTCGTCCGCAATTCCTCCTCTCGTCTCGGTCTCATCAGCCTCAGCAGCCTCGCCTTCAGCCTGCCCCTCACGGCCCACGCCGATGGGTTTGTCGACGACGCCAAGGCCACGCTCACCCTGCGCAACGCCTACTTCAACCGCAATTTCACCAACCCGACCAACCCCCAGGGCAAGGCCGAAGAGTGGACGCAGAACTTCATTCTCGACGCCAAGTCCGGCTTTACCCAGGGCACGGTCGGCTTCGGGATTGACGTGCTGGGCCTGTACTCGCAAAAGCTCGATGGCGGCAAAGGCACCGGTGGCACGCAACTGCTGCCGATCCATGACGACGGCCGCCCCGCCGACAACTTCGGGCGTCTGGGCGTGGCGCTGAAGACCAAGCTGTCGAATACCGAATTGAAAGTCGGCGAATGGATGCCGGTGCTGCCGATCCTGCGCTCCGACGACGGCCGCTCACTGCCCCAGACCTTTCGTGGCGGCCAGGTCACTTCCAAGGAAATCGACGGCCTGAGTCTCTACGGCGGGCAGTTTCGCGGCAACAGCCCGCGCAACGACGCGAGCATGGAAGACATGTTCATGAACGGCAGAGCCGCGTTCACCTCGGACCGCTTCAACTTCGGCGGCGGCGAATACACTTTCAACGACAAACGCACCCAGGTCGGCGTGTGGTACGCCGAGCTGAGCGACATCTACCAGCAGCGCTATTTCAACCTGACCCACAGCCAGCCCGTGGGCGACTGGACCCTGGGCGCCAACCTCGGCTACTTCACCGGCAAGGAAGACGGCAGCGCGCTGGCCGGCGACCTCGACAACAAAACCGCATTCGCCCTGCTCTCGGCCAAATACCTGGGCAACACCTTTTATGTGGGCCTGCAGAAACTCACCGGCGACAGCGTGTGGATGCGCGTCAACGGCACCAGTGGCGGCACCCTGGCCAACGACAGCTACAACGCCAGCTACGACAACGCCAAGGAAAAATCCTGGCAGGTGCGCCATGACTTTAACTTCGTGGTGCTCGGCATTCCCGGCCTGACCATGATGAACCGCTACATCAGTGGCAGTAACGTGCACACCGGGGCGATCACCGATGGCAAGGAATGGGGCCGCGAATCGGAACTGGCCTACACGGTGCAAAGCGGTGCGCTGAAGGACTTGAATGTGAAGTGGCGCAACTCGACCATGCGTCGGGATTTCAGCAATAACGAGTTTGATGAAAACCGGATCTTTATCAGCTATCCAATTTCTTTGCTCTAAAGTTCAGCGACGCTCTATAAACCACCACAAAACCAATGTGCGAGGGGGCTTGCCCCCGATAGCGGTGGGTCAGTCACAGCTCCATTCACTGACACTCCCTCATCGGGGGCAAGCCCCCTCCCACATTTGTACACGGTCATCTGGAGGACGTTGACAAGCTGGGGAATCCCTAACAATACTTCGCCATAGTCATACGACAACCTACAACAAAAAATTGGAATTCCCATGACCACCACCACGCCTGCACCCTTCAACCGCCTGCTGCTCACCGGTGCCGCCGGCGGCCTAGGTAAAGTTTTGCGCGAACGCCTGCGCCCTTACGCCACGGTGCTGCGCCTGTCGGATATCGCCGACATGGCCCCCGCCGCTGCCCACGAAGAAGTGCAACCCTGCGACCTCGCCGATAAACAAGCCGTGCACCACCTGGTGGAAGGCGTCGACGCCATCCTGCATTTTGGCGGTGTGTCGGTGGAGCGCTCGTTTGAAGAAGTGCTCGGCGCCAATATCAGCGGCACCTTCCATATCTACGAAGCCGCGCGTCGCCATGGCGTAAAACGTGTGATCTTCGCCAGCTCCAACCATGTGATCGGCTTCTATAAGCAAACCGAAACCATCGACGCCCACTCGCCACGCCGCCCGGACAGCTACTACGGCCTGTCCAAGTCCTACGGCGAAGACATGGCCAGTTTCTACTTCGATCGCTACGGCATCGAAACCGTGAGCATCCGCATCGGCTCCTCGTTCCCCGAGCCGCATAACCGCCGGATGATGCACACCTGGCTGAGTTTCGACGACCTGACCCAACTGCTCGAACGCGCGCTGTACACGCCGAATGTCGGCCACACGGTGGTCTACGGCATGTCGGATAACGTCGGCGTCTGGTGGGACAACCGCTACGCCGCGCACCTGGGTTTTGCCCCCAAAGACAGCTCCGAAGTATTCCGCGCCCAGGTCGAAGCCCAGCCGCCAGTGGCCGATAACGACCCGGCCAAGGTCTACCAGGGCGGTGCGTTCTGCGCGGCCGGGCCGTTCGGTGACTGATCCAGACCACCCCAAAGGAATGAGTGGCCATGACTGCTGAATTGATTGTCGACGCCCGCAATGCCGTGGGCGAATGCCCGGTGTGGGTGCCCGAGGAAAACGCGCTGTACTGGGTGGACATCCCCAACGGCGGCCTGCAACGCTGGAGTGCTGCCAGTGGGCATGTCGCTTCGTGGAAGGCCCCGCAAATGCTCGCCTGCATCGCCCGCACCAGCGCGGGCAATTGGGTGGCCGGGATGGAAAGCGGCTTTTTCCAGCTTACGCCGCACAACGACGGCAGCCTCGACACCACCGCCCTCGCCGGTGTGACGCACCCCCGCGCCGACATGCGCCTGAACGACGGCCGCTGCGATCGCCAGGGCCGGTTCTGGGCCGGCAGCATGGTGCTGAACATGGGCCTGAACGCCGCCGAAGGCATTCTGTATCGCTACGCGGCAGGTTCGGCGCCCCATCCTCAGCTGGACGGTTTTATCACCCTCAACGGCCTGGCCTTCAGCCCCGATGGCCGCACCATGTATGCCTCGGATTCCCACCCGCTGGTCCAGCAGATCTGGGCCTTCGACTACGACATCGACACCGGCACGCCGTCCAACCGCCGCGTGTTCGTGGACATGCACCGGCACCTCGGGCGCCCCGACGGTGCAGCGGTGGATGCCGACGGTTGCTACTGGATCTGCGCCAACGACGCCGGCCTGGTGCACCGCTTCACCCCCGATGGCCGCCTGGACCGTTCCCTGAACGTGCCGGTAAAAAAACCCACCATGTGCGCCTTCGGCGGCAGCCGCCTGGACACCCTGTTCGTCACCTCGATCCGTGACGACCAGAGTGAACAGTCACTGGCCGGCGGCGTGTTCGCCCTCAACCCCGGCATCACCGGATTGCCGGAGCCCACATTCATCCTCTAACTGCATCGCTGTGCCTTGAATACAACAAAAATAAAACACAGGAGTGACACCCCATGGACTTCAAACGCACTTTGCTCGTCGCCGCAATGTTCACCCTCAGCAGCGCCGCCCACGCGCTGGAAATCAAATTCGCCGACATCCACCCCGCCGGCTACCCCACCGTCGTCGCCGAAGAAAACATGGGCAAGGCCCTGACCAAGCAAAGCAACGGCGAACTGACGTTCAAATACTTCCCCGGCGGCGTGCTGGGTTCCGAGAAGGAAGTGGTCGAACAGGCCCAGGTCGGTGCGGTGCAGATGACCCGCGTCAGCCTTGGCATCGTCGGCCCGGTGGTGCCGGACGTGAACGTGTTCAACCTGCCGTTCGTGTTCCGCGACCAGGCGCATATGCGCAAGGTCATCGATGGCGAAATCGGCGACGAAATCCTCGCCAAGATCACCAACTCCGAGTTCGGCCTGGTGGCCCTGGCCTGGATGGACGGCGGCACGCGCAACCTCTACACCAAGAAACCGGTGCGCAAGATCGAAGACCTCAAGGGCATGAAGATTCGCGTGCAGGGCAACCCGCTGTTCATCGAAGCCTTCAATGAAATGGGGGCCAACGGTATCGCCATGGACACCGGCGAGATCTTCAGCGCCTTGCAGACCGGAGTGATCGACGGCGCCGAAAACAACCCGCCGACCCTGCTCGAACACAACCACTACCAGAGCGCCAAGTACTACACCCTCACCGAACACCTGATTCTGCCCGAGCCCATCGTGATGTCGAAAATCACCTGGAACAAACTCACTCCCGCCCAGCAGGACATGGTGAAAACCGCCGCCAAGGCCGCCCAGGCCGACGAGCGCGTGCTGTGGGACGCCAAGTCCGCCAGCAGCGAAGCCAAGCTCAAGGCCGCCGGCGTCGAGTTCATCAGCGTCGACAAAAAACCCTTCTATGACGCCACCGCTCCGGTTCGCGCCAAGTACGGCGCGGCTTACGCCGACATCATCAAGCGCATCGACGCCGTCGAGTAATCACCCTCCCCTTTAGCAAGGCCCGGCGCGGTCCGCATCGACGTGCCCGGTCACGGTGAACGCCATGAAGAATTTACTGCTGCGCATCAACGACCGCATCTACATGACCTGCATCTGGGTCGCCGGCCTCGCGGTCCTCGGGGTCGCGCTGATCATTCCCTGGGGCATCTTCGCCCGCTACATCCTCGGCGCCGGTTCCAGCTGGCCGGAGCCCACCGCCATCCTGCTGATGCTGGTCTTCACCTTTGTCGGCGCTGCCGCCAGCTACCGCGCCGGGGCGCATATGTCGGTGGCGGTGGTCACTGATCGTCTGTCTCCCAGCCAACGCCGAATCGTCGGCATCGTTTCGCAACTGCTGATGGCAACCATCTGCCTGTTCATGACCGTCTGGGGCACCAAGCTGTGCCTGTCCACCTGGAACCAGTTCATGAGCGCCATCCCCACCCTGCGCGTGGGCATCACCTATATGCCGATCCCGGTGGGCGGCGTGCTGACCCTGGTGTTCGTGCTGGAAAAACTCCTGCTCGGTGACCAGAGCAACCGGCGCGTGGTGCGCTTCGACCTGGTAGAAGAAAGCGAAGGGGCTGCCTGATATGGACGCATTGATTCTGTTGGGCAGCTTTATCGCCTTGATCCTCATCGGCATGCCGGTGGCCTACGCCCTCGGGCTGTCGGCGCTGATCGGCGCGTGGTGGATCGACATCCCCTTCCAGGCCCTGATGATCCAGGTGGCCGGCGGGGTGAACAAGTTTTCGCTGATGGCGATTCCGTTCTTTGTACTGGCCGGCGCGATCATGGCCGAGGGCGGCATGTCGCGGCGGCTGGTGGCGTTTGCCGGTGTACTGGTGGGCTTTGTGCGCGGTGGCCTGTCGCTGGTCAACATCATGGCCTCGACGTTTTTTGGCGCGATTTCCGGCTCGTCGGTGGCCGACACCGCCTCGGTCGGTTCGGTGTTGATCCCGGAAATGGAGCGTCGCGGCTATCCTCGCGAATTCGCCACGGCGGTCACCGTCAGCGGCTCGGTGCAGGCATTGCTGACCCCGCCCAGCCATAATTCGGTGCTCTACTCCCTGGCGGCCGGCGGCACGGTGTCCATTGCCTCGCTGTTCATGGCTGGCGTGGTCCCGGGCCTGTTGATGAGCGCGTGCCTGATGGTGCTGTGCCTGATCTTCGCGAAAAAACGCAACTACCCCAAGGGCGAAGTCATCCCCCTCAAGCAGGCGCTGAAGATTGCCGCCGACGCGCTCTGGGGCCTGATGGCCATGGTAATCATCCTTGGCGGTATCCTCTCGGGCATCTTCACCGCCACCGAGTCCGCCGCGATCGCCGTGCTGTGGGCGTTCTTCGTGACCATGTTCATCTACCGCGACTACAAATGGCGCGAGCTGCCCAAGCTGATGCACCGCACGGTGCGCACCATTTCCATCGTGATGATCCTGATCGCCTTCGCCGCCAGCTTCGGCTACATCATGACGTTGATGCAGATCCCGGCGAAGATCACCACGCTGTTCCTGACCCTGTCGGACAACCGCTACGTGATCCTGATGTGCATCAACGCCATGCTGCTGTTGCTTGGCACGGTGATGGACATGGCCCCGCTGATCCTGATCCTGACCCCGATTCTGCTGCCGGTAATCCTCGGTATCGGCGTCGACCCGGTGCACTTCGGCATGATCATGCTGGTCAACCTCGGCATCGGCTTGATTACGCCACCGGTGGGCGCGGTGCTGTTTGTGGGCGCGGCGGTGGGCAAGGTCAGCATCGAAAAAACCGTGAAGGCATTGCTGCCGTTCTATGGGGTACTGTTCCTGGTGTTGATGGCCGTGACCTACATTCCGGCCTTGTCCCTTTGGCTGCCAGGGCTGGTGCTGTGATGCTGATCGAACTCGAAGACCACCTGACCCACCTCACCCTGGCCCCGGCCATCGGTGGCAGCATCGTCAACTGGACGGTGCGCGCCACCGGCCAGCCGCTGTTGCGCCACAGCGATGCGCAAGCGATCCATACCGGGCTGCCGGGCAAGCTGGGTTGCTATCCGTTGGCGCCATGGTCGAATCGCATCGGCCATGGCGGTTTTGACAACCCCGAGGGCTGGTTGGCCCTTGCGCCCAACAGCCCGCTCGACCCGCTGCCGATTCATGGCTCGGCCTGGCAACAGGCGTGGCAGGTGGCGAGCCAGACGGCGGATGAGGTGGTGCTGGAGGTGGTGTGCGACACGCCGTTCGCCTATCGCGCCGAGCAGCGGTTTCGTTTACGCGACGGTGAGTTGAGTATTGAGTTGCGTGTGACCCATCTGGCAGAAAAAGCGGCGTGGCATGGCGTGGGCTTGCATCCCTACCTGCCGCGCCTGCCGGGGACACGGCTGCAGGCCAAGGCATCGCAGGTGTGGTTGAGTGATGCCACCAAGCTGCCGACCGGGTTGGCGCCGGTGCCGGATGCCTGGGATTTCGGGGTCTTAAAAACCTTGCCGGAGGGCCTGGTGGACAACGGGTTTTGCCAGTGGGATGGGCATTGTCGGATCGAGCAGCCGGAGCTGGGTTATGCGCTGGAATGCCAGGCCAGTGGCGCTGATTACTTCCTGTTGTTCTGCCCGCCGGGGTTGGAGTTCTTTTGTGTTGAACCGGTGAGTCATCCGGTGAATGCGCATCACCTGCCGGGTAGGCCGGGCCTGAAGCTGTTGGAGCAAGGCCAGTCCACACACTTGGATTTCACCTTGAAATACATTCCAAATGTGGGAGGGGCGGTGATTTCAGGGTGGTGAGCTTTTAAGGCGGCCGGCAGTGTCGATACTCACCACCACCGACAACCCCGGCCGCAGCCGCTCACTCTCCGCCTGGTTCGGATCCACCGTGATCCGCACCGGCACCCGCTGGGCGATCTTCACAAAGTTGCCGGTGGCGTTATCCGCCTGCAATAGCGCGAACTCCGCCCCGGTCCCCGGGGAAATACGCTGCACCGTGCCGTGAAACTTGCGGTGGTTCAGCGCATCCACGGTAAAGGTCACCGGCTGGCCAACCTGCACCTTGTCCATCTGGGTTTCTTTCATATTGGCGATCACCCACAGCTGCGGCGGCACCAGCGCCATCAGCTGCGCGCCGGAGTTGACGTAGGCACCCAGGCGCACGCCAATCTGCCCCAGCTGGCCGTCGCGCGGCGCAGTGATGCGCGTATTGGAGAGATCGATCCGCGCCAGCTCCACCGCTGCCTCGGCACTCGTCACTGCCGCTTCCAGCGAACCGCGATTGACGATCACCGTTTGCAAATCCTGCCGGGCGATTTCGAGGTTGGCCTGGGCCTGGGCCACGGCGGCAACCGTCTGCGCATTCGCGGCGCGGGTCACGTCCAGCTCGCGCTTGGACACCGAGCCATCGCTGATCAGTTCTTCATTGCGACGCAAATCAGCCGTGCTTTTGCGCGCTTGGGCCTGGCTGTCCACCAGCGCGGCCTGGCGCAGTTTGATCGTGGCTTCGGCGCTGTTGCGTTGCTGCACCACATTCGCCAATGCGGCCTTCTGCACCGCCAACTGCGCCAGGGCCTGGTCGAAGCGCTGCTTGTAGATGCGGTCATCGAGGCGCACCAGCAAATCGCCGGCCTTGACGTACTGGAAGTCCTGCACCGGCACTTCGAACACATAGCCGCTGAGCTGCGGGCCAATGATCGTCACTTGCCCACGCACCAGGGCGTTCTCGGTGGTTTCCACCGCACTGCTGAACGGCGGCAATTGCCAGGCATACAGCACGATCAGCACACCCACGATGGCAATTGCGGCAAAACCCAGGGACGAAAGAATGCGCACCCGCAACGGCCGCAACTCGGTGGGCACGGCGCCGGGCGGCGTGCTGCCTTCCGGGGTGGAGGCGATGGCGGTGGTAGTGGTGGTTGAAGGTTCGGTCATGAAGGTGCGCCGCTGGGTTGAACGGGAGTGGCTGCTTTGGTGGTGCTCATCAGCCACAGACTGCGGATAAAGATCCAGATCATGGTCAGGATCGCGATGATCGCGATCAACATGAAGACATCGTTGTAGGCCATCACGTTCGCCTCACGGGTCGCCGCCGTGGCCAGGCTGCGGATGCCCGCGAGGTTGCGCAATTCGGGGTCGGCGATGATACCGCCATAGGCCGAGCCGCCGCTCTGCACCCGCGCGGCCACACGCGGGTCGAGCAGGGTCAGGTGTTCGACGATCATGCTGGAGTGGTACTTCTCGCGCACGATCTGGAAGGTGCCGAGCAGCGCCGCGCCGATCAGGCCGCCGAGGTTCTGGCAGATCCCGAACATCACCGAAAAACTCACCAGGTTGCGCGGGTTGGTCAGCACGTTTTTCGTCCCCAGCACCATGGTCGGCCCCAGAAAGAAGGTGCCCCCGAAGCCTAGCAGGAACTGGCTGATATACAGGTTCTGCGGGCGCGTGAGGTTGCTGGAAAAACTGTCCATCACCGAGCCCACGGCCATCAGCGCCAGGGAGATGATCAGCGGCATCAACAGGTGCGCCGGGTTGATGGTCAACGCGCTGACCACCAGCCCGCTGATCGCGCCCGCCAGCATCACCACGTACAGCGTGTGCATCTGCTGGTAACTCATGTTGAGCATCTGCATGAACCCCACCGCGCCGGTGGACTGCTCGGACAGCACCATGCGAATCAGGATCACCGCCAGCGCCAGGCGAATCATGGTGCCGCTGCCCAGCCAGCGGGTCATCAGCATCGGGTTGGCGCGGTTATGCTCGATGGCCAGGCCGGCCATGATCAGCACCAGGGAACAGGCCGAGGCGATGCCGATCCACGGCGCTTCCAGCCACCAGTCAATACGCCCCAGGGACAACACCGCGCAGAGCAAGGCCACGCCGGTGGCGAGAATGGCGAAGGTGAGGAAGTCGAGTTTTTCAAAGGTCTTGAAGCGGTCGCCCGGCGGCAGCTTGAGCAGGAACACGCAGCCCAGGCAGATCAGCGCCATGCCCAATTCGAACAGATACAGGCCGCGCCATTCGGCGATCTGCAGCAGGTCTTCGGAGAACAGCCGCGCCAGCGGCAAGGCCAGCTGCGCCGTGCCCAAGCCCAGCACCAGGGCCTTGAGCCGCCACTTGGCCGGGAATGCCTGGATCATGTAGTACAAACCCAACGAACTCAGCGCCGCACCGACCATGCCGTGGGCCGCGCGCACGGCGATGGCCGAGTTGAGGTCGTTGACGAACAAGTGGCCGAAGGTCACCAGCGCGTAGAGCACCAGGAACACCTCGGTGAATGCGCGCAGGCCGAATTGCTGGCGGAACTTCACCAGCAGCAGGTTCATGCACACGTTGGTCATCACATAGGCGGCGGGCAGCCAGGCCATCTCGGCGGTGGTCGCACCGAGGGCGCCTTGCAGGTATTGCAGGTTGGCGATCACCAGGCTATTGCCGAGGCCGCCGGTGATGGCCACCAGCACGCCCACCAGCGCAAACAGCCAGCGCTTGTGGGTGGGGTGCAACGGCGTCGACGGCGAACCGGGCAGGCTCGGACGCTCGTGGGGCTCCCAGGTGTGGGGGGTGTATTTGTTCATGCGATGGCCTTGATGAACCGACGGCGTGGGTCGGTGAACCGTTACTCTGGGAGTAGTAAACCTGAGCGGGGTTCATCTTGCCATCTTCTGATAGAGGGCCAATCCGTTCTGTGGGTGACGGCCGAGATCAAAATGTGGGAGGGGCAAGCCCCCTTCCACAGTTGGATTGCATTTCAGGTTTAGAGCAAAGCGTTAACCAGCATACCGACCGCCACCAGCACACACAGGCTTGCAAACCCTACCTGCAAGGTCCGTGCAGGAATCACCGAACACAGGCGTCTACCCGCCAGCATGCCGACGATGCTCGCGCCAATAAACACCCACCCCACCGGCTCGATGCGCACCCCGGCATGGAACGCGCCGACCACGCCGATCAGCGAGATCAGGCTGATCACCATCAGCGAGGTGGCGACGATGCCGCGCATCTGCACGTCGGTGAGCTGCTTGAACGCCGGCACGATCAGGAACCCACCGCCGACGCCGAGCAGGCCGGACACCGCACCGGTCACAGCACCGAGTGCGGCCAGGGTGGCGCTGCACTTGGCGGTCCAGGCCAGGCGCCCGGTCTGCTGGTCGAGCATGCAGTTTTTCTGGCCCCAGGACGCGGCGCCGTGGTCACTCGGCCCGGCCTCGAGCTTTTCGCGCTGCAACATGCGCCAGGCCACCAGCACCATCAGCGCGCTGAACAGGCCCATCAACGCCGCCTCGGGCAACTGGTGGGCGAGGAACACCCCCAGCGGCGAAAACAGCGCGCCGAGCAAGGCGATCAGCAACGCGGCGCGATAACGCACCAGGCCGTGGCGCAAACCATCGATCGCACCGACGGCCGCCGCCGCGCCCACCGCCAGCAGCGACACCGGCGCCGCCTGGGTCATGCTCAGCCCCAACCCCAGCACCAGCGCCGGCACCCCAAGGATGCCGCCGCCGGCGCCGGTGAGCCCCATGACCAGGCCCATCAACAGGCCCAAAACACTTGCCAGCAGCATTCAGTCCACCTTGCTCAGGCGGGTCAGCCACTCGCGGCCCTTGAGCATGCCGTTCCAGTAGAACCACGGCAGCAGCGTGGCCTTGAGGAACCACATCGAACGGCGCGCCTGGGTAGCGTCCAGGGGAAAGGTCGGCAGCAGCTTGCCGCCGTAACCGAACTCGGCCAGCACCACCTTGCCCTTCTCCACCGTCAGCGGGCAGGAGCCGTAGCCGTCGTATTTCAGCGGCAGGGGCGCCTGTTTGCGCAGGGCCAGCAGGTTCTCGGCGACCACCACAATCTGCTTGCGTGCGGCGGCGGCGGTCTTGGCGTTGGTGGTGCCGCACACATCGCCCAGGCCGAAGATGTGCGGGTAACGCAGGTGTTGCAGGCTGTGGGGGTTGACTTCGCACCAGCCGGCGGCGTCGGCCAGCGGGCTTTGGCGGATGAAATCCGGGGCCACTTGCGGTGGGACCACGTGCAGCAGGTCGAAGGATTTTTCTTCAACCGTGACGTTGCCCTCGGCGTCCTTCACCTCGAACCAGGCCTTGCGGGCCGGCCCGTCGACTTTCACCAGGTTGGCATTGAAGGCCAGGCGCGCGTGGTATTTCTCGACGTATTTCATCAACGGCGGCACAAAGTGCGCCACGCCAAACAGCGCCGCGCCAGCCAGGTTGAATTCGACGTCGATGTTTTTCAGATTGCCCTGCTTGAGCCAGTGGTCGCAGGACAGGTACATGGCCTTCTGCGGCGCACCCGCGCATTTGATCGGCATGGCCGGCTGGGTGAAGATCGCCTTGCCGCTCTTGAGTCCCTGCACCAACTGCCAAGTATAGGCGGCGTGTTCATAGCTATAATTGGACGTGACGCCGTGCTGGCCTAGGGTGTCTTGCAGGCCTTGGATTTTCTCCCAGGCCAGGCGCAGGCCGGGGCAGACGATGAGGTTTTTCCAGCTCACGCGCTGGCCGCTGTCGAGCACCAGGGTGTGCGCGTCGGGCAGCAGTTCGGTGACGGCGGCCTGCACCCAGGTGACGCCGTTGGGCAGTACGTCGGCCAGGGGGCGGCGAGTCTTTTTCAGGTCGTAGGCGCCGCCGCCCACCAGGGTCCAGGCGGGCTGGTAGCAGTGAAAGTCGCTGGGTTCGATCAGGATGATATGCAGCTGCGGGTCGCGTTTGAGCAGGCTGGCCAGCAGGCCGATGCCTGCCGAGCCGCCGCCAATGACTACGATATCGCCACTGATGGTAGGGCCACAGTGTTGCTCGGTCATGGTCTTTTGCCTTTTATGGTCAATGCACACAAGGATCGCTGCCGTACGGCGTCACGTCCCGTTACAGGTCGATCCTTTGCCTCGGACCGTTTTTTTCCCTTAAGCTCGCAAGCCTATGTGGAAAACATCCCGAATGTAAGCCGCAATCCAATACCAAGGACCGCCGCCATGCCCGCGTTGATTCAAGCCTTTCTGGACGAGGCGTCGTCGACCTACACCTACGTCCTGCATGAGGCCGATGATGGCCCGTGTGCCATCGTCGACTCGGTGCTCAACTACGACCCGGCCTCCGGGCGCACCGACACGCGCCAGGCCGACAAGGTGATCGCCTATGTGCGCGAACATCGCCTGCAGGTGCAGTGGCTGCTGGAAACCCATGCCCACGCCGACCACCTCTCCGCCGCGCCGTATTTGCGCCGCACCCTGGGCGGCAAAATCGCCATCGGTGAGTCCATCAGCAAGGTGCAGGGGGTGTTCAAGAACCTGTTTAACCTGGAGCCGGAATTCCGCGCCGATGGTTCGCAGTTCGACCACTTGTTTGCGCCGGATGAAATCTTCCATATCGGCAGCATCAAGGCCCAGGCCCTGCATGTGCCCGGGCATACCCCGGCGGACATGGCCTACCTGATTGATGACCGCCTGATTCTGGTGGGTGACACGCTGTTCATGCCCGACGTGGGCACGGCGCGCTGCGACTTCCCCGGCGGCGATGCGCGGCAGTTGTATGCGTCGATGCGCAAGCTGTTGGCGTTTGCGCCTGAAACCGAGTTGTATGTGTGCCATGACTATCCGCCTGATGGCCGTGAGGCCAAGTGCCGGACGACCGTGGCCGAGCAGCGGGCGGGGAATATTCATGTGCATGACGGGGTGGATGAGGCGGCGTTTGTGGCGATGCGTACACAGCGCGATGCGGGGTTGGGGATGCCGACGTTATTGTTGCCGGCGATCCAGGTGAATGTGCGGGCGGGGAATATGCCGCCGGCTGAGGGGAATGGGGTGGTTTATTTGAAGATCCCCCTGAACCAGCTGTGAAATGTGGTTGAACAATGTGGGAGGGGGCTTGCCCCCGATGGCGGTGTATCAGTTAGCTCATCTGTTGCTGAGACACCGCAATCGGGGGCAAGCCCCTCCCACATTTGAATTATATTGTTTCAGGTGCCTAGGTTGATGCCGTTGGATGGCAGGGGCAGTGCGGTTTTGTAGCGCACTTGCTTGAGGGCGAAGCTGGAGCGGATGTTGGCGACGCCGGGGACTTTGGTCAGAAAATCCATCATGAAGCGCTCCAGCGACTGGATCGTCGGCACCAGCACGCGGATCAGGTAGTCCGGGTCGCCGGCCATCAGGTAGCACTCCATCACCTCGGGCCGGTCCGAGATCGCGCCCTCGAACTGCTGCAACGCCAGTTCGTTCTGTTTTTCCAGGCTTACGTGGATGAACACGTTGACGTGCAGGCCCAGCAGGTCAGCGTCGAGCAGCGTGACCTGTTCGCGGATCAGCCCCAGTTCTTCCATCGCCTTCACACGGTTGAAGCACGGCGTGGGCGACAAATTGACCGAACGGGCCAGGTCGGCGTTGGTGATGCGGGCATTCTCCTGCAGGGCGTTGAGAATGCCGATATCGGTACGGTCCAGTTTGCGCATGAGACAAAATCACCTGTTTTTTATGTTTATGCAGTTTTTTTATCCGCAAATGGTCCAGAGCGCAACGAAACACAGATAAATATTCTTCTACGCCACGCCTATGATTGTTGTAGGACAAGATTTCTTCTACCCGAAGACTGACTGTCAGCTAGCGCGCCCACTACAAGAAATTCACAAGATCGAGCGTAGAAGCCATGACCCAGCAGTACGAACCACTGCGCCTGCACGTCCCTGAACCCTCGGGCCGCCCAGGCTGCAAGACCGACTTCACCTACCTGCGCCTGACCGACGCCGGCCTGGTGCGCAAACCCGCCATCGACGTAGAACCCGCCGACACCGCCGACCTGGCCAAGGGCCTGATCCGCGTGCTCGACGACCAGGGCCAGGCCCTCGGCCCGTGGGCTGAAGGCGTCTCCACCGAGATCATGCGCAAAGGCATGCGTGCGATGCTCAAGACGCGCATATTCGACAACCGCATGGTGGTCGCCCAGCGCCAGAAAAAAATGTCGTTCTACATGCAAAGCCTTGGCGAAGAAGCCATCGGCAGCGCCCAGGCCCTGGCCTTGAACATCGACGACATGTGCTTCCCCACCTACCGCCAGCAAAGCATCCTGATGGCGCGCGACGTGCCGCTGGTGGACCTGATCTGCCAACTGCTGTCCAACGAGCGCGACCCGCTCAAGGGGCGCCAGCTGCCGATCATGTATTCGGTGAAAGACGCCGGCTTCTTCACCATTTCCGGCAACCTCGCCACCCAATTCGTACAAGGCGTGGGCTGGGGCATGGCCTCGGCGATCAAGGGCGATACCAAGATCGCTTCCGCGTGGATCGGTGACGGCGCCACCGCCGAATCCGACTTCCACACCGCCCTCACCTTCGCCCACGTGTACCGCGCGCCGGTGATCCTTAACGTGGTCAACAACCAGTGGGCAATCTCGACCTTCCAGGCCATCGCTGGCGGTGAAGCCACCACTTTCGCCGGACGCGGCGTCGGTTGCGGCATCGCCTCCCTGCGCGTGGACGGCAACGACTTTATTGCGGTGTACGCCGCCTCCGCCTGGGCCGCCGAGCGTGCGCGCCGTAACCTGGGGCCAACGCTGATCGAATGGGTCACCTACCGCGCCGGTCCGCACTCCACCTCTGATGATCCGTCCAAATACCGCCCCGCCGATGACTGGAGCCACTTCCCCCTAGGCGACCCGATCACTCGCCTCAAGCAGCACCTGATCAAGATTGGCCAGTGGTCCGACGAGGAACACGCGACGGTCAGT
The DNA here is from genome assembly GCF_979253585.1 of Pseudomonas sp. AC463. Lineage (NCBI taxonomy): Bacteria > Pseudomonadati > Pseudomonadota > Gammaproteobacteria > Pseudomonadales > Pseudomonadaceae > Pseudomonas > Pseudomonas sp. AC463. The sequence continues at coordinate 34,917 of NZ_CEEDDZ010000025.1, read as the reverse complement.
GCCGAGCTGGAAGCCGAAGTCATCGCAGCGCAGAAAGAGGCCGAACAGTACGGCACCCTCGCCGGCGGCCAGATTCCAAGCGCCGCGACCATGTTCGAAGACGTCTATAAAGAGATGCCGGAGCACTTGAAGCGCCAGCGTCAAGAGTTGGGGATCTGACATGAACGATCACAACAACAGCATTGAAGTGGAAACCGCCATGACCACCACCACCATGACCATGATCCAGGCGCTGCGCTCGGCCATGGATGTGATGCTCGAACGTGACGATAACGTGGTGGTGTTCGGCCAGGACGTCGGTTACTTCGGCGGCGTGTTCCGCTGCACCGAAGGCTTGCAGACCAAGTACGGCAGCTCGCGGGTGTTCGACGCACCGATCTCGGAGAGCGGCATTGTCGGCGTGGCCGTGGGCATGGGCGCTTATGGCCTGCGCCCCGTCGCCGAAATCCAGTTCGCCGACTACGTGTACCCCGCCACCGACCAGATCATCTCCGAAGCCGCGCGCCTGCGTTATCGCTCGGCTGGCCAGTTCACCGCGCCGCTGACCATGCGCATGCCCTGCGGCGGCGGCATCTACGGCGGCCAGACCCACAGCCAGAGTATCGAAGCGGTGTTCACCCAGGTCTGCGGCCTGCGCACGGTGATGCCGTCCAACCCGTACGACGCCAAGGGCCTGCTGATCGCCTCGATCGAAAACGATGACCCGGTGATCTTCCTCGAACCCAAGCGCCTGTATAACGGCCCGTTCGACGGCCACCACGACCGCCCGGTAACGCCGTGGTCGAAACACCCGCAAGCCCAAGTGCCGGACGGTTACTACACCGTGCCGCTGGACGTGGCCGCCATCGTGCGCCCGGGCTCGGCCGTCACCGTGCTGACCTACGGCACCACCGTGTACGTGTCGCAAGTCGCCGCCGAAGAAACCGGCATCGACGCCGAAGTCATCGACCTGCGCAGCCTGTGGCCGCTGGACCTGGAAACCATCGTCAAGTCGGTGAGAAAGACCGGCCGTTGCGTGGTGGTGCATGAAGCCACGCGCACCTGCGGCTTCGGCGCCGAGTTGGTGGCGCTCGTGCAGGAGCATTGCTTCCATCACCTGGAAGCGCCGATCGAACGCGTCACGGGTTGGGACACCCCCTACCCACACGCGCAGGAGTGGGCGTATTTCCCAGGGCCGACCCGAGTGGGCGCGGCGTTGAAACGGGTCATGGAGGTCTGAATGGGCACGCACGTTATCAAGATGCCGGACATTGGCGAAGGCATCGCAGAAGTTGAACTGTCGGTATGGCACGTCAAGGTCGGCGACCTGGTGGTAGAAGACCAGGTACTGGCGGATGTGATGACCGACAAGGCGATGGTCGACATTCCCTCGCCGGTGCACGGCAAGGTCATTTCCCTCGGCGGTGAGCCGGGCGAAGTCATGGCCGTGGGCAGTATTTTGATCAGCATTGAAGTGGAAGGCGCTGGCAATGCCAAGGAAGCGCAGGTGGTGGCTGAGCCCGTAAAAGCAGCGCCTGCGCCGGTGGTTGAAGCCAAACCGGCGCCGGTTGCCGAAGCAAAACCAGTGGCAAAACCTGCGGCTGCGCCGGTTGCCCGCGAGGCCGAAGAACGCCCGCTGGCCTCCCCCGCCGTGCGCAAACACGCGCTGGATGCTGGCATCCAGCTACGCCTGGTGCAAGGCTCTGGCCCGGCGGGCCGGATTCTGCACCAGGATTTGGAGGCTTTCTTGCTCCAGAGTCCGGCGCAAAATAAAACCGCGGCCAACCCCTACGCCGAACGCAACAGCGAAGAGCAGATTCCGGTAATCGGCATGCGCCGCAAGATCGCCCAGCGCATGCAGGATGCCACCCGTCGCGCGGCGCATTTCAGCTATGTGGAAGAAATCGACGTCACCGCGCTGGACGAACTGCGCGTGCACCTCAACGACAAGCACGGCGCCACACGCGGCAAGCTGACCCTGCTGCCGTTTATCGTGCGTGCCATGGTCGTGGCGCTACGCGAGTTCCCGCAGATCAACGCGCGTTACGACGACGAAGCCCAGGTCATCACCCGTCTCGGCGCGGTGCATGTGGGCGTCGCCACCCAGAGCGACGTGGGCCTGATGGTGCCGGTGGTGCGCCACGCCGAAGCCCGCAGCCTGTGGGGCAATGCCGAGGAAATCGCACGTTTGGCCACGGCCGCGCGCAATGGCAAGGCCAGCCGTGACGAGCTGTCCGGTTCGACCATTACGTTGACCAGCCTGGGTGCGTTGGGCGGCATAGTCAGCACGCCGGTGCTGAACCTGCCGGAAGTGGCCATCGTCGGCGTCAACCGTATCGTTGAGCGGCCGATGGTGATCAAGGGCCAGATCGTGGTGCGCAAGATGATGAACCTCTCCAGCTCGTTCGATCACCGCGTGGTCGACGGCATGGACGCGGCGCAATTCATCCAGGCCATTCGCGGCCTGCTCGAACAACCCGCCAGCCTGTTCCTGGAGTAAGTCATGCAAACCTTGAACACCCAACTGCTGATTATCGGCGGCGGCCCTGGCGGTTATGTGGCAGCGATTCGTGCCGGCCAACTGGGCATCCCGACCATCCTCGTAGAAGGCCAGGCCCTTGGCGGTACTTGCCTGAACATTGGCTGCATTCCGTCCAAGGCCTTGATCCACGTGGCCGAGCAATTCCAGCAAACCATCCACCACAGCCAGGGTTCGCAACTGGGTATCGAAGTGGATGTGCCGACCCTGGACATCCGCAAAAGCGTGGAATGGAAAGACGGCATCGTCGACCGCCTGACCACCGGCGTCGCCGCCCTGCTGAAGAAGCACAAGGTGCAAGTGATCCACGGCTGGGCCAAGGTGGTGGACGGCAAGACCGTCGACGTCGGCGACCAGCGCATCCAGTGCGAGCACCTGGTGCTGGCCACCGGCTCGAAAAGCGTCAACCTGCCGATGTTGCCGATTGGCGGGCCGATCATCTCGTCCACCGAAGCCCTGGCGCCGACCCGCGTGCCGAAACGCTTGATTGTGGTGGGCGGTGGCTACATCGGCCTGGAGCTGGGGATTGCCTACCGCAAGCTCGGCGCCGAGGTCAGTGTGGTCGAGGCACAGGATCGCGTCCTGCCTGCCTACGACGCCGAGCTGACCCAGCCGGTTAATGAATCCCTCAAGCACCTGGGCGTGAAGCTGTACCTGCAGCACAGCGTCACCGGTTTTGCCGACGGCAGCCTGCAAGTACGCGACCCGAATGGCGACACCTTGTCCCTGGAAACCGACCAGGTGCTGGTCGCCGTTGGTCGCAAACCCAACACCCAGGGCTGGAACCTCGAAGCGCTGAACCTGGACATGAACGGTGCGGCGATCAAGATCGACAGCCGCTGCCAGACCAGCATGCGCAACGTGTATGCCATCGGCGACCTGAGCGGCGAGCCGATGCTGGCGCACCGCGCCATGGCCCAGGGTGAGATGGTCGCCGAACTGATCAGCGGTAAAACCCGCGAATTCAACCCGACGGCGATCCCGGCGGTGTGTTTTACCGACCCGGAACTGGTGGTGGTCGGCAAGACGCCCGACGACGCCAAGGCGGCGGGCCTGGACTGCATCGTCTCGAGCTTCCCGTTCGCGGCCAACGGCCGGGCGATGACCCTGGAATCGAAAACCGGCTTCGTACGCGTGGTCGCACGCCGTGACAATCACCTGATCGTCGGCTGGCAGGCTGTGGGGGTAGGCGTATCCGAACTGTCCACCGCCTTCGGCCTGAGCCTGGAAATGGGCGCCCGCCTGGAAGACGTGGCCGGCACCATCCACGCCCACCCGACCCTCGGCGAAGCCGTACAGGAAGCTGCTTTAAGGGCTTTGGGTCACGCGCTGCACCTGTAAAACCGTGGTGAAGCCATCGGGAGCATGCCCCCTCCCACACTTGGAATGCATTCCAAATGTGGGAGGGGGCTTGCCCCCGATAGCGGTGGATCAGCCAATACAGAGCCTAAAGGCATCCACCCCGTGGCTCCCACACAAGCCAAGAATGAAGTATTGTTGCGCCCATCCAGAAAAAAACCGACTTGACCAACGATAGAGGGTGTCATGGGTAACGAAAGCATCAATTGGGACAAGCTGGGTTTTGACTACATCAAGACCGACAAACGGTTTATCCAGACCTTTAAAGACGGCGAGTGGCAAGCAGGCAGCCTGACCGACGACAACGTGCTGCACATCAGCGAGGGCTCCACCGCCCTGCACTATGGCCAGCAATGCTTCGAAGGCCTCAAGGCCTACCGCTGCAAGGACGGTTCGATCAACCTGTTCCGCCCGGACCAGAACGCCGCCCGCATGCAACGCAGCTGCGCACGCCTGCTGATGCCGCATGTGCCGACCGACGTGTTCATCGACGCCTGCAAACAAGTGGTCAAGGCCAACGAGCGGTTCATCCCGCCGTACGGCAGCGGCGGCGCGCTGTACCTGCGCCCGTTCGTGATCGGCACCGGTGACAACATTGGCGTGCGTACCGCGCCGGAGTTCATCTTCTCGGTGTTCGCGATACCGGTCGGTGCCTACTTCAAGGGCGGCCTGGTGCCGCACAACTTCCAGATCTCCACCTTCGACCGCGCCGCGCCACAAGGCACCGGTGCGGCCAAGGTCGGTGGCAACTACGCCGCCAGCCTGATGCCGGGTTCGGAAGCGAAAAAAGCCGGGTTCGCCGATGCGATCTACCTGGACCCGATGACCCACTCGAAAATCGAAGAAGTCGGCTCGGCCAACTTCTTCGGGATCACCCACGACAACCAGTTCATCACGCCGAAGTCGCCTTCGGTGCTGCCAGGCATCACCCGCCTGTCACTGATCGAACTGGCCCAGACTCGCCTGGGCCTGGAAGTGGTCGAAGGCGAAGTGTTCATCGACAAACTGGCCGACTTCAAGGAAGCCGGTGCCTGCGGTACCGCTGCGGTGATCTCGCCGATCGGCGGCATCCAGTACAACGGCAAGCTGCACGTGTTCCACAGCGAAACCGAAGTCGGCCCAATCACCCAGAAGCTCTACAAAGAGCTGACCGGCGTGCAAACCGGCGACGTCGAAGCCCCAGCCGGCTGGATCGTCAAGGTCTAACCCAATAACACCGCAAAACAAATGTGGGAGGGGCGGTGCGACGATTCGACTTGCCCCGATGACGGTGTACCAGTCGACACATGTATTGACTGACCCACTGCTATCGGGGGCAAGCCCCCTCCCACATCAGGTTCTTCTCCATCACCAACGTGCGCTCGTTGCCATGGTAAACATCGCGCACCGTGTGAAACCCCAGCTTGCTATAGAACGGCTCGGCCGTCAGCGAAGACGGCACGCTCAATACCGTCACCCCGGCCTCACGGGCGCGCAATTCGATTTCGATCATCAGCAACCGGCCGATGCCCTGCCCTTGCAACGTCGGGTTCACAAACACCGAACGCACCACGCTGGCATCAAGCGCCGCGGTAGCGACGACCACCTGATCTTGCGTCGCCACCAACACAACTCGCCGATTGAGCAGTTCCAACACCGCCTCGGCCGTAAAATTCCCCGCCACCCGCGCGATCACGTCCGCCGGATAATCCCGCGCATTGCTGCTGTGCAAAGCCGCCAGAATGACCCGGCTGATCCCCTCCGCATCGGCGGCTTGGGCAAGACGAACAACGCTAGACATAATTCCTCCTGACCAAAAAAATCCCCCAACCACCACAATACCAATGTGGGAGGGGGCTTGCCCCCGATGGCAATCTTTCAGCTATAGATGTTCTGAATGACCCACCGCTATCGGGGGCAAGCCCCCTCCCACATATTGAATGCACTTCAATTCAACAGCCGATTCGGCTGCCCCACCCCACTTTTCAGCTTTCCCGGCTGAGCCGCCCCCTTGTTACAGCCGGGATTTTGCGGCCACAACCCACACAATAGCCGCACTGGCCCTGCACATCGCCCCGCTCTGCGTGCAGCAGAAAACGCTGGCCGGCCCCGAATAACAAGGAGCATTTCCATGACCCGCTATATCGACGTCAACGACCTCTGCGACCTGGTCGCGCAAAAAGGCCTGCAAACCTGCATCACCGAAATGGCCGAGTACATCCGCGCCGATTACCTGCGCTGGCATGACTTCGAAAAATGCGCACGCCTGGCCAACCATTCGCCGGATGGCGTGATCGAGTTGATGCCAGTGTCCGACGCCTCGCTGTACGCGTTCAAATACGTCAACGGCCACCCGAAAAATACCCTGGCCGGCATGCTCACCGTGATGGCCTTCGGCGCTCTGGGCGACGTGGACACCGGCAAGCCGGTGCTGCTGGCGGAAATGACCCTGACTACCGCGATTCGCACCGCCGCCACCTCGGCGCTGGTCGCCCGCTACCTGGCCCGCGACAACAGCCGCAGCATGGCGCTGATCGGCAACGGCTCGCAGAGTGAATTCCAGGCCCTGGCCTTTCACGCCATGCTCGGCATCAATGAAATCCGCCTGTTTGATATCGACGCCAAGGCCACCGCCAAACTCGCCGCCAACCTCAAGGCCTTCCCGGCGATCAAGGTGGTCCTGGCCGGCAGCGTCGCCGAAGCAGTCAAAGGCGCCGACATCGTCACCACCGTTACCGCCGACAAGGCCTATGCAACGATCCTCACGGACGACATGATCGAACCCGGCATGCACCTCAATGCCGTCGGCGGTGACTGCCCCGGCAAGACCGAGCTGGACCGACGCATCGTCGAGCGCTCCCGAGTCATCGTCGAATACGAGCCACAAAGCCGCATCGAAGGCGAAATCCAGCATATGCCGGAGGACTCACCAGTGACCGAATTGTGGCAAGTGATCAACGGCCAGAAACCCGGCCGCGAGCATGCGCTTCAAGTCACCCTGTTCGACTCGGTAGGCTTTGCCATCGAGGATTACTCGGCTCTGCGTTATGTGCTGGATGTGGCCAAGACGCTGGACATAGGCAGCGAGCTGGAACTGGTGCCAGACCTCGCCGACCCGAAAGACCTGTTTGCCCGCCTGGCCCAACAACCCGCCGCGCAGCAAAAAAAGCGCGCCTGAGGTTTGCAGGCAAGCCCCCTGCCGCATACAGACGTTGACGGAGGAAGGCCGTACCATGTGGAGGGTCGGGCAAACATGCAATGTTTGCTGCCATTTTTTCCAACCGCTTGAAGTGAACGCCATGGATACCAAGGCCCCCGGCCACAACGCCACCCCCGTACTGGACCGCATCGATGAAGCGATCATCGACGTGCTGCGCCACCAGGGGCGGATCACCTACGAAAAGCTTTCGTCGCTGGTCCACCTCACCCCCAGGCCCTGCCTGGAGCGGGTGCGCAAGCTGGAACGACGCGGGGTAATCCGGGGCTACGGGGCGATCATCGATGTGCAGATGGTCTCACCGGGCCTGTCGCTGCTGGTGCTGGTGGCCTTGTCCAACCAAAGCGGGCGCTCGGCGCAAAAGGCCTTTGAAGCCTGCGTCAAAGCCTGCCCCCAGGTGTTCGAATGCCAACTGATCAGCGGGCCATTCGACTACAGCCTGCGCATGCGCTGCCGGGATATGGAGCATTACCGCGTGCTGACCGAAACCTGGCTGAACAATGATGAATTGCACATCGACAAGTTGGTGGCGCACCCCGAACTGGCCGTCGTCAAAAACACCGCCACCGAACTGGCCTGAACTTCAGTCGCCACAACAATGAGGGCCAAATGTGGGAGGGGGCAAGCCCCCTCCCACATTTTTTAACCGTGCCCGCTCAAGATTTTCTTGCCGGGCCTGGCCCCAATCATCTTCGCCTGCCCATCCTTCTGCTTCCCCGTCCTGGCCTCACTGATCAACCCCGGAATCAATTTACCCTCCGGCAAATTCTTCCAGAACCGACTCGGCAAATGCCCCTCCATCACCTTCGGATTTAAGCGCGCCGGGTTAAAGATATGGCTGTAGTACGTCAGCCACATCGCACTGTGCGGATCCTCAACATTCTGCGCCAACTGCCGCCACGCCTCAGGGCACTCGCGCTGATGGATCAACTGCTGGCCGTCGTAATAAACCCCATCCAGCGGCGTGGCGATCATCCAGCGATGGCGGCCCATGCGCCCGATAAAGTGCTGGCTGGCCGACTTCAAAATATCGTGGGCCGGCTCATGCCAGGCCACATACTCAGGCAACTCCGGCCCTGCCTCGGCCGGCAACGCAATAAAGCGCACAAAGGCGTGCAGGTGATGCGCTTCGCGGCTGACCTGCTTGATCCGCCGCTGCAACTCGCTGCCCAGCTTGTCCCCCGCCAGCATCGCGGTGCGGTCACCATGGCTGACGCGCCACAACACTTCGTACAACAGGCTCCAGCGCTGGTCGCCGTGGTAACAGGCGGCCGACTCCAGCAGCTCCAGCAAAGCCTTGGGCACCCGCGTCTGGTACGGGCCAAGCCCGGCCGGAATAGGCTCGTCAGTGGCGAACAGGTCGGCGACCTCGGCCTCGCCCCAGCTGACCTCGCTGGGGTCGACCTGATAGCTGAGCAGCCAGCGCGCCTGTTCGCGCCAGGTACTGAACAGGTTGTCGCATTCCAGGCTGATCATCCCCACAGCCCCATCTGTTGCGGCTGCGGGCGGTCGCGCAGTTGTTCGCGCAACAGCACGCTGGTGCTCTCGGCCTGCTGCGGGTGGTAGTCGCTGGTGATGAAAAACGGCTTGGCCTTGGCCAGCACGCAGCGCATGCGGGCCAGGTCTTCGAAGCGGATCTTGCGTTCACGGCGCAGGTCGACCAGGCGCTGGGTGGTGCGCAGCCCAATGCCGGGGATACGTGCGATCAACGTCGGCTCGGCGCGGTTCAGGTCCAGGGGGAACACCTCGCGATGCTCCAGCGCCCAGGCCAGCTTGGGGTCGATATCCAGGGCCAGGTGGCCGGGGCCTTCGAACAGTTCATTGGCGCTGAACCCATAACTGCGCAACAGAAAGTCCGCCTGGTACAGCCGGTGTTCGCGCATCAGCGGTGGCGCGGCCAGGGGCACGCTTTTCGGGCTGTTGGGGATAGGGCTGAACGCCGAGTAATACACCCGGCGCAACTTGAAGTTGCCGTAAAGCGCCTCGGCACCATGCAAAATGGTGCTGTCGTCGGTGTCGTCGGCGCCAACAATCAGTTGCGTGCTCTGCCCGGCCGGGGCAAAACGGGGGGCGCGTGGTTCGTTGCGTACCGTCTGTTCGCCGGTGTAGATGGTCTGCATGGCCTGTTTGATCGACACGATCTTTTTTTCCGGCGCCAGGGTCTGCAGGCTGGCCTCGGTGGGCAGCTCGATATTCACGCTGAGGCGATCGGCGTAGCGCCCGGCCTCGGCGATCAGCGCGGGGTCGGCGTCTGGGATGGTCTTGAGATGGATGTAACCGCGAAAGTCATGCTCTTCGCGCAACAGCTTGGCGACTCGTACCAACTGCTCCATGGTGTAGTCGGACGAACGGATGATGCCGGAGCTGAGAAACAGCCCGCTGACGCAATTGCGCCGGTAGAAATCCAGGGTCAGGGTGACCACCTCCTCCGGGCTGAAGCGTGCACGGGGCACGTCGCTGGAGCGGCGGTTGACGCAGTATTGGCAGTCGTACAGGCAGAAGTTGGTCAGCAACACCTTGAGCAACGACACGCAGCGCCCATCCGGCGTGTAGCTGTGGCAGATGCCCATGCCATCGGTGGAGCCCAGCCCCGCCTTGCCCTCCGAGCTGCGCTTGGGCGCGCCGCTGCTGGCGCACGAGGCGTCGTACTTGGCGGCGTCGGCGAGGATGCTGAGTTTTTCGATCAACTGCATGGAGGGCTACCGATACTGGTTTTTTGTACAGTATCAGCCAGCCCCCTCTGTCACAAGTGCAGCCTGTCAGCTGGCGGTGGCGAGGAGCAAATCCTGCACCGAACGCGCTTTACCGCGCCCACGATCCAGCGCATACAACGACGCCGCAATCTCATCCGCGCGGATCGGCAGCACCGACAGCAAGGTGTCGCTCAAGCCGTGGCTGGCCTGGCTGAAGCCCTGGATGTAGATGCCCGCGTTGCAACGCTCGTCGGTGACGATGCGGTAGTCGCGCGCCACTTCGAAGTCGCCAAGGTAGTCTTCCAGCGGCGCCAGCAAGGCACGGTGGGTCTGGCGCTCGTAGCCGGTGGCGAGGATCACCGCGTCGTAATGGTTGATGCTGGTTTCGCCGTTGGCGTTGTTGCGCAGCACCAGCTCGATGCCCAGCGGGCCGGGGGTGGCCTTCTCGACCACGGTCATGGTGCGGAATGCCTGGCGCGCGATGCCGGAAACTTTCTGACGGTAGAAAATCCCGTAGATGCGCTCGATCAGGTCCAGGTCCACCACCGAATAGTTGGTGTTCTGGTACTCGGCGACCAGGCGTTCACGCTCGGCGCCGACTTGCTGGAACACCAGGTCGGTAAACGCCGGCGAGAACACTTCGTTGACGAACGGGCTGTCATCGGCCGGCTTGAGCGCCGAACCGCGCAGGATCATGTCCACCTGCACCGACGGGAAGCTGTCGTTGAGGTCGATAAACGCCTCGGCCGCGCTCTGGCCGCCGCCGATGATGGCAATGCGCATGGCCTTGCCGTCCACACACGGCTGGTTGGCCATGCGCTCCAGGTACTGGGAATGGTGGAACACCCGGCTATCACCCTTGAGGCCCTTGAACGCCTCGGGGATACGCGGCGTGCCGCCGGCGCTGACCACCACCGAACGGGTGGTGCGCACGTGCTGCTCGCCCAGCGCATCGCGGGAGATCACGCGCAGCGCCTCGACCTGCTGCTGATGCAGGATCGGCTCGATGGCCAAGACTTCCTCGCCGTAGCGCGACTGGGCCTGGAACTGCCCCGCCACCCAGCGCAGGTAGTCGTTGTACTCCATGCGGCACGGGTAGAAGGTGCCCAGGTTGATGAAGTCGACCAGGCGGTCGTGGGCTTTCAGGTAATTGACGAACGAGTAAGGGCTGGTGGGGTTGCGCAGGGTCACCAGGTCCTTGAGGAATGAAATCTGCAGCTCGCTCTGGGTCACCAGGGTATTGCCGTGCCAGCGGTAGTCAGCCTGTTTGTCGAGAAACAGCACGTCCAGCTTGCCCTGCGCCTTTTCGCGCTCCTGCAGGGCGATGGCCAGCGCCAGGTTCGAAGGGCCGAAACCGATACCGATCAGGTCGTGAACCGCGGGCGAAGCAATTGCCTGTGTCATTCCAGTGTCCTCTGGATAAGCCCCTTGGCGGTTGGGGCGGGAATACCTTCAAGACCTGAACAACAGGCCATGTGTTGATAGGAAACGAGGACAGTGAAATAAAATTTAACTGATCAGTGATCAGTGCGCTTCCCACTCACGCATCCGCACCCGGCAGTGCTTCATGGCGTTGACGATGTGTTTTTCCACCAGCGCGCGGGAAATGCCCAGCCGCTCGGCGATTTGCACGTGCGTCAAGCCATCGAGTTTGCGCAGCAGGAAACTGCTGCGGCAGGCCGACGGCAGCTCGGCAAGGGCGCGTTCGAGCAGTTCCAGACGCTGGGCGTGGTCGTGGCTGGTATGGGGGGAACCTGCGGCAAAGCGCTCTTCGTTGTCCAGCACCTCCAGCGGTTCGACCTGGCGCAGGGCGTTGCGCCGATGGCCGTCGATCACCAGGTTCAGCGCGGTGCGATAGAGGAAGGCGCGGGGTTGTTCGATGGGCACGTCGCTGGAACGTTCCAGCACCCGGACATAAGCGTCATGCACCACATCTTCGGCCACCTGACGGTTGCCCAGCTTGGCGTTCAGGAAACACACCAGCTCGCGATAGTAGTTTTCCAACATGACTCCCGACCGCCGGGTGGCGGCATTAGGCCCTTGGGTGCAAAAAAGACAGCTGTTTGGTGATGGCAGTTTGAGTGCGTGCAATTTATAGTAATTCTCATCTACTTTTAAAGCAGACTTGCATCAACGGACGATTTTTTTCTTGCAGGGAGCTGTAACTGCTTATGTAACCGCCTAAATCCCCGCGCAATTCTCTCGTTTACTTGTCAGCTGCGCGCAACTGCGCTCCGAACTTTCCTGGCTGGAACCTAAGCATGAAACGCCCTCGACCTGCCCGACGCGCCCTGCTTGTTGTGGCGTGCCTGCTCCCCATCGTCGCTATCGCCGCCTGGCAGGTCATGCCGCCGGGGCGCGACACCCTCACCACCGTCACCGTCAGCCGCGGCAATATCGAAAACAGCGTCACCGCCCTCGGCACCCTGCAACCGCGCCGCTATGTCGACGTCGGCGCGCAGGCCTCCGGGCAGATCCGCAAGATCCACGTCGAGGCCGGTGATCAGGTCCAGGAAGGCCAACTGCTGGTGGAAATCGACCCGTCCACGCAAAAAGCCAAGCTCGACGCCAGCCGCTACGCCATCGAAAACCTCAAGGCCCAGTTGCAGGAGCAAAAGGCCCAGCACGAACTGGCCCGCCAGAAATACCAGCGCCAGCAACGCCTGGCCGCCGGTAATGCCACCCGCGAAGAAGACGTGCAAACCGCCAAGGCCGAGCTGAGCGCAACCCAGGCCCGCATGGACATGTTCCAGGCGCAGATCCTGCAAGCCCAGGCCAGCCTGCGCAGCGACGAAGCCGAGCTTGGCTACACGCGCATTTATGCGCCGATGACCGGCACCGTGGTCGCGGTGGATGCGCGCGTCGGCCAGACCCTCAACGCCCAGCAACAGACGCCGTTGATCCTGCGCATCGCCAAGTTGTCGCCGATGACCGTGTGGGCCGAAGTCTCCGAAGCCGACATCGGCCACGTCAAACCCGGCATGACCGCCTATTTCACCACCCTCAGCGGTGGCAACCGGCGCTGGACCAGCACCGTGCGCCAGATCCTGCCGATCCCGCCCAAACCGTTGAACGAGACCCAAGGCAGCGGTAGCCCCAACAGCTCCAGTAAAAGCGGCAGCGGCCGTGTGGTGCTGTACACCGTGTTGCTGGACGTGGACAACGGCGACAACGCCTTGATGGCCGAGATGACCACCCAGGTATTTTTTGTCGCCGCGGCCGTCAAGGACGCGCTCACCGTACCGGTCGCCGCCCTGCAGGGCACCGCGAGCGCCGACAAGCAGATCGCCCGTGTGGTCGCGCAAAACGGTCGCATCGAAGACCGTGAAGTACGCCTGGGCATCAGCGACCGCCTGCGCGTCGAGGTGCTCGAAGGCCTGCACGAAGGCGATCACCTGCTGATCGGCCCGGCCAATGGCAACGGGGGTTGAGGTGACCACGCCCCTGATCGAACTCAAGAACATCCGCAAATCCTACGGCGGCGGCGACAGCCCGCAGGTCGACGTGCTGCGCGGCATTGACCTGGCGATCCATGCCGGGGAATTCGTGGCGATTGTCGGCGCCTCGGGCTCCGGCAAGTCCACCTTGATGAACATCCTCGGCTGCCTCGACCGCCCCACGGTCGGCGACTACCTGTTCGCCGGGGAAAACGTCGCGCACCTGGACAGCGACGAACTGGCCTGGCTGCGCCGCGAGGCATTCGGTTTTGTGTTCCAGGGCTACCACCTGATCCCCTCGGGCTCGGCCCAGGAAAACGTCGAGATGCCGGCCATTTATGCCGGCATCAGCGCCGCCGAACGCCATGCCCGCGCCAAGGCCCTGCTCACTCGCCTGGGCCTGGCCGAGCGCACCGGCAACCGCCCGCACCAGTTGTCCGGCGGCCAGCAGCAGCGCGTGTCGATCGCCCGCGCATTGATGAACGGCGGCCATATCATCCTCGCCGACGAACCCACCGGCGCCCTCGACACCCACAGCGGCGCCGAGGTGATGACCCTGCTCGACGAGCTGGCCAGCCAGGGCCATGTGGTGATCCTGATTACCCACGACCGCGACGTGGCGGCGCGGGCCAATCGCATTATCGAGATCAGCGACGGCTTGATCATCAGTGACTCGGCCGAGGGCAACGCGGTGGCCCCCACCGCCACGGCCGGCGCCCTGCAAGCGGTGGACCTGCGCCAACGGCTGATCGACGGCGCCGAACACAACGGCGCCTGGAAGGCCGAGCTGCTGGACGCGGTACAAGCGGCGTGGCGGGTGATGTGGATCAACCGCTTCCGCACCGCGTTGACCCTGCTGGGGATCATCATCGGCGTCGCGTCGGTGGTGGTGATGTTGGCGGTGGGCGAAGGCAGCAAGCGCCAGGTGATGGCCCAGATGGGCGCGTTCGGTTCCAACATCATCTACCTCAGCGGTTCTGCGCCTAACCCGCGCACACCGCCGGGTGTGGTGACCCTCAACGACGTGGCGGCGCTGGCGGCGCTGCCCCAGGTCAAGCGCATCATGCCGGTCAACGGCAGCGATGCCGGGGTGCGCTTCGGCAACCTCGACTACCTGGCCTATGTGGGCGGCAATGACATCAACTTCCCGGAGATCTTCAACTGGCCGGTGGTCGAGGGCAGTTATTTCACCGAAGCCGACGAGCGCGCGGGCGCCACGGTCGCCGTGATCGGCCATCGCATCCGCGAGAAACTGTTCAAGGACCTGCCCAGCCCCATTGGCCAATACATCCTGATCGAAAACGTGCCCTTTCAAGTGATCGGCGTGCTCGCGGAAAAAGGCTCCAGCTCCGGCAACAAAGACAGCGACGACCGTGTCGCCATCCCCTACACCGCCGCCAGCGTGCGTCTGTTCGGCACCTACGACCCCGAATACGTGGCGATTGCCGCCGCCGATGCGCGCAAGGTGCATGAGGCAGAAATGGCCATCGATCAACTGATGCTGCGGCTGCACAACGGCAAGCGTGACTACCAGCTCACCAACAACGCGGCCATGATCCAGGCCGAAGCGCACACCCAGAACACCCTGTCGCTGATGCTCGGCTCGATTGCCGCCATCTCCCTGTTGGTGGGCGGCATCGGCGTGATGAACATCATGCTCATGACAGTGCGCGAGCGCACCCGCGAGATCGGTATCCGCATGGCCACCGGCGCCCGGCAGCGCGACATCCTGCGCCAGTTCCTGACCGAGGCGGTGATGCTCTCGGTGGTCGGCGGCCTGTGCGGGATCGCCCTGGCGCTGCTGGTGGGCGGCGTGCTGATGCTGGCCAAGGTGGCGGTGCAGTTTTCCCTGGTGGCCGTGCTTGGCGCATTCGGTTGCGCGCTGGTCACCGGCGTTGTATTCGGCTTCATGCCGGCCCGTAAAGCTGCCCGGCTCGATCCGGTTAAGGCGTTGACCAGTGAATAAACGATCCCATCCCACACACCTGTCGCTGCTCAGCCTGTGCCTGCTGCTCGGTGCCTGCGCCGCCACCCCGCCACGCGTCGACAGCGGCATCGCGCCCCCGGCCGCCTGGCAGTTTGCCGAGCGCGATGCGGCCCAGGCCACCAACCAGCGCTGGTGGACGCAATTTGGCAGCCCGCAGCTCAACCGCCTGGTCGACCAGGCCCGGCGTGACAGCTTCGACGTGGCCGCCGCCATGGCCCGCGTACGCCAGGCCCAGGCCAGCGCAGTGGTTGCGGGTGCGCCGCTGCTGCCCGAAGTCACGTTCAACCTTGCCACCAGCCATCAGAAACTCTTGCGCGGCCCGGGCGGCCCGGACCTCGATACCTCGCAAAGCGATGACGCCGTCGACAATTTCGGCGCCAACCTCACTGCCACCTATGAAGTCGACTTCTGGGGCGGCCGCGCCGCCGCGCGCGACAGCGCCGTGTACAGCCTGCGGGCCAGCGAGTTTGACCGGGCGACCGTGGAGCTGACCTTGCTCGGCAATGTCGCCGACCGTTACGCGCAAACCCTTGCAGCCCGCCAACGCCAGCAGATTGCCGAGCTGAACCTGGCCAATGCGCGCAACGTCCTCGACCTGGTACAAACCCGCTATGACGCCGGTTCCGCCACCGCCCTGGAACTGGCCCAGCAAAAAAGCCTGGTGGCCAGCCAGCAACGCCAGCTGCCGTTGATTGAGCAAGTGGCCGAAGAATCGCAAATCACCCTCGCCGCCCTCCTCGGCCAGCCGGTGCAGGCGCTGGACCTGGGCGCCGAGCCGTTCCAGGCGTTGACCTGGCCGACCATCGGCGCGGGCCTGCCCAGCCAATTGCTGAGCCGCCGCCCCGACATCGCCAAGGCCGAAGCGCAGCTGGCGGCGGCGCAAGCCGACGTTACCGTGGCCCGTGCCGCCATGCTGCCGGCCGTCACCCTGGGCGCCACCTTGGGCTCTGACGCCTACAAGGCCATGGAGATCCTGCGCAGCCCTTATTACACGCTGACCGCAGGCCTGGTGGGGCCGATCTTCAACAACGGGCGTTTAAGCGCCGAACGCGACAAGGCCCGCGCGCGCCAGGACGAACTGCTGCAAACCTACCGCGGCGCGATCATCAATGGCTTTGCCGATGTGGAAAAGGCCCTCAGCAGCATCACGCGCCTGGACCAGCAGCGCCAATGGCAGGCCGAAGAGCTGCAGCAGGCCCAGAGCGCCTTCCAGATCGCCGAAAGCCGCTACCAGGCGGGGGCCGAAGACTTGCTCTCCGTGCTGGAAACCCAGCGCACGCTGTATGCGGCCCAGGATTTGAACGTGCAACTGCGGCTGTCGCGGCTGCAAGCCAGCATTGCCCTGTACAAGGCATTGGGGGGCGGCTGGAGTAGCGACGCCCGATAAAAAATCAAACATCCCACAGACCCCATCTCCATATCCTACATTTTTCAACCCAAGGTCCTTGGTAAAAAGCCGTCCTTAGACGGCTCCCTGGTACCTTGTGATGAAACCCGGCGTTCTGTTAACACGCCTGATGTGCGGCTGCATCGGGCTGACCGCTCACCTTGCGCTTGCCCAGCCCCTGATTGCGCCCACCGCCATTGACTGGCTGCTGGACTGCCCCTTCCCCGGCTTTGCGCGGCCGGACGCCGAGGTCCTTGAGCGAACCCAATGTGGCAGCGTGAGCGTGCCCCGCGACCACGCCGCACCCCGGCGCGGCAACGTGCGCCTGGCCCTGACCCGCGTCGGCGCGCGCGACCCGCTCAGCCGCGAAGGCGTGGTGTTTATCCAGGCCGGTGAGCCGCAAACGGGCCAGGGCACCACGTTCGTCATCCACCTGGTCAGCCGTTGGGCGTCCTACGCCACCCCGGCCTATCGCACCCTGGTCAACCGTTATGACGTCATCGAACTGAGCCCTCGCGACCTGAGCCAGGAAAACGGCATCGAACAGGCAGCGCGGGACATGGAGTTTGTGCGCGCACAACTGGGCGACGCGCGCCTCCACTATTTCGGCAACGCCGACGCCACCCGGCTCGGCAGCCGTTACGCGGCGCTGTTTCCCGAGCGTGTCGCACGCATGGTTTGGGTCAACACCGGGCGCGATACACCGCTCAACGCCAGCGTGGAGCAGTTGCTGCTCAAAGCGCCGACGCAGCCCACAGCCATAGGCGCCGGGTGCATCAACCGCTGGGTGGGGGACTTTCTGGTATACGGCAAACGCCCGCCTGCATCGACGCGCTGCCTTGATTCGGGCCGCTGGGAGTAATGCCTCGTTTACGACCTGTTGCCGCCGAAAACGACACCCGGCGTTGACGCTCCGGCACAATCGCTATTAAGTGCTATTTATCCGCATTAATACGATAAATCGATGCCATGCTAAGCCGCCCGCTACGACGCAAACGCCAGAAGCTGTCCGACGTGATTGTCGAGTCGGTCAAGCGCTCCATCGTCACCGATGCCCTCAAGCCCGGCGACCGCCTGCCCACCGAGCGCGAGCTGATGGAAAGCTTCCAGTGCTCCAAGGGCTCGGCCCGCGAAGCGCTCAAGGCGCTCGAGGTCGAAGGCCTGGTGAGCACGCGCACCGGCCCCAGCGGCGGCGCATACCTGAACCAGGCCGGTACCGAACCCGCCAGCCGGGCGCTGCGCAACTACCTGCACTTCCAGCACCTGGACGGCGAGCAGGTGTACCAGCTGCGCAAGGTGATTGAAGTGGAACTGGCCGTGTCGGTGCTCGGGCGCCTGAGCGAAGACGACTACAGGGCCCTGCAGGACAACGTGGATTTTTGCAGCGCCCCGGAAGACAGCGAAGCCGGCCAGCGCGAGCAACGCCTGGCGGAACTGGAGTTCCACAACCTGCTGGCCAAGGCCTGCCCCAACCCGTTGCTGAGTTTCATGGCGCAGTTTCTCAACGACCTGCTGCGCGACCTTGTGGTGCTGAAAAAAGCCTACAAGCCCAAGCGCAAGCAGTTCGACGCGGCCAACCTGGACTACCACAAGCAATTGCTGATCGCCTTTCGCGCCGGTGATGAAAGCGCCGTGCGTAGCCTGATGCATGAACACATGTGCGACGCCGAACACCACATGACCGCGCTGGAAGGCCAGGTCAGCCCGCATTTCCTGCTGGAGTTCGATCACTCGTAAAAACACCGAAAAACCCTGTGGGAGGGGCTTGCCCCCGATGAGGTCAGCACATTCAAAACTTATGTTGACTGACACAGCGCTATCGGGGGCAAGCCCCCTCCCACACTTGGCCTGTATTCCAATCAATAGACCGCTTCACCTCAATAAAAAAGGCCTGCCCACAGGCCCTTGCTCCACCGTATCGCCCTTGCCGCTCCTGCCAATAACTAAACCAGGGAGTCACCCCATGCAGCGTCGTACGTTATTGAAAGCCAGCCTCACCGCCGCCGCCGCCCTCAGCCTCCCGCTGAGCGTGCGTTCGGCATTCGCCGCCGAGCCCTTTACCTTTTACGGCCTCAAGTCCATGTCCGGCGCGTTCGCCAGCTATGGCAAGTTTGCCGACATGGGTTCGCGCCTGGCGGTGGAACAACACCCCGAAGTGCTCGGCCGCCCGCTGAACTACAAGGTCATCGACACCGAAGGCAACGCCGGCAAGGCGGTGCGCAAGGTGCAGGAAGCCATCCAGCAGGACGGCGCGCGGTTCTTCCAGGGCTGTACCCTGTCGTCGTCCGCGCTGGCGGTGGCCAAGGAAGTCGACAAGGTCGGCGGCGTGTTCATGACCCCGGTGGGCGCTGATGAAGTCACCGGCAAGGACTGCAACAAGGCGACTTTCCGCTGGTCGGTGCCCACCTACGGCGCGATCCGCGAAACCATGGTGCCGCTGATCAAGCTGCTGCCCGACGCCAAGCGCTGGTACACCATCACCCCGCAATACGTGTTCGGTGAAGCACTGCTTGAAGGCGCAAAAAATGTGCTCAAGGAGCACGGCCTGGAGCATGTCGGCAACAGCTACCACTCGCTGCAGGAACAGGAATTCTCCGGCTACCTGACCAACGCCATCTCGACCAAACCCGATGTGCTGGTGCTGCTGAACTTCGGCAGCCAGTCGTCCAACACCCTGCGCCAGGCGGTGAACTTCGGCATCAAGGAACGCATGAAAGTGCTGCTGGTATGGTCCGCCGGCCTCGACCAGTTCCAGGAACTGGGCAGCGACATCCTCGACGGCGTGTACCTCGGCGCGCAGTACTGGCACCAGGTCGACACCCCGCTCAACCGCGAGCTGGTCAAGCTGACCCAGGCCAAATACGGCATCAACCCCACCTACCCGCTGGCCGCTGACTACATCAGCACCAAGGTCATGCTCGAAACCATCATTGCTACCGGCAGCTTCGACGGCCCCACCGTGGCCAAGGCCATGCAAGGCCTGAGCTTCGAAGGCCCCACCGGCAAGGAATCGATCCGCGCCGGCGACCACCAGGTGATCAAGGACTACTACCTGCTGGTCGGCAAAGCCAGCAGCGAGATGGCCGACAAGGACGACCTCGCCAAGGTGCTCAGCGCCGGCCAGTCGTTCCCGCCGGTGGACGCCACGGGCTGCACGCTCGCCTGACACTGACCAGTTGCATACGGCAGGGCCACCCCGGTGGCCGCCTGCCCGAGGGTTCCTGCATGCTTAATCTTTACCTGTTCCAGATACTCAACGGCCTGGGGTTGGGGATGATCTACTTCCTGATCGCGGTCGGGCTGACGATCATTTTCGGCCTGCTCAACTTCGTCAACTTCGCCCACGGCGCGTTCTTTTTGCTGGGTGCCTACATCTGCTACACCGCCGTGAGCCTCACCGGCAACTTCTGGCTGGCGCTGCTGATCGCGCCGCTGGTGGTGGCCGCGCTGGCGTGGGTGATCGAGCGCCTGCTGATCCAGCGGATCTACCACTTGCCGCATATGTTCCAGATTCTGGTCACCCTGGGGATAGCACTGATCATCCAGGAAGCCAGCGTGATGATCTGGGGCCCGGTGGGCAAGAGCGTCGCCGTGCCGGAACTGCTGCGCGGCGTGCTGGTGGTGGGGGATTTCGTCTACCCCTACTACCGCCTGTTCCTGATTGTGTTTTCCGCTTTGGTTGGCCTGGGCCTGTGGCTGCTGCTGGAACGCACGCGCTTCGGCGCCCTGGTACGCGCCGGCAGTGAAAGCACCGAAACCGTGTCGCTGCTGGGCACGAATATCTTCCGCCTGTTTTCCATGACTTTCGCCCTGGGCGTCGGCCTGGCGGGCATGGCCGGCGTGCTGTTCGCGCCGTTGCGCGGTGCCCAGCCGTTTGTAGGCCCGGAAATTCTCGGCGTGGCCTTCGTGGTCGTGGTGATCGGCGGCATGGGCTCGTTCAGCGGTGCGCTGGTCGGCGGTTTGCTGGTGGGCGTGGTGCAAAGCCTGATGACCACACTCTGGCCCCAAGGCGCGAGCCTGATGATCTACGGCGCGATGGCCGTGGTGATTCTGGTGCGCCCTTACGGCCTGTTCGGGAGAGCCTGACATGAGCGAGAAAAACCCCCTGCCGTTTGCCAAGACCCAATCCAAAGCCATGTTGCTGTGGGTACTGGCGGTGCTGATCGGCCTGCCGTTGATTCTGCCCTCGGCGACCCTGGCCACCGAGATCCTGATCTTCGCCATGGCCGCCCTGGCCTGCAACCTGTTGCTGGGCTACACCGGGCTGCTGTCGTTCGGCCAAGGCATCTTCTTTGGTGCAGGCGCCTATTGCGCTGCGCTGCTGATGATCCACCTGCAACTGGGCCTGTTCACCGCGCTGCTGGGTGCCGCCATCGCGGGTGGTTTCCTGGCATTGCTGGTGGGCGCCCTGGCGATCCGGCGCACCGGCATCTACTTCGTGATGCTCACGTTGGCGTTCAGCCAGATGGCCTACTTTGTCGCCTACACCTTGAGCGACTGGACCGGCGGCGACAACGGCCTGCTCAGCGTGCCGCGCCCGGAGATCCGTATCGGCGACACCGTGCTGCTGTCGCTGGCCGATGCCCGCGCCTTCTACGGGTTTGTCGCCGTGCTGTTCCTGCTGATCTTCATCGGCGCACGCCGGGTCATCGCTTCGCCGTTCGGCAGCACGCTGATGGCGATCCGCGAAAACGAAACCCGCGCCTCGGCCATCGGCTATGACACACGCCACTTCAAGATCCTGGTGTTTGTGCTGTCCGGCGCGGTCACGGGTATCGCCGGTGCGCTGTACGCCATGCTGCTGCACTTTGTGCCGCTGTCGAATATCGACCTGATGATGTCCGAGAACATCCTGATCATGACCATCGTCGGCGGCACGGGTTCGTTGTTCGGCTCGTTGCTGGGCGCCGGTTCCATCGTGCTGCTGGGGGATTTCCTCTCCGACCTGTGGCCGCGCTGGCTGATGCTGCTGGGGGTGATTCTGATCCTGGTGGTGATCTTCATGCGCGGTGGTTTGTGGGGCGGCCTGGTGTCGCTGTTTGAACGGGTGCGCGGCAGCCGCAAGGCCGCCGTCGTCGCCAAGGAGGAAGGGCTATGAGCATCCTGCTGGAAACCAAAGACCTGGAACTGGCCTATGGCGCGTTCCATGCGGTGAATGGCGTGAACCTCAAGGTCGAGGCCGGCACCATCCACACCATCATCGGCCCCAACGGCGCGGGCAAGACCAGCCTGTTCCACTGCCTCACCGGCGAGCGCCAGGCCACCGCCGGGGCGATTCATTTCGACGGCAAGAACCTGATGCGCAAACCCGCCCACGGCCGCGTCGCCCTGGGCATGGCGCGCTCGTTCCAACTGACCAGCCTGTTCCAGAACCTCAGCGTGCGCGAGAACCTGCGCCTGGCCGCCCAAGGCCGCGACGGCGCGCGCGCCCTGAATTTCTGGCGTCGCGTCGACAGCAAGCGCGAACACCTGGAGATGGCCGACCAGGTGCTGGAGCGCCTGCAACTCAGCGCCCGCGCCGACACCCTGGCCGGCGAGTTGTCCCACGGCCAGCAGCGGGTACTGGAGGTGGGCATGTCGATCTGCTCCAAACCGAAACTATTGATGCTCGACGAGCCCACCTCGGGCATGGGCATCGACGATATCCCGATCATGACCCAGTTGATCAGCGACCTTGGTCGCGACCACACGGTGCTGTTGATCGAACACAACATGAGCATTGTCATGTCCATCAGCCAACGCATCACGGTGATGAGCCACGGGCAGATCCTGGTGGAAGGCACGCCGGAATTCGTGCGTGCCGATGAACGGGTGCGCACTGCCTACCTTGGGGAGGCTGCCTGATGCTGATCGTCGAGAATATCCATTCCTACTACGACAAGAGCCACGTGCTCGAAGGCGTGTCGCTGACCGTCAACCCCGGTGAACTGGTGACCCTGCTGGGGCGCAACGGCGCCGGCAAGACCACCACGTTGCGCAGCATCCTCGGCATCATCTGCCCGCGCCAGGGCCAGATTCATTTCAATGGCCAGGCGCTGGTCGGGCAGAAGATCTTCGAAATCGCGCGCCAGGGCCTGGCACTGGTGCCGGAAAACCGCGGGATTTTCCGCCTGCTCACAGTCGAGGAAAACCTGCGCATCGCTGCGCGCAAAACCAGCCGCTGGCAGCTCGAAGACGTCTACGGCATGTTCCCGCGCCTCAAGGAACGGCGCAAAAACGCCGGCCACGCGTTGTCCGGCGGTGAGCAACAGATGCTCGCCATCGCCCGCGCATTGCTCAACGACCCCAAGCTGCTGATCCTCGACGAACCCACCGAGGGCCTCGCGCCGGTGATCGTCGACGAGCTGGTGAAGATCCTGCGCAAGGTCAAGGACGACGGCCTGCCGGTGCTGCTGGTGGAACAGAACCTGATGGTCTGCGACAAGCTCGCCGACCGCCATTACGTGCTCGAACAGGGCCGCGTGGTGTACGAGGGCAGCGCCGAAGCCTTCCGCGCCGACCCGACTATCAAAAATCGTTATCTGGCCCTGAGTGCCTGACCGGAGATTGCCCATGAATAGCTTTGCGCAACCGCTCAAGAGCAACGCCCCGCTGATCAACCGCGACCGCCTGTGGCAATCCTTGATGGACCTGGCCCGGCTCGGCGCCACCGCCAAAGGCGGCGTGTGCCGCCTGGCCCTCACCGACCTCGACCGCCAGGCCCGCGACCTGTTTGTGCAGTGGTGCGAGGCCGCCGGGTGCAGCGTCAGTGTCGATGCCATCGGCAATATTTTCGCGCGTCGCGCCGGGCGCAATCCGGCGCTGCCCCCGGTGATGACCGGCAGCCATATCGACACCCAGCCCACCGGCGGCAAGTTCGACGGCTGCTACGGGGTGATGGCCGGGCTGGAAGTGATCCGCACCCTGAATGACCTGAAGATCGAAACCCAAGCGCCGATTGAAGTGGTGGTGTGGACCAACGAGGAAGGCTCGCGTTTTCCGCCGTGCATGATGGGCTCCGGGGTGTTTGCCGGTAAGTTCGACTTGCAGGACACCCTGGACAAGCTCGATGACCAGGGCCTGTCGGTGGGCGACGAGTTGCAGCGCATCGGCTACGCCGGCTCCCGCGCGGTGCTCGGCCACCCGGTGGGCGCGTATTTCGAGGCGCATATCGAACAGGGCCCGGTGCTCGAAGACCAGGCCACCACCATCGGCGTGGTCATGGGCTGCCTGGGCCAGAAGTGGTTCGACCTGACCCTCACCGGCGTCGAAGCCCATGCCGGCCCGACGCCAATGCACCTGCGCAAGGACGCCCTGGTGGGCGCCGCCGAGGTGGTCAGCGCGGTCAACCGCATCGCCCATCAACAGCAACCCCACGCGTGCGGCACGGTGGGCTGCCTGAGCCTGCACCCGGGTTCGCGCAACGTGATCCCCGGCCAAGTGCAGATGACCATCGACCTGCGCCACCTGCATGCGGACAAGCTGCAAACCATGGTCGACGAGGTGCGCGGCGTAATCGAAGCCTCCTGCGCCCGCAACGGCCTGGCCTTTGAGCTGACCCCAACCGCCGACTTTCCGCCCCTGGACTTCGCCACGGCGTGCGTCAACGCCGTACGCGACGGGGCGAGCGCCTTGGGCTTGAGCCATATGGACATTGTCAGCGGCGCCGGGCATGACGCGATTTTCGTCGCCGAACTGGGCCCGGCCGGGATGATCTTTGTGCCGTGCGAAGGCGGCATCAGCCATAACGAAATCGAAAACGCCGCGCCGGATGACCTCGCGGCAGGTTGCGCGGTGCTGTTGCGCGCCATGGTCAACGCAGCGCAGGGGGACGTGGCATGAGTGAGATCGGCCAACTGACGGCGGTGCAATTGCTCCAGGGTTTTCGTAACAAGAGCCTGTCCCCCGTGGACGTCACCGAAGACGCCTTGCTGCGTATCGAACGCTTCAACCCGGTGGTAAACGCCTACTGCCATGTCGACCCGGAGGGCGCACTGCAGGCCGCGCGGGCCTCCGAGCAGCGCTGGTTCAAAGGCGAACCGTGCGGTGCGCTGGACGGCGTGCCGGCATCGATCAAAGACCTCACGCTGACCCTCGGCATGCCCACCCGCAAGGGCTCACGCACCACCAGCGCCGAAGGCCCGTGGGACGTCGACGCGCCCTTCCCGGCCTTGATGCGCAAGGCCGGCGCGGTGTTGCTGGGCAAGACCACCACCCCGGAGTTCGGCTGGAAAGGCGTCACCGACAACCCGCTGTACGGCATCACCCGCAACCCGTGGGACACACGCACCACGGCGGGCGGCTCGTCCGGCGGCGCGGGCGCGGCGGCGGCGCTGAACCTGGGCGTGTTGCACCAGGGCAGCGATGCCGGGGGTTCGATCCGCATTCCCTGCGCGTTCACCGGCACTTTCGGGATCAAGCCGACCTTTGGCTACGTGCCGCAGTGGCCGGCGAGCTCCATGACCATTCTGTCGCACTTGGGGCCGATGACCCGCACCGTGGAAGACGCGGTGCTGATGCTGCAGACCATCGCGCAACCGGACGCCCGCGATGGCCTGATCGGCGCGCCGCGCGCCACGCCCTGGCTGACGCCGGGTACGGACCTGAAGGGCTTGCGTGTGGCCTACAGCCCCACGTTTGGCTATGTGGATGTCGACCCTGAAGTGGCAAAAGTAGTCGCCCAGGCCGTAGACGGGCTGGTGCAACTCGGCGCCCATGTCGAGCAGATCGACCCGGGGTTCAGCGACCCGCTGGAGGTGTTCAGCACCTTATGGGCGGCGGGTGCGGCGCGGCTGACCAGTACGATGAGTGATGCACAAAAACAGCTGCTGGACCCTGGCCTGCTGCGTATTGCACAACAGGGAGAGCGCTTGAGCCTGGACGACTTCAACGCGGCCCTGGAAGCGCGCGCTGCGCTGGTGGCGCGGATGGCGGCGTTTCATGAGCATTACGATGTGCTGGTATCGCCGATGATGCCGATCACCGCGTTTGAGGCCGGGCATAACGTACCGCCGGGGTCGGGGATGACGGAGTGGACGCAATGGACGCCGTTTACCTATCCGTTCAACCTCACTCAGCAACCGGCGGCGTCGGTGCCGTGCGGGTTGGCGAACGGGTTGCCGGTGGGGTTGCATGTGGTGGGAGCGCGGTTTGCGGATGAGCGGGTGTTGAGGGTGTGTCAGGTTTATTCGCAGGCGTTTCCTGGTCGGCATTTGGCGGGGCCGGTGGGTGGTTAGATGAAGATCCAAATGTGGGAGAATGTCTCCCATTCATCCCCGGGGGTTTCATGGACATCGAACTGGCACGCACCTTCCTCGAAATCACCCGCTGCGGCAGCCTCGCCGCTGCCGCCGAGAAACTGCACGTCACCCAGACCGCCATCACCGCCCGGGTCAAAAACCTCGAAAGCCAACTCGGCAGTACGCTGTTCATCCGCAACCGCGCCGGCGCCAAGCTGACCGCCGACGGTGAGGCCTTTGTGGTCTACGCCAACCAGCTGCTGCAAACCTGGGAAGCCGCCAGGCGCGACCTGCCGCTGCCCGACGGCTACCGCAACGTGCTGCATATCGGCGGTGAGGTCAGCCTGTGCAACCCACTGATGCTCGGCTGGGCCCAGGCCCTGCGTGAACACATCCCCGGGCATGCCCTGCGCACCGAAATCCGCGAAGGCGAATACCTGTTGCGCCAACTGGAACTCGGCGTGCTTGACGCCGCGCTGGTGTTTCAGCCGCAGTACTGGCCAGGGTTGCAGGTGGAGCAGGTGCTCGAAGAAAAACTCATCCTGGTGGAGTTGGTGAGCAAGCCCGACCCCTACGTGTATATCGACTGGGGCCAGGGCTTTCGCCAGCAGCACGACGCCGCCCTGCCCGACCGCGCCCGCGCGGCGTTGAGCTTCAACCTGGGGCCGCTGGCGTTGCAGTACATCCTGGAGAATGGCGGCGCCGGGTATTTCCGCACGCGGGTGGTGCAAAGCTACCTGGACAGCGGCGTGATGCAACGCGTGGCCAAGGCGCCGGAGTTCGGTTTCCCGACGTACCTGGTGTACTCACGGGCGCGGGATTCGGCGGTGCTGCAACAGGCGCTGGGGTTATTGCGCACAGTGGTCGAGGCCGAAAAGGATTGGTCGCAGCGCTGGGATCCGGTGCTTTGATTCAGGCCACATGTTAGCCTGCTACTGTTTTCTTCTGGTCTCCCCTGCCGATGAACAAGAAAAAATCCGTCACCATCAGCGACATCGCCAAACGCGTCGGCATGACCACCATCACCGTGTCCCGTGCGCTGAGCAAACCTGACCTGGTAAAGCCGGCCACCCTGGAGCGCATCCTTGAAGTGGCGCGTGAACTCGACTACGTGCCCAACGCCTTCGCACGTGGGCTCAAGCGCAGTGAAAGCCTGATCATCGGCGTGATCACCGCGTCGGTCGACAACCCGTTCTACAGCGAGATGATAAAGGCGATTTCCCGCGAGGCGAAAAAGCACGGCTACACCATCATGCTGGTAGACACCGATGAGCTGGAGGAGCTGGAAAGCAAGGCGGTGGACACCCTGCTGGGCTACCGCGTGGCGGGGATCATCCTGTCGCCGGTCTCCGATGAGCCGAGCTACCAGCCCGATTACCTGGAGCGCCTGGGCAACGGCAAGACCCCGGTGGTGCTGCTCGACCGCACGATCCACGACAGCCCGTTCAGCCGCGTGGTGCTCGACAACTACCACAGCGGCATCCAGGCCGCGCACTACCTGTTGCGCCAGACGCCCAACCTCAAGCGCCTGCTGGTGCTGACCGGCCCCGAGCATTCACGCATCACCGTGGAGCGCCTCAAGGGCTTGCGCGAAGTGTTCGCCGAACACCCTCAGGTGCACCTCGAAGTGCAGGCCGGCGACTACACCTTGATGCCGTCCTACCTGCACACCCTCGACTACCTGGCCGAGCACTCGGCGCCGGACGCGATCATGGGCTTCAACCAGTTGATCACCCTAGGCGCCCTGCGCGCGTTGCGCATGCACAACATCCCCCACGACAGCCTGACCATCTGCGGCATCGACCGCCTGCCCTTCGCCGATATCTTCGGCGTGCCCATCGCCTGCGTGGCCCACGACGCCTCCCTGGCCGGCAGCAGCGCGGTACGCCTGTTGCTGGACCGCCTCGAAGACCCGTTCAAGCCACGCGACAAAGTGGTGATCGCAGGCACTCTGGAAAACGGCTAGCGGCTGGTGTAGCCGCCGTCGATGGGCAGGCTGACGCCGCTGATCATGCTGGCGGCGCTGCTCAGCAGGAACAGCACCGGCAAGGCCACCTCCAGCGTTTCAGCGAAGCGCCCCAGCGGAATCGCCGCCAGCGCCGGGTCGCGCCTGGCCGGGTCGGACCAGGCCATGGTTGCCATCGGCGTCAACGTGACCGTGGGGTTGACGCTGTTCACGCGAATCCCGAAGCGACCCCACTCGGCACATTGCACGCGGGTGATCGCATCCAGTGCGGCCTTGGAGGCGCAGTAGCTGAGGTGATCGTCCAGCGCCACCAACGACGCCTGGCTGGAGACATTGACGATGCTGCCGGCGATCTTCGCCTCGATCATTTTGGCCGCCACCCGGCTGGCGACTTGCGCGGCGGCGCGGGCGTTGACGTGCATCACCTGATCGAAGGATTCGGCGCTGATCGCCGCTGCCGGTTCCAGGCATGAGATGCCGGCGCAGTTGACCAGGCCGTGCAGGGGCGGCAGGTCTTGCAGGGCTTTGTCGAGGGCGGTGCTGTCGGCGATATCGAGGGCCAGGGTCTGGCAGCCGAGTTGGGACAGGGCTTGCGCATCCCGACCCAATGCAATCACTTGCGCGCCGCTCTTGATCAGCTGCACAGCAATTTCCCGGCCAATGCCACTGCTGGCGCCGGTGACGAGGATGCGTTGGTGAGTAAAGTCAAAAGTCGTCGTCATGAATGAACATCCCAAAACCAATGGAGATCCCATGTGGGAGGGGGCTTGCCCCCGATGAGGGTGGGTCAGTTGAAAGATCTGTAATCTGACCCTCCGCCATCGGGGGCAAGCCCCCTCCCACATTTTGATTGTGTGGTGTCAGCTGTTTTGCAGGTTATGCATGATCGGTTTCAGGGCCGGGTACAGCTTCAAGTACTCGGCAAACGCCCGGTCATACGCCTCGACATGCTCCGCCTCTGGCTCAGCCCGCAGCTCCAGCTGCACCCAGCCCGTGTCCATCGCTTCATCCGTCACCAACCCCACCGTATGCGCCGCCAGCAACGCTGCGCCCAACGCCGCTTCGACCTCCTGGACGATGGTGTACACCGGGTACCGCGTGACATCCGCGATGATCTGCATCCACAGATCCGAATGGCTCGCGCCGCCTACCACGATCAGGCGCGGGTCCAGGGAATGCGCGCCACGGGTGCCGGCCTCGATGTTGTGGCGCAGGGCAAAACTCACGCCTTCGAGCACCGCGCGGTACAGGTGGATGCGGCTGTGGTAAAGGTTGAGCCCGACAAAACTGCCACTGGCGCGGTCGTCCCACACCGGGCTGCGTTCGCCCATCAGGTACGGCAGGAACAGCAAGCCCTCGCTGCCCGCCGGGATCTGCATCGCACTCTGTTCCAGCAGCACCAGGCTGTCCTGGCCGCTGGCCTTGGCCTGTTGCTCCTCGGCCTGGCAGAACTGCTCGCGAAACCAGCTCACCGATGCCCCGGCGGTGATCGCGCCGCCGAAGATGTAAAGGTCGCGATGACCGTTGTAGACGTGGGGAAAACTCACCAGTCCATGGTGCGCATCCACGTGCTGGTTCAGGTAGCCCCAGCACATGCTGGTGCCGATCATCGCCACATGGTTGCCCGGCTGCGTCACCCCCGCCGCCAACGTCGCCATGGCCGCGTCCACCCCGCCCGCCAGGACCGGCGTACCCGCCTGCAAGCCCAGGCGCGTGGCCCAGCTTTCAAGCAGCCCGCCCACCACTTCGCCGGAATGCAGCAGGCGCTCAGGCATCATCGCCTGCGGGATGCCCAGCGCATTGAGCATCTCGCCCGACCAGCCACGCGCCGCCACGTCATACACACCGCCGATATTGCCGGCGCTGCTATGGTCCACCGCCAATTCACCAGTGAGGCACCAGTTGATGTAGCTGTTGGGCGGCAGCAGGTAACGGGTGTTGGCCCACACCTCGGGCTGGTGCTGCTTGAGCCAGAGCATCTTGGTGAAGCCGTAATAGCTGTCCACCGAGTTGCCAGTGACCGCGAACAGCCGCTTCAGGTCGACATGCTCACGCACCCACGCCACCTGCTCGCCGGCGCGCCTGTCCATCCAGATCAGGCACGGGTGCAGCGGGGTGATTTGCGCATCCACGGCAATCCCCGACCCGCCGTAGAGGCTGCTGATGCACAGCGCCTTGACCTGGCTTTTATCGACCCCGGCCTTGGCCATGCACTGCGCCACGCAAGCCTCCACGGCGTCCAGCCACACCTGCGGCCATTGCTCGGCCCAGCGCACTTTCGGGGTGTCTACGCGATACCCCTGGCTGTGCTGGGCGATGATCCGGCCTTGCGCATCCGCCAGCAGCGCCTTGGTGCTCTGGGTTCCGATATCGACCCCCATGACGTAGTTCATCTCAGACCACCGGCTTCAACAGCACCTTGATCGACTTGGTCGAGTTGGCCAACTCGAACGCTTCGGCAAAGTTATCCAGCGGGAAGTCATGGGTGACGATGCCCTTGGAGGTGACCAGGCCACGCTCGAACAGGTCGATGGCAATCGGGTAGCAATACGGGCCGAGGTGCGCGCCGCGTACGTCGAGTTCCTTACGGTCGCCGATGATCGACCAGTCCACACTGGTCTCGGCGCCAAACACGCTGAACTCGACGAAGCGCCCCAGCTTGCGAATCAGGTCCAGGCCTTGGGTCACGCCGGCCGGTACGCCGGTGGTTTCGATGTAAACGTCGCAGCCATAGCTGTCGGTGAGGCCGTTGATAATCTCGCGGGCGTTGTCGCGGGACGGGTTGATCACCACGTCGGCGCCGAATTTTTTCGCCAGCTCCAGGCGCTCGTCGACCATGTCGATCACCACCAGTTTTTTCGGGGTTTTCAACGCGGCGACCTGGACCATGCACAACCCCAAGGTGCCCGCACCGGCAATAACCACCACGTCATCGAGCTGGATGTCGCCACGGTTGACCGTGTGAATCGAACAGGCCATCGGTTCCACCAGCGCCGAATCTTCCAGCGACACCGACTCAGGGATCTTGTGCACGATGGCGGTCTTGGGGATGCGCATGTACTGGGCCATGCCGCCTTCGGCGACTTCGCGCTGGAAGCCGAAGATGTTGTGCACTTCGCACATCCAGTATTTGCCGGATTTGCAGAAGCGGCACTTGGCGCAGGGCACGATCTGCTCGGCGATGACCTTGTCGCCTACCGCGACCTCAAACAGCTCCTCGGCGCCCTCGCCGACTTGCTCCACGTAGCCGAAAAACTCGTGGCCCGGCACCACCGGCGCCTTGACCCAGGGGTTGTCGCCGCCCCAGAACATCGCCGCGCCGGAGTGGCACTTGCAGTCGCTGGCGCAGATGCCGCAGGCGGCGATGCGGATCACCAATTCATTCGGGCGCGCCTGGGGTTTGCCGATGCGCTCCAGGCGGTAGTCTTTCGGGCCGTGGCAGACGACGGCTTGCATTTCGGTGTGCTTGTCCATGGTGTTCGGTCCTGTGTTGATAGGTAATTAGCGATGGCGCTGACGGCTGATAAAGATCGCCAGCAAAATGATCCCGCCCTTGATCACGCTCTGGACGTAGGGCGAAACGCCGAGCATGTTCAGGCCGTTGTTGAGTACGCCGAGCAGCATGGCGCCGAGCAAGGTGCCGACGATCACTCCGCGCCCGCCGGCGATCGAGGCACCGCCCAGCACCACGGCCGCAATCGCGTCCAGCTCGAACGACACGCCGGCATTCGGCTGGCCGCTCATCAGGCGAGAGGTGAGCACCAGCCCGGCAATCGCCGCGGTGAGGCCACTGATGCCATACACCAGCAACTTGAAACGCGCCGCACGCACCCCGGACAGGCGCACCGCTTCTTCATTGCCGCCGATGGCGTAGATGTAGCGACCGACACGGGTGTGTTGCAGCAGCACATAGGCCGCCAGGTACGTGAGCAACATGATCAGGATCGGCACCTGGATGCCGAACACGCTCTCGCGGCCGAAGAACGCGAACCAGTCCGGCAGCCCGGAAATCGGGTAGCCGTCGGTGTACATCAGGCCAAAGCCACGGGCGATGCCCATGGTTGCCAGGGTCACGATGATCGGCGGCATGTGCAGGTAGGCGACGAACAAGCCATTGCCGATACCGAAGGCCACGCCCACCAGCATCCCGGCGCCAATCGCCAGGCCGGGCGGTACACCCGCGACCATCAGGCCGGCGGTCAAGGTGCCGGACAACGCCATCACCGGCCCCACCGACAAATCGATGCCGCCGGTGAGGATTACGCAGGTCATGCCCACCGCGATAATCGCGTTGATCGACACCTGGCGGGCGATGTTCGACAGGTTGCTGGCGGTGAGGAAGGTGTCGCTGGCGAGGATCATCACCAACGTCACCACCACCAGCCCCACAAACGGATAAAACGCCGGCGAACGCAGCAGCCGCGCCAGGTTCAGGCGCAGCCGGCTGGCCTCGGCGGTGTTAATGGACGTATTCACTTGAGCCCCCTGTTGCATGGCGCATGACCTCTTGAGGATTGACGGCGGACGCTTCCAGCACCTTGACGATCGCGCCTTTGTGGAACACGGCGACGCGGTCGCACATGCCGATGACTTCGGGCAGTTCGGAGGAAATCATGATGATTGCGTAGCCCTGTTCGGTGAGGCTGCGCATCAAGGCGTAGATCTGCGCTTTGGCGCCGACGTCGATACCGCGCGTGGGTTCGTCGAACACCAGCACGTCGCAGTGGTGGTTGATCCAGCGCGCGATCACGACCTTTTGCTGGTTGCCGCCGCTCAGGTTGAACACCCGGCTTTCGCCGCTGGGAGCCTTGATCGAGAGTTGTTTCATGAGGCTGTCGACGCTTGCGCATTCGCGGCCCTTGTCGATCAAGCCGCTGGCGTACTGGTATTTGGGCAGGTTGTTCAGGGAGATGTTTTCGCGAATGCTGAAATCGGTGATCAGCCCTTCGCTCTTGCGGCTTTCCGGCAGCAGGCCGATGCCGTGGGCGAGCGCCTGGGCCGGGTCGTCGAGGGTGATTTTTGCGCCGCGCAGCCATACGTCTTTGCTCACCGACGGCAGCGCGCCCATCATGCCCAGGGCCAGTTCGGTGCGCCCGGAGCCGACCAGCCCGGCGAAGCCGAGGATCTCGCCCTTGTGCAAACTGAAACTGTTGTGCGGGCCATTGCGCACCAGCTGGATGTCCTTGACCTCCAGCAGCAACGGGCCTTTTTCGGCGCTGGGCTTGGGCGGGAAACTGCACTCCAGGCGCCGGCCGACCATCATTTCCACCAGGCGGTCGATGTCGCTGTCGGCCACATCGGTCACGCCGACATTACCCCCGTCGCGCAGCACGCTGATGCGGTCGCAGACCTGGAAAATTTCCTCCAGGTGATGGGAGATAAAAATCACCGCCACGCCCTGGCGCTTGAGTTCGCGCATGATCTCGAACAGCAACTCGGCTTCGCTGGGCGTGAGGGTCGCGGTGGGTTCATCGAGCACCAGCAAGCGTGCATCCAGGGCCAGGGCCTTGGCGATTTCAACGAACTGCTGCTCGGCCACGCTCAGGTACTTGACCGCGCACTGCAGGTCGATGCTCACACCCAGGCGCTTGAACAACGCCTCGCTGGCCTCGACCATTTCGCGCTTGCGCAACAGGCCGAAGCGGTTGCTCAGCTCGTGGCCGAGAAAGATGTTTTCCACCGCCGTGAGGTAGGGAATCAGGCTGAATTCCTGGAACACAATGCCGATGCCGGCGGCGATCGCATCGCGGTACGTCGCGAAATGCTGCGCCTGGCCGTCGATCAGAATCTGGCCCTCGTCCTGATGCTCGACGCCGCCGAGGATCTTCATCAGGGTCGACTTGCCCGCGCCATTTTCCCCGAGCAAGGCGTGGATCTCACCACGCTCCACTTGCAGGTTGATGGACTTGAGGGCCTGTACTCCCGGGTAACGCTTACAGATGTTTTCCAGCTGCAAAAGACTGCTCATACCGCCGACCTCGTATTCAGAAGGATGACCGGGGCCCCACGATTGACGTGGGGCCTGGGTGATTTACCAGCTGAAATCCTTGGCCTTGGCCTGGTCGATCAAGGTGATGTCCACCGGGATGGTGGCGGGCACTTGCGAGCCCCACTTCTTGGCCAGGGCAATGCCCAGGGCGAGTCGGATCTGGTCGCGAGGGTATTGGGCCGACGTGGCGATGAACTTGCTGCCGGGCTTCTGGATCGCCTTGATCGCTTCCGGCGCGCCGTCGACGCTCACCAGTTTCACGTCCAGGCCACTGGCTTCGATGGCCGACAAGGCGCCGAGGGAGCCGTTGTCATTCACGCTGAAAATACCCTTGAGGGTGGGCTGGGCCTGCAACATGTTTTCGGTGACGGTCAGCGCCTGGTCACGTTCCTGCTTGCCGTTCTGGATGCTGACAATCTTGATCTCCGGGTGCTTGGCCACGGCCTCTTTGCAACCGCGTACACGCTCCAGGATCGGTACCACGGCGATGCCGTCGAGGATCGCGATATTGCCTTTGTCGCCGATGTGCTTGGCCAGGTATTCGCAAGCCTGGAAACCGGCGTCGAAGTTCTTCGAACCGACGAAGGAATCAAGCGGGCCTTCAGCCTGGGCGTCTACCGCCACCACCACAACGCCAGCGGCGTGGGCGGATTTGACCGCCGATTGCACGCCGACCGAATCCGTCGGGTTGATCAGCAGGATATCGATGCCTTTTTGCAGCATGTCCTCGACGTCACTGACCTGCTTGGACACGTCGTGGCGGGCATCGGTGATGATCAGTTTCGCACCGATGGTCGCGCCGGCTTCTTCAAGGGCGTTTTTCATGGTGACGAAATAGGGGTTGTTGATTTCCTGGAACGAGGCGCCGATGCGAATCGGTTTGGCGGCGTCGGCAAAAGCGGGGGTAGCTGAGCCTAGGGTGATGCTTACAGCCAGTAAACACAGGGTTTTCGGGAGCATTTTCATGGCGTGGGTCTCTGTTTTGTTTTTATTTTTAGAGCAAATGTTATCGTTAACATTTTGCTAGAAGCTAGCAAGGAAACGGGGTGGGTGCAAGGGGCCGCTGGTCGGGCTTTGGGTGTATATCCGGTATTTGGGTGATGGCCGCCTATGGTTTCGCCCTTACGGCGACTCACTTTGGAAAAGCCCCAAAGTAAGCAAAGGGCT
>NZ_CEEDDZ010000024.1:0-94606 GCF_979253585.1 Pseudomonas sp. AC463 | reverse complement strand
TCCGCCTTTTTCCCGTATCCATTGAATCCTCCTGAAGATCGGTCAGAAGGTGTAAACCTTATTCAGGACGGGACAAAGGCCAAAAAAAAGCCTGCATCGCTGCAGGCTTTTCTCTATCTGGCTCCACGACCTGGACTCGAACCAGGGACCCAATGATTAACAGTCATTTGCTCTACCAACTGAGCTATCGCGGAATGCGCCGTATGTTACTGATTGAAAAGGAGAAGTCAAGCTTTCTCTGGCATTTGGCGCAATTACACCGGTTGGCCGGTTGAGAGCGGCTGTTCCCTGGCCAGCTCCAACCAGGCGCGTGCCGCCGGGGGCAAGTGGGCGTTGCTGCGCCAGGCCAGGGCGATGTGCCAGTCGGTGTGGGGTTCGTCCAGGGGGATCAGGGCGATGTCGGCATGTTGGTGCTTGTGCGCCAGCATGCGCGGCAGGAAGGCGACGCCCAGCCCGGCGGCGACCAGGTCGACGATAAAGTCGATCTGCCCGCTGCGCGCGGTGACCCGGGGCGTCACGCCCTTGCGTTCGCAGGCAGTGAGGATCTTGGCATTCAGCGCAAACCCGGCTTCGAACAGGATGAAGGGCGAATCCGCGAGGTCGGTGAAGTCGACGCGCTTGCGCCGCGCCAACGGGTGGCTTCTGGGCAGCACGGCCATCAGCGGTTCGTTGCGCACCGGCTGGTAGTCGAAGGCTTCATCCACGGGCAGTAGCAGGGCCGCGAGGTCGACCTCGCCCGCCTCCAGGCATTCGCGCAGTTTTTTGCTGCCATATTCGGTGAGTTCAATGTCGATGTCCGGGTAGCGGCTGCGATAGGTGGCGAACATGCTCGCAAACAGTACACCGCAACCCACAGGCGGCAGGCCGATGCGCAATACACCGCGCTTGAGGCCGCGCAGGTCATTGATTTCGGCTACCAGGTCATGGTGCTCGGCGAGCATCACCAGGGCGCGGCGGTAGGCGATTTCGCCGGCGGCGGTCAGTTCGTTCTTGTGACCGAGGCGATTGAGCAGCGGCGTGCCGTACTCCTCTTCCAGGGTCTTGACCGCCTTGCTCACCGAGGACTGAGTCAGGGAAACCACCTCGGCGGCCTGGGAAAAGCCACCCTGGCGCACCACTTCGACAAAGGCCTGCAGCGTCCTGAGGTTCATCGGTATTCCTTGAGCGACTGACATGTAGTGATAAAAGTTGTTTTTATCATGCCAGAGTTTTGCCTATCCTCCACCCACCTTGCCTTGTGGAGACACCCTTGATGATCATCTCGTCCGCATCCGATTACCGCGCAGCCGCCAAGCGCAAGCTGCCACGTTTTCTGTTCGACTACATCGACGGCGGCGCCTACGCCGAGCACACGATGCGCGCGAATAGTTCGGACCTGGCCGAGATCAGCCTGCGCCAGCGCATCCTGCGCAACGTCGACAACCTGAGCCTGAACACCACGCTGTTCGGCCAGGAACTGGACATGCCGGTGATTCTCAGCCCCGTCGGCCTGACGGGCATGTACGCGCGACGCGGTGAGGTGCAGGCGGCGAAGGCGGCGGCCAACAAGGGCATTCCGTTTTGTCTGTCGACGGTCTCCGTATGTTCAATTGAAGAGGTGGCCTCGCAGAGCCCGCAGTCGATCTGGTTCCAGCTTTATGTGCTCAAGGACCGTGGCTTTATGCGCAACGCGCTGGAGCGCGCCCAG
The DNA here is from genome assembly GCF_979253585.1 of Pseudomonas sp. AC463. Classification (NCBI taxonomy): domain Bacteria; kingdom Pseudomonadati; phylum Pseudomonadota; class Gammaproteobacteria; order Pseudomonadales; family Pseudomonadaceae; genus Pseudomonas; species Pseudomonas sp. AC463. Next base: position 92,919 of record NZ_CEEDDZ010000024.1, on the reverse strand, counting down.
GCCGCCGGGGTAACTACGCTGGTGTTCACCGTGGACATGCCCACGCCTGGCGCGCGTTACCGCGATGCGCACTCGGGCATGTCCGGCCCATTCGCGGCACAGCGGCGCATGCTGCAGGCCGTGACCAAGCCGCAATGGGCGTTCGATGTGGGCCTGATGGGCCGCCCGCATGACCTGGGCAATATCTCCAAATACCTGGGCAAACCCACCCATCTGGAAGACTACATCGGCTGGCTGGCCAACAACTTCGATCCGTCCATCAGCTGGAAAGACCTGGAGTGGATCCGTGAGTTCTGGAAGGGCCCGATGATCATCAAGGGCATCCTCGACCCCCAGGACGCCAAGGACGCGGTGAGCTTCGGCGCCGATGGCATCGTGGTGTCCAACCATGGCGGCCGCCAGCTGGACGGTGTGTTGTCCACCGCCAAGGCATTGCCGCCGATTGCCGAGGCCGTGGGCGATGACCTCACGGTGCTGGTCGACTCCGGCATCCGCTCCGGGCTGGACGTGGTACGCATGCTCGCCCTGGGCGCCAAGGCGTGCCTGCTTGGTCGCGCGACCGCCTATGCATTGGCCGCTGATGGCCAGCACGGAGTAGAGAACCTGCTGGATATCTTCGCCAAGGAAATGCGTGTAGCCATGACCCTCACCGGCGTGACCTCGATTGACCAGATTGACCACACGACCCTGGTGCAATCAGCCAAATAACTGGCGTCACTCTTCAATGACTGTTTCCGCATTTAAAAACAGCCATTGATTTATAAGGATTTTTATTAAGTTAAACAAAATGGCATGAATCTCGCTCTAACTTTTCCCAAGCAGGTTAAGCGATGACAAGACGTGCGGCGGTGCCCAGGGGTTATAACCCACTGCAAAGCGGTCTAAACTGTTTCCATGTTTTACGGAACTGAAGGAACAGTAAGACGCTTGGCATTCGCCACTCTCATCGAGCCTGTAAGACAGTCAAGTGCTTAGAGGCCGATTGCTTATGAAAACACCCACCCAGACCAACGCAATCGACTTCGACAGTGCCAAATTGCAACGCCTGGGCTTTGGTCAGCCGTCGCTCCTCCCCCGCCGCCCCACAACCATTACCCAACTTCGCCAGCAACTCGGCATGCAGCTGCAGACCAGCCTGGAGCCGGAACGCATCCTCGCGGTGTTCTTCCGTGAGATCCAACGCCTGGTGCCGCTGGACGCCCTGCACTATCGCCACGAAGCCAGCGACCTGCGCCTGGAGTTCGGCCACCGCGGCCACCATTCAGTGAGCTACAGCCTGAGCCACGAAGGCGAACACCTGGGCGAGCTGATCTTCCGCCGCAACCAGCGCTTGCTTGAAGAAGAACTCGGCCAGCTCGAATCGCTGCTCTCGACCTTGCTCTACCCGATGCGCAACGCCCTGCTCTACCGCGCCGCCACCCGCAGCGCCCTGCGCGATCCGTTGACCGAAACCGGCAACCGCGTCGCCATGGACCAGACCCTGCAACGGGAAATCGACATGGCCCGCCGGCACCTGAACCCGTTGTCGTTGCTGATGCTGGACATCGACCACTTCAAGGTCATCAACGACACCCACGGCCACACCGCCGGCGACAGCGTGCTGCGCGCGGTCGCGGGAGCGATCAAGGGCCAGTTGCGTAACGTGGACATGGTGTTTCGGTTTGGCGGGGAAGAGTTTCTGATCCTGCTGTCCAACACCGGGCGCGAGGCGGCGGCCCTGGTGGGTGAACGCCTGCGCAAGGCGGCACAGGCCCAGGATTATTGGGCGGACGGTACACGGATCGACTTGACGGTGAGCCTGGGCTGCTCGACCTTGTTGGCCGCCGAGTCTGCCGAAAGCCTGTTGCGCCGGGCCGACAACGCCTTGTACGTGGCCAAGCGCGAAGGCCGTAACCGCCTGGCGATGGCGGGCTAAGACTGTGGCTAGGGAGCTTGCTCCCTAGCCACAGGTTACTTTTCTGCCTTGAATCAAGCCTCGCTGGCGACGCGAACCTGGCGCTCGCGCACAACCCCCGGCGCCTTTTCTTTCTCCAGGCGCATGCAGCTTTCCAGGAACAGGTACATATAGTCGTAGCTCTTGCACACGGCCTGGCGCAGCTCGGCCTGCAGGGTGTTGGTCGGGTTCATTCCGGCCAGGGTGCAGATGATTTCCAGGGCTTCCCACGGGTGGGCATCATCATACTGGGCATGCATCTTCAGCCACTTCATTGCGCGCTTGCGGTCTTCCTCCGGGAAGGCTGCCGCGTAGACGCCGGTGGAACAGACCACGGCAGACCACTCCCCGGTCGCGCCCTCGATCGCGTAGTTGGTTGCGGCAATGGCCACGATCAACGAGTCGGACGAGCTGGTGTGCCAGCACCAGTGACTCAGTGCGTGCAGCTCCGGCGCTACATTCTGCGCCTGCAACTCTTCCAGGCTGACGCCATGGGCTCGCGCCCAATGTACCCAATAGTCGGCGTGGTTAAGCTCCACGCGAATATTGCGCATCAGCCAGCGGCGCGCCATATCCTCCCCAGGATGGCGGGCAAATTTGGTTTTGGTGAGGTTCTGCGCCATGTACAAGGCAAACTGCTCAACCACAGGCCAGCCACCTATCAGGTAGTGGCGCAGGGTCTTGGCGCTGAGCGTGTTATCGCGCATGCGCTGGTACAGTTCGTGTTCGACAACGCGCCGCTTGCTCTCGCTACAGTCCTGGATCAATTGCTGCGCCCAGGTCGGGTAACTCGAGGCTTCCATAAGCGGGCCGGTTCTGTTGAATGTGTCGATCACTGTTGGGCTCCTTTTCAAGTGTGATTTACAGACCAGCAAATGTTTCAGCGGAATGTGCCGGGCGCCTTGAATAACAGAGGCTGCGGCCGCACAGGTCGACACTGCAAGCTATCAAAGGTAAACAATTGCGGTCGTTCAATCAGGTAGCCCTGAGCGTAATCCACACCTATCTCGAGTAATGCCTGTTCGATTTGCGGTGTCTCGACAAACTCTGCAATTGTGCGCTTACCCATGACGTGGCCGATGTGATTGATCACTTCAACCATCGCGCGGTTAATCGGGTCGTCCAGCATATCCTTTACGAAACTTCCATCGATCTTCAGGAAGTCTACAGGTAAATGTTTGAGATATGCGAACGAGGACATTCCGGCACAAAAGTCATCCAGCGAGAAATGACAGCCTAAGGCTTTGAGTTCATTAATAAAGCGAATCGCACTGCCCAAGTTTGCAATGGCGCTGGTTTCGGTAATTTCAAAACAGATCATTCTTGGCGGGATGCCGTAAGTGTGAAATTTCTCACGCAAGAATCCAAGAAAGTCATCATCACCAATAGTGATGCCCGACAGATTAATCGCACACATGGCCATCGGCCGGCCCGGGCGTTCGTGCATGCAGCGCGCGATAAGTTTGAATACGTTCTCCACCACCCAACGGTCCAGGGAGGTCATCAAGCCGTAGCGCTCGGCCGCCGGGATAAAGCTGTCGGGCAGAATGATGCGGCCCGCCTCATCATGCAGGCGCAGCAGGATTTCAATGTGCCCATCGCCGCCGTCGGTATACCCCAAGGGTGAAATTTCCTGGGCATACAGGCAAAACCGGTTCTCCTCCAGGGCCATGTGCAGACGCTGCACCCAGGCCATTTCGCCAAAGCGCACGGACAGTTCCGAGTCATCGGCATGGTACACCTGCACGCGGTTGCGGCCTTTTTCCTTGGCCATGTAGCACGCCATGTCGGCGGCCCGCAGTGAGGTTTCCAGGGTGGTCGGGGTATTCGAGATATGCACCAGGCCGATACTCACGGTGGTCATGAACGGCCGGCCCTTCCACACAAAATGCAGGCTTTGCACGGTATGGCGCAGGCTCTCGGCGATTTTTTCTGCCACCGGCGCCGGGCAGTTCTCCAGCAGGATGCCAAACTCGTCGCCGCCCAGGCGGGCCAGGGTGTCGCCTTCACGCAGGTCCGATTGCAGCAGCGCGCAGATGTGCCGCAGCAATTCGTCACCCGCCGCATGGCCGCAAGTGTCGTTAACCAGCTTGAACTGGTCCAGGTCGAGAAACATCAACGCATGCCGCCCGCTTTGCGCGCCGCCGCCCGGGTGCAGCACCTGCTCCAGGCGGAACTCGAATTCGCGGCGGTTGGCCAGGCCGGTCAAGGCATCGTGGGTCGCCTGCCACGACAGGTTGGCAATGTATTGGCGCTCCTGGGTCATGTCGTGCAGCACCAGCACGGCGCCTGTGACCTTGCCGGCGCTGCGGATCGGCGCGCCCACCAGGGTTACCGAGACCGTGCTGCCGTCCAGGCGCTGGATGGTTTTCGAATGCTCGCTGCCACCACTGAGCTGGCCCTTCACGATGTGTTCGATCAAGGTGAAGCCGTCGGGCTGGGCAGTGTCCTCCAGCAGCTTGAACAAAGCCGCCAGCGGCAGGCCCTGGGCCTGGGCCGACTGCCAATGGGTCAGCGCCTCGGCCGCCGGGTTCATGTAGGTGATGGCGCCATCGACATCGGTGGTGATCACCCCGTCGCCAATCGACTCCAGGGTGATCTGCGCCCGCTCCTTCTCTTCTTGCAGGGCATCGGCGAATGCATGGCGCTGGGTCAGCAGCTTGTGGGTGCGCAGCAGCGCCAGCACGATCAGGCCCAAGGCCGTCGCCAGGTTGGTAATCAGCAGCAGCCGCAGGATCATCCGCGAGCCTTCGCCCAAGGCGTCGCTGAAGGCCTTGGCGGCGGGCGTCACGCCCTCGTTGATGGCGATGATGTGCGCCTTCCACTGGCGTACATCGTTGGGGTTGACCTGGTCGCGGGTGATCGCCTGGTGCATCTCGCGCGCCAGGTCATCGAGTTGCACCAGATAGCCGTCGCCGACGGTCCACAGCTCAATGGCCTTTTCCAGGTAACTGAAGTGGCGAAAATTGAGGTATAGCCAGATCAGGCTGGAGACGTCATCCGGGTGGTTGCCGCCCTTGAGGATGCCTTGGCGAGCCGCGCTCAGATCCGGCGTGGAGCGGTCCAGAGCGATGCGCAGCTCATGCCCGCCCTGGGGCACGGCAATGGCTTGCTGGTATTTGAGGTAGGTGGTTTCGTCACGATTGTCGGCGTACAGCGTGAGGTAATAGATCGCGTCTTTCTGGCCCTTGGACCACAGGCTTTCGCCTGCCACATAACCGCGCACCGCCGACAGCACATAGAGACTCACGCAGCCCAATAATGCCTGGAACAGCACGACGGCGATAAAAGGCCACACAATGCCCAGCAGCCGGGGCGTTCCGAGAGTCCGTTTTTGCTTCATGAAGTCCCTTGCACATGCACTGCTGAATACGCACGCGAAAATCCGCTTCCTGAGCCGAGTCTGAATCAACGCACTTGTTGCAAGTGTCCATACAGCTTGGCGTACAGGCCGCCGTCGGCAATCAGTTGCTGATGATCACCATCCTCAGCAATGTGACCACCGTCAAACACTAACACTCGATCCGCTTGCTTAACCGCCGACAAACGGTGAGCAATGATCAGTGTAGTACGGCCGCTGAGAAACCGCGCCAGCGCCTGGTGCAGGTTGTACTCGGTGGCGGCGTCGAGGGCCGAGGTGGCCTCGTCAAGGATCACCACCTTCGGCTCGGCCAGCACCATGCGCGCAATTGCCAGGCGCTGGCGCTGCCCGCCGGAAAACCGCACGCCGGAGCGCCCCACCACACTGTCCAGGCCCAGCGGCAGCGCTTTGACGGTAGCATCCAGTTGGGCAATTTCCAGTGCCTGCCAGCAGGCCTGGTCACTGCGGCTGCGGCCCATGGTCAGGTTGGCGCGCACGGTGTCGTTGAACAGCGCCGGGTGTTGCAGCACTACGGCGACGTTCTCGCGAATGGTTTCCAGGCCGATCTCCTGCTGGCTGGCCCCGCCAAACCGGATCGTGCCCGCCTGGGGCGTATACAACCCGAGCAACAGTTGCACCAGGGTGCTCTTGCCGCCGCCACTGGCGCCGACAATCGCCACCTTCTCGCCGGGGGCGATGGCCAGGTTCAACTGGTCGAGGACCAGGTCTTCGCCATAACCGAAGTCGAGGCCGCGCACTTCAATGCCCACGGTGGCGCGCCCGCTGAACGGGTCGGCGCCGCCGGCATATTGCGGCTCGTCGGCCCGCGCCAGCAGCTCGTTGATTCGCGTCAGCGCGCCGCCCGCCGCGTAGTAGGCGTATTGCAGGTTGAGCAGTTGTTCCACCGGGCCGATCATGAACCACAGGTAGCTGAACACCGCGAGCATCTGGCCGATGGACAGGTCGGAAAACAGCACGGTGAGCATCGCCGCTGCGCGGAAGATGTCGATGCCGAACTGGAACAACAAGCCACTGGCGCGGCTGGAGGCGTCGGTTTTCCATTGCGAGTGAATGGCGTAGTCGCGTACTTCCTGGGCACGTTGGCCGAGGCGCCCGAGGAAGAAACCCTGGCGATTGCCGGCGCGCACTTCCTGGATCGCATCGAGGGTTTCGGTCAGCGCCTGGGTGAAGCGCGAAGTGCTGTCGTTTTCCAGCTTCTTCAGGTGTTTGACGCGCTTGCCCAACTGCACCGTGGCGTAGATCACCAGCGGGTTGAACAGCAGAATCAGCAAGGCCAGCTGCCAATGCATCCACACCAGGATCGCCGAAGTGCCGACCAGGGTGAGCATGGCCACCAGGAAGCGGCTGAGGGTTTCGCCGACGAATTTGTCCAGGGTGTCCAGGTCGGTGACCAGGTGCGTGGTCACCGTGCCGCTGCCGAGGCTTTCGTACTCGCCGAGGGAGATGCGCTTGAGGCGCTCGATCAGGCGCACGCGGATGCGGTACACGATGTCTTTGGCCAGCCGCGCAAACAAGCGTGCCTGCACCACGTTGAACAACAGCGCGCCGCAGCGCAGCAACAAGGTCAGCAGCAGCATCAGGCCGATATAGCCGGCGGCCTTCTGCCAGCCCAGCGGCAGCGCGTGGTTCATCACCTTGAGTGCGGCATCGCCATGGCCCAGCAGCACTTCGTCCACCAGCAGCGGCAACAGCAAGGGGATGGGCACGCTGCACAGGGTCGCCAGCACGGCGACGCCATTGGCGATCCACAGGGATTTCTTGTGACGCAGGGCCAGGCGGCGAATTTCCGCCCAGGTCAGACGCTCGGTGCGTTTGCGCTCATCCTGCACAGGTGGCTCGCTCCAGCCATCGGGCCAGCAACGGCGACAACTCGGACAGCGGCTGATAGCCGTTGGTCAGCAGCGCCAACTGGCCATTGCGCTCGGCCAGCAGCGTCGGGAAACCGGCGATGCCCAGGTCCTGCACCCAGGTAAAGTCGGCGGCCGTGGCGGCGTGCTGCTCGGCGCGGTCGAAGGCGCCGGCAAACTCGATGCGCGGGATGCCCGCCTCTTCAGCCAGCTCGACCAGCACGCTGGCGAGGGTCACATCGCGGCCCTCGACATAAAACGCGCGCTGGATCAGCCCCAGCAATGTCCACGCGCAATCCGGCGCCAGGCTGCGCGCGGTGACGATGGCGCGGCAGGCGGGCTCGGTGTCATACACAAAGCCGTCGGGCAATGCGCCCTCGCGCTTGAACGGCTGGCCGGTGGCGTCGGTGACCGCCTGCCAGTGCTCAAGAATGTAGCGTCGGGTGGTCGGCTCCAGTGCCGCGCCGCTGCCGGTGCGCAGGCCGCCCACCACCAGGTGCAGTTCCACGCCGGCCGCCTGGGCCTGCTCCACCAACGCCGCGGCCACCGGGGCAAAGCCCCAGCACCAGGAACACATCGGGTCCATTACATAGAGCAGGCGCGCGGACATGGCTCAGGCCTCGAAAGGGGTTTGCTTATAGTTGAAGCCAATCGGGTGCGGCATATTGCGGGCCTTGGCCAGCTCAATCTGCTTTTGCCGGTCGATTGCACTGCGACGGGTTTTCTCCGGCAGCTTATCCCAGCAATGCGGGCAGCTGATGCCGGCCACGTAGTGCTCGGACGCGCGGTCTTCGATGCTCACCGGTGTGCGGCAGGCATGACATTGATCGTAGTCGCCTTCGCTCAAGTCGTGGCGCACGGTCACGCGATTGTCGAACACAAAGCAGTCGCCCTGCCATTTGGTCTCCTCCTGCGGCACCTCTTCGAGGTACTTCAGGATGCCGCCCTTGAGGTGGTAGACCTCACCGAAACCCTCGCTGAGCATATAGCTCGAGGCCTTCTCGCAACGAATGCCGCCGGTGCAGAACATCGCGACCTTCTTGTGCCTGGCCGGGTCGAAGTTGGCTTTGATGTAGTCGGGAAATTCGCGAAAACTGGTGGTTTTCGGGTCGATTGCGCCCTCAAAGGTGCCAATCGACACTTCGTAGTCGTTGCGGGTGTCGATCAACAGCACTTCGGGGTCGCTGATCAGCGCGTTCCAGTCCTGCGGCTCGACGTAGGTGCCGACTTTCTTGTTCGGATCCACGCCTTCGACGCCCAGGGTCACGATCTCTTTCTTGAGCTTGACCTTGGTGCGGTAGAACGGCTGGTCGTCGCAGTACGACTCTTTGTGGTCGATGTCGACCATGCGCGGGTCGTTCTTCAGCCAGGCCATCAGGCCATCAATGCCTTCGCGGCTGCCGGAAACGGTGCCGTTGATGCCTTCTTCGGCGATCAGCAAGGTGCCTTTGATGCCGTTGTCGACCATCGCCTGCAGAAGTGGCTCGCGCAGGGCGACGTAATCTTCGAGGGTGACGAACTTATACAGTGCCGCCACGACAATCGGTTGAGTCATGGGTGTTCTCTCCAGGTGGCTACCCTCGTAAGGGGTGAACCGGATGCAAAAAAATGCGCCGACTGAGCGGCGCGATGCGGATTCTACCAAAAGCGCGACGCCACTGCACCGCCCCTCATTCACCGATATTTCCTTGACGCCCTGACGGCATTGGCTGACCTCGACCCGTACAGCCTGCGTGATAGCGTCTTGCGCCGCCCAACGGATCCACCTTTGGGCTCACAGGAAGATCGATGACATGGAAACTTCAAACCATTCGTTATTGGCCAGACTGGTGGAACGGCCCGTCGCCCCGGGCGAGGGAAAAGTCGACTTCACCACCGCCATGGGTCAACTCGGTTTCACCAGCGTTTTCGACATCGTCGAGCTGCCCAAGGACGAATTCATCCGTCAACTGGCACTCTACAACGATGACGATGGCGCTCACGCTTACGAAAACGCGCTGTCCTACACCACGCAACTGCAATGGCTGTACTACCACGCGCCCGCAGCCTCCACTCGCGACAAACGCGAGCTGGAGACGAACGTGGCCAGCCCGCTCAAAGAGGACTGGGGGAATGCCTGCCACCCCGATGCCATCGACGCTATCGATTCGCCTGTCGCCTACCTGCGCGCACTGTTCCTTTTTGCAACTCAGCTTGAAAACAACGGTAAGGGACCGAAAGACAAAATCCTCTTGAGCGAACGGCGCCCGGACCTGAACACTCTACTGATTGACCACGACACGACCTTTACCCAGCGCCCACTGCTGACGCTGATCGATGACATGTTGCACAAACAGGTCAAACGCCATCACCCGAAAGCGGAGTTGCACACTCTGCTCAGCCAGCAACGCTACCCCTTGACGCTGCCTTACCACCATCATCACCTTCAATGCCGCCTGGGGCTGTCGGGCACCCGGCACGCCTTGGGTGAGTTGAACTATCGAGTCAGCAAGCGGCTGCCGTATGACGATGCCGGCAACGATCTGTATGCCAAGGTCAAAACGCGCGAGGGTGGTGCGCAATGCCTGCTAAGCGGGCTGAATCCCGAACAGCAAAACCTCTTGACGCAGCCACCCGTCAAGGAAGATTCATTGTTTCAAACCTACTTTGGCACAACCGGCGCACCGGAAAACCTTGACGACTTCCTCAACTGTACGGCGCTGGACAGTACCCGGTTACAAGCCCTCCTGGCGCAAAACAGTTTCGCCCCCCATGCCTCCCGCTCGGCGCCTGATCAAACATTACCGACCTATGGTGCCCGCTATGTCAACGGCACCGACACCCAGCCCAAGGTAGAGGTAGGCAAATCCACCGACGGGAAAATTGCGAAACTACTCAATACCACCCGCGATCGATTCGACCGCTTGCATCGGATGATCCGCCTGCAACAGTGGGTCGATCTACCGTTCGCCGAACTGGACACGCTGATCGTCAGCGCCATGGCGTGTGAGGGCACCGCCACCCTTCAGATAAGCGTCAACACCTTGCGCGCATTGGGGACCTACTGCTACCTCCGTGGACGCTACAGGCTTAAGCCGCTGGAGTTTTCGGCGTGGCTGGATCACTTACCCCTGCAGGCCAGCGCCAACGAGCAACCCTTATTCGATCAGGTGTTCAATCGCACACTGCTGACCGGGCGCCCACTTGCGCTGGACGAACAACCCTTCGATGCGCAGACCCGTCAGCAGCTTTGCGCCGCATTGGGGTTGAGTGATACAGCGGATTCGCTGCAACTGTTGATAGCCGCATTGCCCACCCCTGCCAAAAGAAATCTTGCTACGTACTCCGCGATCTATCGACAGGCACGAGTCGCCCAGGTTTTTGGTCTTTCTGTCTTGCACTGCAAACAACTGGTCGACGTGCTGGGTCCGTCCACCTGGAGCAAGCTGGTCACCCCAACATTGCGCAACGGGATGGACTTTCTCGATCTGCTCATGCAATTGGACTGGGCCGTCACCTGGCTCACGGACAGTAACACCAGCGTAACGCAGCTGCGTCAGCGATTGCTGCTGGAGCCTGGCACTGATAACCCGGCGCTCAAGCGCTGGGGCGACGTACTGCCTGAGGGACTTGAGGCGTGCCTCCAACAGTTCTTGAAAACGCCAGCGCCGGCCCTGTACAGCGATGAGCTTACGAGCCACTACACCCTGCACTACACAAAAACGCAGGCTGAGGCCAACCACCTGATCCTACTGGCGCCCGATATCACCACGCTTTTGCCGTTGCCGATCAACAGCGTGTCACTGCGTCAATTGCTGCTCAACCCCCGTTGGCTGGACAGCAAAAATTCAACCGCAGGATGGGTCAAGCTGAGCCTGGGCACACTCTATCTATTACAGCGCTTCAGGGACTGCTGCGATACGTATGGCCTGGCACAGGACAGCCTCTTGGCGTATTTCCAGAACGCCAACAGCAACGCGCCTCAAACCCTCAATACCCGACTCAGCCAATGGTTGGGATGGGACGAAAAAGAACTGAAGGTACTCACTGAAACCTTGCCCGAACTCAGGGTCACGTCCATGAACCAACTGGATTGGATCATGCGCTGTCGACAAGCCTGCGCCATCACCCGGCTCTCCAGCCAAACCCTCCTCGACACCAGCGAACTGGATATCACCAGCGGCCTCGATAAATGGAAGGACGTGGGCGAAGCCATCATCGCCGCACATCAATAACGACTTACGCTCAACCCGCAGACTCAAGGAATGACCATGTCTGAGACCCTCGACCAACGCCTCAATGAAGCCTGGCGTGACGCCATGCTGAGCTACTATCTGGCTCACTGCATCAGCGCCGACCTTAAAGACTCGCTGCGCACACCCAACGACCTGTATGACTACTGGCTGCTGGATGTACAAGTCAGTCAGGCGGTGCCCACCAGCCCGGTCGCCAGTGCGATTATCAGCCTGCAGCACTACATCAACCGGATTCACTCAGGCCTCGAACCGGGTTACGAAACCCAGGGCATGTCGCTTCACGAGACCCAGGCCTGGCAACAGTCCCTGCACACTTACCCCCTGTGGAGCGCCAGCCAGCAACTGCGCTATCACCCGCAAAACTTCCTCGACCCCACGCTGCGCGAGGACAAGAGCGAGAGCTTTGAGCAACTGGAAAACGAGCTCAACCAGCACCGGCTTCAACCCGCGTCCGTGCAGAACGCCGTGCAAGGCTACCTGTCACGCTTTGAAGAAGTCGCCAGCATTCGGACGCTCAATGGCTACATCGATGGCAATGTCAATCAGTGGGATACCAGCACCTATTACTTCGTCGGCAGATCCACCACCGATGTGCTCTATTACTGGCGTTCGCTTGACCTGTCCAAACGCTCCAGCGTCAAGCCAGAGGCACCTGCGCCCCTGGCCTGGGCAGACTGGATACCCATCAACCTGACGTTTAGCGCCGATACGCCCGTCCACAGTATTCGTCCCGTGGTGTTCAATCATCGGTTGTTTATTGTTTGGGCTGAAATCATCCAGCCTGGGCCTTACCCATCCTTCAAGGCGCAGGGAAACGGCAATGGCGACAATGGCGACGAGGAGGAAAGCCAACGTCAGAAGGAATGGCTGAACGACCGGTTCGTGAAGTTTCGCCTGTGCTTTTCCTATAAAAAACTGGATGGCACCTGGAGCCTGCCGCACACGGGCCTGGAAGAACACTGCGTTACGCGGGGCGTCAACGCACTTACGCCGGCGCAACTTGTCAGCATCACGCAGACCGTTGCCGTGGTGGATACCCGCTCCCCTCACACACTGTTCCTGGGTATAACAGCCAATACGCTCAAGCATGGCAGCGACCAACCGGGCGAGTTCTTCCAGGCCATCAGTGTCGATCAGTCATTGGGGATAAAAACCGTCGCTTCTGCGGGCAGCCCGGACCTATACAAGATCGTGTCGAGTTCAGACGTTGCCCCGGAAGCCATCCGGTTGCTGGGCGCCTATGAGGCTGGACAACACTGGTCGCTGCAGGCCGGCTCGTTGGGGGGTATCAACAAAGACAACCTCTTTTCCAGCGTATTACTCCCCCCGTTCGCCTATCAATACTTCCGCCTGTTTTTCGATATCAACAGGGACAACTTACAGTTCAAGACAGGCGAAGCGCAGCGGCAGGACATCAGAACCGTAACCCTGGCGGCTCAAACACTCGTCACAGACCAGCCGCGCGCGTGGAAGTTTGATTCCAAAAGCACCGATTTCGTCGCCGCCGATACCGCCACTACCACCTTTGATCCCGTCACCAACGAGTTCGTCTTCACCTCGAAAATCGCTCAGCCCTTTCTGCAGACTTACAACATTACACTTGCCTCCCAGTACTCCGAGTTCAGCATTACCCTGGTCACCAGGCCTGCGTTGCACGACCCGACCTTATCCGAAGTCGAACTCCTCAGCGGCTCGTTCATCAATATCGACTGCGCGATACTCCCCGAAGGAGACGCCACCTACCACTCGATGTTCTTTAAAAACTCCAGGACCGGAAAAAGCTTTTCCAACGCCATTCATGACAAGGGCTCCATATTGTTGAGCCTTGTGCGCCAGAATAACTCAGTGCCGGACTTGAGACCGGGACAAAAAAATCAAGTCAAGGCCGTCGTTCAATACTCCCTGGAAGGGAAGTTTCTCAACAAAAACGCATTTCTCCACTTGTCTACCTACACCCATCATCAGATCCCCTTCCTGGCGATACTCGACCGCTACAGCGGGTACAACTTGCCAGGTGATGAGGGCTCCAACAAAAAACTGCACTTCATGAGTGACCTGAGGCTTGATTCGGTCAACACGTCTGCGCCTAAGGTGCGTTTCTACAAGCACGTCATCATGCAGTCCAAACTGAAAGACGTGCCCACCCCACAAGCGATCAATAACAACACCGCCCAAATCCTTAATTACACGGACATCGAACACGAAAGTCTGACGGGCGCGTCCCCGGAATTAGCAACCGGGCATCTGACGAGTACACGGATAAAGTTACCTGATGGGCAACCCGCATCAGCCATCACGCTGATCCATGGGGTCATCGTCCTTGAGAGCCAAGAGAATACGGTGAGCGTTCTCGGCTATGCACTCAAGGCCGTGAAATGCACCCTCAGTGAATCCGCTGCCGCCGACAAGCCTGCCCATTCCCCGCGTATTACGCGCCAACCGCAAAAAACCGGAGAGGCAGCCGAGTTCATTGATTTTTCCAACACCCTCAACCCAAGTTTCCCCGCAATCCGACTCAATACCTCCGTCGCGCGTAAATTCACCCAGGCTGCCATGCTCAGCTTCGACCCTTCATTTTTTCGGTCGCCTGGGGACTGGACGGAACCGCCATTGGCTGCCGGCACCTCCCGCATGCCCCTGGACTTCCAGGGTGCGCATGGCAAAAGCTTGCGTGAACTATTTATCTATTTGCCCTGGACCATCGCCCATTACCTCAACCAGCAACAACAATTCGCTCAAGCCGAAACCTGGTTGCACTACCTGTTCGACCCTCGTCAACCAAGCGCCGGAGCGCTGGGTTCGCTGCCAAGCCAACCCGCCGAGCTGAGCTACGCCTGCCAACACCCCGAGAGCCCACATTACCTGGCTCTCAGCTTTACGACACACCTGCGCAAGGCGTTGTACTACCTCAATGTGGATATTCTGATCAACCGGGGCGACGCGGCCTATCGCCAGTTGAGCCCCGACAGCCTGGCCGAAGCCAAACTCTGGTACATCCAGGCGCAGAACCTGCTGGGCATGCGCCCGACGGTCACGCGCGCCGATACCTGGACCTCGCGCACACTGGAAACATTGGCGAACATACCCGACCAGCCAATACGCCAGTTGGAACAGCAACCCGGATACACCAAGCAACTGTCCAACCAATGCAAAACCGCGGGGCAACGCACCTGGCTCACGGACAGCCCCGACTTCTATCGCCCGTTAAACACGCAACTGGTCGCACGCTGGGACACATTGGAAAGTCGCCTGCATGGGCTGCGCCATCATCTGGATATTGCCGGCAAGCCACTGCGCCAAACCCTCTTTGCGCCCCCCTTGTCCCCCGCCGCCCTGCTGACGCGAAACTCACAGAACGGCGCAGGTGACGCCAGTGCCCGGCCGCCGGTCCGTCCTGAAGTGGGTCACTACCGGTTCCAGGTCATGCTGGGGCATGCCTTTAGCGCAGTCGACAGCCTGGCGCAGTTCGGCACCACGCTGCTCACACTGATCGAGCGCAAGGAGCAGGCGCACTACCTTGAGGTGCAACAGCAAAATGCCTGGCAATTGGCCGAACTGGTGTTGGCCCAGCAGACTCAGGCCCTGGCCGTCGACGAAAAAAACAACGACGCGCTACGTCGCAGCCGCGCAATCGTGCAGGGCAGACTGGACTTCCTGACGCTGCAGCTCAGAGAAGGCATCAGCAGCGGTGAAATCTCGGCAGGCCAGTACTATCTGGAGAGCGCCGCCTGGGAGAGAAAAGGCGCGATTGCCGGTATGGCCGCCGGCGCCGCCATGCTCATGCCCAATATCTTCGGTACGTCGTTCGGCGGTATGCGCTTTGAAGGCGTGTTCCATGCCTACCAGGCCTTCGCCCAAGGCGAGGCCAACGCCGCCCGCGCCAACGGCAGCGATCTGGAGCGCACCGAGCAATTCGGTCGTCGTGCCCAGGAGTGGGCCCATGCCGAACAACAGGCACGCCTGGAACTGGCCCAGATCGACGCCCTGCTGCTGGTGCAAGCAGAGCAGGAAAAAGCCACGCACCTGCAACTGCGCAGTGCCCACACCGCATTGAACCAGGCCAAGTCAGCCTACCAACTGCTCGGCATGCGCTTTACAGGGGCACAGCTTTATCAATGGCTCACTGCGCAACTGAGCACGTTCTATTACGCACTGTATGACAGCGTCCACTCCCTATGCCTGGCCGCGCAAGCCTGCTGGCAGTATGAGACCGCCGACAGCCAGCAGTTCTTTCAAGGTGGAGCCTGGCACCACACCTCCCGAGGCCTTTTGATTGCCGAGGGCTTGAAACTGAATCTGGTGAAAATGAACGCTGCGTATCTGCAGCACACGCCACGCGAACTGGAAATCAGCAAAACCGTGTCGCTGCGCCATCGCTTGATCGAGTGTTTGGTCAAAACCGAAGGAAGATCCTCTCAAACCACCCAAACCTGGGCCGAGCATAAAGTGGGCCTGATAAGCAGCGGCACGATTGGTTTTAGCCTGACCCAAGCGTTGTTGAATGAAGACTATCCTGGACACACCCTGCGGCGGATCAAGCACGTCAGCGTCTCCCTACCCGCTACGCTGGGGCCTTATGAAGACATCAAAGCGACGCTGACCCAAACCCGCAATGAAATTCAGATGCCCGATGGCACCCTCAAAATCGACCTCAGGGCACATCAGCAAATCGCCTTGTCACGCGGGCTGGATGATGACGGCCTGTTTACCCTCAACTTCGACAACGACCCGCGTTACCTGCCGTTTGAATACACCGGTGCCGTATCGACCTGGAGCTTGAATTTCACCAATGCGCTGCGACAAAAAAACCTGCTTGAATCAATCACCGACATCATCATCCATGTGCGCTACACCGCAAGGCCCGGCAGGAGTGAAAGATGAGCACCCAAGCGAATGAATCGCCCCTCACGGTGCCATCGCTGCCCAATGCCGGCAACGCCATCGAAGGCGTCGCCGGCGGCTTGGGCACCGTGGCCGCCGACGGCACGGCGACCTTCGAGATTGCGCTGCCGATTTCTACGGGTCGTGGTTTTGCACCTACGCTGTCATTGGTCTATCGCAGTACGGCGGGCAACAGTGCGTTCGGTCTGGGTTGGGACGTCAGCCCTGGCGCGGTGAGCCGACGCACCCAACGGGGCGTCCCCGCCTACACAGAAGCCGATACATTCCAAGGTCCGGATGCACAACCCTGGATGCCCGAACGTACCATTGATGGCGTGCTCGTGCAGACACAGCGCGACAGTTTTGACCAGGTGCCACTGGGCCTCACCTATGCCGTCACGCGCTACTTCCCCCGCGTCGAGAGCCGGTTCGAGCGCATCGAGCATTGGCACTCGGACGGCGACACAGCCGGGTTCTGGTTGATCCAGGCGGCTGACGGCAGCCGCCATGTGTACGGTAAAACCCACTTGGCGCGCATCGCCGATCCCGGTAACCCAAGCCATGTCGCGCAATGGCTGCTTGAGGAAAGTCTGAACGCCCATGGCGAGCATATCGGCCACCAGTACCTGGCCGAGACCGATACCCGTACTGAGCCACATGACAGCCGCGCCCAGCGTTATCTGCACACAGTGTGTTACGGCAACGTCAAAGCCCGTGAAAAAGAGACACTGTATCTGCTGAGGGCCGACGACCTCTCCAGTCAGAAGTGGCACTTCTTCCTGGTGTTCGACTATGGCCAGCGCACCACGGCCAGCGACGAGCGTCCGCCCTACGACGCGCTCAACCCCTGGCCCCTTCGCGAAGACCCGTTTTCCAGCTACCTCTACGGCTTTGAGCGACGAACGCTGCGCCTGTGCCGACAGATCCTGATGTTTCACGCCTTTGTCGATGAGCCCGACATGGGCCCTGACCCCGTGTTGGTCAAGCGCCTGCGATTGGAACATCGAACCGCTCGCAACGGGCTCAATACCCTGACCGCAGTACACGAACAGGCCGTTGACGCCCAGGGACCGCTCACCCGCCTGCCGCCGCAAGAATACCTGTATCAAGCCTCAAGCCTGAAACTGGACATCCATCGCTACCAGCGCTTTGATGACTTGCCCGGCCTCAACAACGGTCAGCGCTACCAACTGGTGGATTTATACGGCGAAGGCCTGCCGGGGATCCTGTATCGCGGCGATCAGGCCTGGTATTACCGAGCGCCTCAGCGGGCCGAAGCGTCCACGGGCGATGCGGTGACCTACGCCCCCGCTCAAGCATTGCCGGACATTCCCGTGTCAGACGGTTCACGCCCGGTATATCAAGCCCTGCTCGATATCGATGGCGATGGTCGCCCGGAATGGGTCCTGGCCCGGCCGGGGATGGGCGGTTTCTTCAACCTGGCTCCCCCAGGCAACGAGGCGGGGTTCATACCGTTCGACGCATTCCCAATCGAATTCCTGCACGCCGAGGCGCTATTTGCCGACCTGATGGGCAGTGGTTTGGGTGACCTCGCACTCGTGGGCCCGCGCAGTGTGCGTTTTTACCCCAATCGACAAAACGGCTTCGGGCCAGGCGTCGAGCAGGCGCACACGATTGACGGCGATGACCTGCCGTCCTTCACCCGTTCTTCCGCCGACTGGGTCGGCTTCAGCGACATCCTCGGCAGCGGCCAGCAGCACTTGGTGCGTATCCGTTTCAACGAAATCAAATGCTGGCCCAACCTGGGCCTTGGGCGATTCGGCAAAGGTCAGGTGTTGGCCACCTTGCCGTTCAGGGAGACGACGTTCAACGCTGCCAACGTATTGCTGGCGGATCTGGATGGCTGCGGTGCCAGCGACTTGTTGTACCTGACGACTGAAGGGGTCAGCATTTACCTCAATCAGGCCGGCAATCGCTTCGCCAGAACGCCCTTGGTATTGCCGTGGCCGTCAGGCGCGCAGTACGACTCCTTATGCCAGGTGAGCGTGGTGGACCTGCTGGGCAATGGCTACGCCAGCCTGATCATCAGCACCCTGCATCCACGCCCTCGCCATTGGCGCTATGCTTTTTTTGACAGCAAACCCTGTTTGCTCAGCATTGCCAACAACAACCTCGGCGCCCAAGTCAACGTGAGCTACCGCAGCAGCGCTCAGGAATGGCTGGACGAGAAAAAGCAACATCACGCCGAGGGTAAGCCCGCCATCAGCGGGCTGCCCTTCGCGCTCAACCTGGTCAAACGTCAGGTACTGCAGGATGAGATCAGCAATAACACCCTGACCCAGTTTTTCAGCTATCGCCGGGCGTATTACGATGCCGATGAGAGCGCCTTCCAGGGCTTCGGCTTGTTACTGCAAACCGACAACGAAACCCGCAACGACGAGGTGCCCGAAACCGGATCGCACACCAAACGCTGGATTCACACCGGTCAAGCGCTGGATATGCCCCAGGACGATTACAGCCGCCATGACGCTGACGCCATCAAGCTCGGCCTCACGCTGCTGGGGGAACATACTGCACCCGAACAGCCACAACCCATCGACCATCAAGACCAACTGATCACGTCACCCACTTCACAGCAAGTACGCGAGGCAGCCTACGCCCTCAGGGGCCTGCCATTGCGCGTGGAGGTATTCACCCTCGACCCGGCCAACCGGACACCCTACTCGGTGCACCAGTATCGCTATATGGTCCGGCGGGTGCCCCAGGCACCCGGCTCAAGCGCCTGGGCGCGAATGCTGCCACTGACGCTGGAGTCCGTGAGTTATCAGTACGAACGGGTGCCTGATGATCCGGTCTGCGAACACCAGGTCAACTTGCGCTGGGACGCCTATGGCAGCCTGGTTCACAGCGCCACGGTACACAGCGCACGGCGCACGACTGTCAAGGATGCGCCACCGGTACTGCTCGAAGATGAGCATCAACAACACTGGTGGCGTGACACCCACGATTCGGCTCAGCAGGTCTTTTACCTGAGCGAAACGTTGACGCAATGGATTCATCAGCCACATAACGACCAATGGCGATTGGGCTTGCCCTATCGTCGCCGCGACAACACCTGGACGCTGCCCAAGGGCCCGCCACCTGAGGGCTTGAACGCAGCGGCCATCCGCTATGAAACGTTGATCAACCGGCTTTCAGGGCCCTTGGGGCCACAAGCGCCACGCGAGCTGAGCGGCTTGTCGATTCAGTACTACCGCGAGCCCGGCGGCAAGGGCCAGACCCTGGCGCCTGGAACGGCAACCTTCCAGGGGCTGGCCGACTATCGAGAAACCGCCGAACTCGCCCCCGCCGCGTTGCAAGCGCTGAAAGAAATTCCGCACCTGCAGGGCCAACCCGCCGAAGACCTGCCGAGCCGCCTGCGCCAAATCGGCTATCGCCCCATGGCGGTGTTTTTCCATGCCAATGACCAGGAACGCCAGGCGCCTCCCGACCTTTGGTCAATCCGTCGTGACTTTCCTCGCTATCTCAACGCCAAGCGCTTCTGTCGCTTACATTCCTGGCGGCTGACTCAAGCCGAGAATGAAACCACGCTGACCCATGACCCGTACGGGTGTCAGGTCATTCAAGTCAAACACGCCGACGGCTGCATCACCCACGTCAAGCATGACTACCGTTTGCTCCAGCCGGTCAGCATCACCGACTCTAACGGCACCTGCGAGCAAGCGCTGTACGATGCGTTTGGTCGCTTGCTCGCCACCAGCGTGCAAGGGCAAGAATCGGCAACGCCCGTCGGCTTTGGGCAATTGTCAGCCTATCGCAGGCCGACGGGCGCGGGTGTCGAGTCCGCCATTGAGGCACCCGCAACGATCCTCGGCGAGGCCGCCAGCGCCTGGCTCTACGACCCGTTCAGTTGGATGGGCTCGATTGCCTCGGCCGACCGGCAGGCGGACTGGCTCACTCAACGCTACCTCTTGCCCGACGGGCACATCCGCGCCACCACCCGGCTGCGCTTGAAAAAAAAGGCCAGCGCTTTGAGTGCGAGTGAGAAAGCCTTGTCTGACTTGATTCAAAAGGCCAGCCGCGAACCCGCCCGCAGCCTGCTGTTGGCAGCTGATCGCTATATCAAGGATCAGGAACAGCTCATCCACATGACCCTGATCGCCCAGGACGGCTTTGGCCGCATCCTGCAACGCAAACAAAAAGCCGCGCCGGGGCCGGCCTGTGCCGCGGCCGACAACGGTGACCTGCGCGCCAGCAACGGCGCCCTCCAGACGGCTCAGGCCGACCCGCGCTGGTGCGTCAACGAGCACACCGAGTACAGCCCCAAGGGCCGGATTATTCGGGTGTATCGCACCTATTACGCCGACCGCCACCGGTACATCGACGGTCAGTCCCTGCGCCAGTTAATGCACAGCGACAGACAGTTCCATGACCCCATCGGTCGCCCCACGCGCACCCTTACCGCCAGGGGGGCGGTGCGACAAATCACCTACTGGTCCTGGTACACCGTCAGCGAGGATGAAAACGATACCTGGGAGCCGCCTGCGCAAGAACCGTCTTCCACCCCATGAAACGCGAAGCCACCGTGGCCGACTCAGTTGAGTCACCGCCACGGTGATTCATTCAATCAGCGTATCGC
The DNA here is from genome assembly GCF_979253585.1 of Pseudomonas sp. AC463. Lineage (NCBI taxonomy): Bacteria > Pseudomonadati > Pseudomonadota > Gammaproteobacteria > Pseudomonadales > Pseudomonadaceae > Pseudomonas > Pseudomonas sp. AC463. The sequence continues at coordinate 72,041 of NZ_CEEDDZ010000024.1, read as the reverse complement.
CCGCACTGAAGCCCTGGACCTGGTGGGTTTATAGCGACTCCACTCGAGCAGACTGGACTCCCACGGCGCACGAACCTGCTGTTGGCGCCGATAGAAAGTCACGCGACCTGTCAGTTGCTGACGATGCCGATAAAGCCAGCGAAGTTCCGAGCTTGTGGCAGAGTACTCGTCCTTATCCAGCACCCGCTCCATGTCCAGGTCATCAAGCGCGAAATGCACATGGCGCATGCTCTGAGGGTCCGTCAGCGTCCTCAAGGCCGACTTACTGGCGCGGCTGACCAGCTTTTGCTGGAACTTGGTCAGGTTCACGCCTAAGTAGTCGTCAAAGGTGCGCTCAAATGAATAGTCGCCAGAGGACAGATCACTGACGAATTTCTTCGCGAAATCCCGGTTGGCGGTGGTCGAAGTACAGCCCGAATACTTCGACACAATAGCGCCATAGAACTGCTGTGCGACCTTCGAGCCTTGCCCACTCATCATTTGCTCATATTCGGACTCGCTGATCTTGCCGAGCTTGAAGCGAATGTTCGCGCTGACGCTTTTTTCCAACGCCGCAATTGCCGGCTCTATTTCCTCAACCCCGAAGTAGGCGGCCATCACGTCCCCACGTGCCGTCAGCTTCGACCAGAAGCTGCGGTAGATGCGCACGGTATTTGCCAAACCGAAAAGGATATCGCCGCGACTGGGTTGGAATTGCTCGGCAAACGTCGCTTGCGTGCCATCGGCATCCCTGAACCGCAAGGGGTTGCCCAACGCCATTGCATACTGATTCAAGCCGTCCACATCGCCCAATGGGTCCGGACTGATCCAGCGTTGCAGCCAAGGTGCGTAATACCGCGCTCCGTAGTAATACAACCCTGTCGCGTCGCGCTCCTTACCCGCGTAGCGGCGAAGCTTATAGTTGGCCCGCTGCGTACCGTTGGTAGCCCACCACGCCGTTGTGCCATAAGGATAATAATGCTCCTGGCTCAGCAACTGCGCGTGTTCGTCCAGCGCCAGTAAATGGCTATTGAGGTGATCGAGGATGCTGAATTGCAACTGCTCGGCACTCGCATCAGTGGGCCGACCATGCTCCCATTGCAACACCGTGACGCGCCCGCCGCCCGCCTCAATCTCCAGCACGCTCAAACGCTTGCCGGGTTGTATTTGCAGGTGCAAACCCGGTAAGTAGCACGTCTGTCGTGCATAGGATTTCCCGGCGACCTGCTGGCTGGTGACCTTGACAGCCCGCTGGCCCTGACCGTCGTAGAGGTAACTTTCCCCATCAGGATCACCCTGCTCACGCTGTACCTGGGTCGCGTGGGTGAGTTGATTGCGCACGTTCCAGCCTAACTGTTGGCCGTCGCCCAGCATTTGCTGATTACCGTTGGCATCAAACGTCGTTACCCATTGGCCCGGCGCGCCGTCAGCGAATGACACGGCACGATTGCTACCCGCAGCCACACTCATGTCCCGGGTATAACCTGTTCCACTACTCGGCACATGCCGTAGGCGCGTCAAGTTGCCATGCTCATCGTAGGTGTAATGCTGGGTGTAATTGCGCCAGAGCCCGCTGTCGATCGCACCGAACGTCACCCGCCCCGGGGCCTCGCGACCACCGCTGTGGCCGGCATTTTCCCGACCGCTGGCCTGGGTCAGCTGGTACAGACTGTCATATTGGTAACGACTGACCGCATCAATGCGAGCATTGCTGTGCCATTGAGTCGGCTGGGCCTGGTCGCTGAGGCTGAGGATGTTTCCTACCGGGTCGTACTCGTATGCAAGGTCCTGTAAAGGCTTGGTGGCCTCGCCCTGGCGATACACCGTCAGCTGCAACAACCGATTATCCTCAGCCGCGTATTTCGCCAGCCTGATGACACCGTTGCCCATCCGCTCGGACTCCGCCAGACCGCTGGCGTTGTAAACGCGCTGGTCCATCAACACCTGACGCGCTCGGTCCTTGAGGGTCAGCGCGACCTCCTTCAGCCAGCCTTGCTGCCCATAGCGCCAATGCCGGCGATTGCCCTTTGCGTCTACCTGCTCCAGCAGCGCCCCCAGGGCATCATAGTGCCAGGCCGTGACATGGGCTTTGGACTCCAACTGCTCGGCTTGTGTGTCATCACTCGGTGGCCAGTCAACTGGCACAGTATCGATACGAAACCGTCGAGTCTGCTTGATGACGCTCCCACCGACCCCGTACTCATCCATCACCACCACACCGGCCGGGTCTGCATGGCGGACCAGCCGACCACAGCGGTTACCGGCCGCCGCCGCAGGCTCGGCTGCCGCATAGGTCAGGCGCTCGACACAACGCGGCCGCGACTCCTGCGCAGTTTGTTCAAATACTGCCACCGGGCGAAGTAGACGGTCGTAGCGCTGTTCCTGATGGGCTTGACGCGAATCCCAGGTGTGCAACGCCTGCCCCGCTTCGCCGCGTAACACCAGGCGCCAGCCGGCATCGGCGCTCTCGGTGCGTACGGCCTCGCCCGACAGACTGTAAATGTTCGACTGCGACACCACACCCGCAGCGCCGCGCGCGAATTGCCGCGGGTCCCACTGGCTGAGCAAAAAACCATTGGCCCCAAAAACCTTTCGGGTAACCCGTGCCTGCGGAGTCTGCGTCACGCTCTGGCGATGATATTGAACAGTACGCACGACCAGTCCGCGAGGGTCCATGGCCCTCAAGGCAGGTGTATTTCGATGCACAGAATTAGACATAAACTCATGACCTGATTAGCTAAGGTCAAAAAAGTCTAGGCAGGCGCTCAGTGGAATGGGGGGTATTGCGGCGGTGTTTTATGTGTCTAATTGCAGTAGCGCAAGGGGCGCACCTGCGAGCGCGAACGTGTCGCGCCCGCAGGCCTCAAGCCGAGCTTAATGCCCGCCCGCACAGGTTGGCGAAGCGGGTGCCGCGCCGACCTGCTGCCACTCCTCGGGAGTGTAGGTGTGCAGCGCCAGCGCATGAAACTCGCTCATCAGGTCACCCAGGGTGGCGTAGACCTTCTGGTGGCGCTTGACGCGGTTAAGCCCCTCGAACTGCTGGCTGACCAGCACGGCCTTGAAGTGGGTCTGCAACCCACGGCTGTGCATATGGCTTTCGTCCAGCACGCTCAAGTGGTCCGGGGCCAGGGCGCCGAGCGCCGTTTCGATACGCTGTTGCATGGTCATTCCTGCTTACTTCTTCTTGGCCGGTGCGGCGGCTTTTGGCGTCAGCTCGTTGGTCATGTCTTCCAACAGCTTGTTCACCACCGGCACGGCGCTTTCCAGCTTGGCCTGGGTCATCTGGGCCGATTGCTGGGTCAGTTGCGGCATTTTTTCCAGGACTTTCTTGCCCAGTGGCGACTGGTAGAACGCAACCAGGTCCTTGAGCTCGGATTCGCTGAAGTTGGTGGTGTAGAGCTTGACCATGTCCGGTTTCAGCTTCGGCCAGCCGATGGCCTGGTCGAGAGCGGCGTTGGCCTTGGCCTGGTAGCTGTCGAGTACCGACTGCTTGGCGGCCGGCGCCTTGGTCTGTTCGAAACGCTGGGCGAACATTTGCTGCACTTGCATGTACACCGGGGTACCCAGCTTGTCGGCATGGGCCAGGGTAAGGAAGGCTTCGGCACTGGCGTTGTGGCTGGCGGTATCGGCAAGAACCTGGCCGCTGGCGCAAACCAGAGCAACCGCGGTACAGATGGCACGAAGACGAGTCATCGAGTTTCCTTTCTAGCAGGCGAGGTAAAACCCCAAGGGCGACCATTCTGCGCCTAAAAAACCTTATGGCTCAACCCCGGGCCTTGTCAGGCAGCAATTGCCCGATGAAAAGTCTTTTAGGGAACCCCCAAGGTCCAGCAAGGCCTAAACTGCGCAAACGAACCTGAAGGAGTGTGCCCGATGAGCCGTATCGAAACCGACAGCCTGGGTGATGTAGAAGTCCCGGATGACGCTTACTGGGGCGCCCAGACCCAACGTTCACTGGTGAATTTCGCCATCGGCGAACAGCGCATGCCCCTGGCGGTGTTGCACGCCCTGGCCCTGATCAAGAAGGCCGCCGCGCGGGTCAACGACCGCAACGGCGACCTGCCCGCCGACATCGCCCGCCTGATCGAACAGGCCGCCGACGAAGTGCTGGCCGGCCAACATGACAACCAGTTCCCCCTGGTGGTCTGGCAGACCGGCAGCGGCACCCAAAGCAACATGAACGCCAACGAAGTGATCGCCGGCCGCGCCAACGAACTGTCAGGCAAACCCCGTGGCGGCAAGAGCCCGGTGCATCCCAACGACCATGTGAACCGCTCCCAAAGTTCGAACGACTGCTTCCCCACGGCCATGAGCATCGCCGCCGTGCAAGCGGTAAACCAGCAGTTGCTGCCGGCGATCGCCAACCTGTCCGGCGGCCTGGCCGAATTGGCCGCGCGCCATATGAAACTGGTGAAGACCGGCCGCACGCACATGATGGACGCCACGCCGATCACCTTCGGCCAGGAGCTGTCGGCGTTTATCGCCCAACTCGATTACGCCGAACGCGCACTGCGCAGCGCCCTGCCCGCCGTGTGCGAACTGGCCCAGGGCGGTACCGCCGTGGGCACCGGGCTCAACTCGCCGCATGGTTTCGGCGAGGCGATAGCCTCCGAGCTGGCGGCGCTGTCGGGCCTGCCCTTCGTCACCGCACCGAACAAATTCGCCGCCCTCTCCGGCCACGAGCCGCTGGTGACCCTGCACGGCGCCCTGAAGACCCTGGCCGTGGCCCTGATGAAACTCGCTAACGACCTGCGCCTGCTGGGCTCCGGCCCACGCGCCGGGCTGGCCGAAGTGAAACTGCCGGCCAACGAGCCTGGCAGCTCGATCATGCCCGGCAAGGTCAACCCGACCCAGTGCGAAGCCCTGTCCATGCTGGCCTGCCAGGTGCTGGGCAACGACGTGACCATCGGCATCGCCGCCAGCCAAGGCCACTTGCAGCTGAACGTCTACAAGCCGGTGATCATCCACAACCTGCTCGAATCCATCCGCCTGCTCGCCGACGGCTGCAACAACTTCCAGGAACACTGCATAGCCGGCCTCGAACCCGACGCCGAACAAATGGCCGAACACTTGGAACGCGGCCTGATGCTGGTAACTGCACTCAACCCCCATATCGGCTACGACAAATCCGCACAAATCGCCAAAAAGGCCTACGCCGAAGGGCTGACGCTACGCGAAGCCGCACTGGACCTGGGCTACCTGACGGACGAAGAATTCGACCAATGGGTACGCCCGGAAAACATGTTGGAAGCCGGGCATTAAGAGGCTGTTGATCTGCTTGTGATCTGCTTTTGATCTGCTTGTGATCTGCTTGTGATCTGTTTTTGATTTTGATCTCAGGCGCCCCGTTAAACACGCTGGCCGCACGCAGGCTTGAATCCGTGGGTAACCCGGCAGGACGCCGGGTTAGCCGCGCTGGGCCAAGGATGGCCCATCGCGGCGGCCCACGGATTCAAGCCTGCGTGCGGGCACACCGAGCCTAGGCGAGGTGCCGAGTGTTGGGGCGAGGACCTTTTGGTTACTTTTGGGTCCTTCCAAAAGTGACCCGCTGTAAGAGCGGAACCATAGGCAGCCGTTACCGCAGCAACGGATATGTACACCGTAAGACCGCTATCGGGAGCAAGCCCCCTCCCACATTTAGACCGAAGCACATCAGGTAAACCTAGGAGGCCATGCGCAAGCGCCGGGCCTTGAGACCGGCGAGCAACGACGGCGCCAACGCCACGGTCGCCGACCCCAACACCACCACCAACGCCCCCACATACCCCAACACATTAATCTCCTCAGCCTGCACAAACTCCGGCCACAACCACGCCGCCAACGCCACCGCCACAAACGTCACCAACGGCGTCAACGCCAACGTCGCACTCACCCGCGACGCCTCCCAATGCGCCAACGCCTCCGCAAACGCACCATACGCCACCAACGTATTCATACAACACGCCAGCAACAACCAGCCCTGCAACGGGCTCAACTGCAGCGCTTCCAGAGGATGCGCCCAAGGCGTGAGCAGCAACGCGCAGGTCAGATAAATCACCATCATCACCTGCAACGAATTCCACACCGTCAGCAATTGCTTCTGACCCAGGGCGTAAAACACCCAGATCGAGGTCGCGAGCAGGATGGTCAGCACCCCGGCGGTGTAGGCGCCCATGGACGTGAGCAACTCATCCAGACGCTGGTTGAAAAACAGGCCAAACCCAACGATCAACACCAACAACCCCAGCACCTGGCCGCGACTGAAGCGCTCCTTGAACACAAACACGCTGGCGACCATCAAGAAGATTGGCCCCATCTGCACCACCAGTTGGGCAGTGCCAGGGCTGAGCATTTTCAAACCGACCAGGTACAACACATAGTTGCCCACCAACCCGCACACAGCCATCGCCACCAGCCAACCGCCCCTGGGGCCGAGCACTTTACGGCTGGGTAGACGTTTGGTGAGCGCCAAATAGATGAACAGGCAACCGCCGGCCACGGTCAGACGAAACCAGGTGACGGTGATCGGGTCCATCACCTGCAACACCTGTTTGAGCTTGATCGGCAGAATGCCCCAGAGAAACGCGGTCAGCAGGGTCAAGCCAAAGCCATAGACCCAGCGGCCGGAAGAGATGTGCATGAGTGCCCCAAATGCCAGAGGAAGTGGAGCGGCATTCTAGGGGCAAGTCACGGGATTGGGCTACGCTGGGATTCAAATGTGGGAGGGGGCTTGCCCCCTCCCACATTAATCAGCGCACGGCTTCGAAGAGGCCGGTGGCACCCATGCCGCCGCCGACACACATGGTGACGATGCCGTAACGCAGATTGCGCCGCTGCAACTCACGCACCAAATGCCCGACCTGCCGCGAGCCAGTCATGCCAAACGGGTGGCCGATGGAGATCGAACCGCCGTTGACGTTGTACTTGGCATTGTCGATTTCCAGGCGATTGCGCGCATACAGACACTGGGACGCGAACGCCTCGTTGAGTTCCCACAGGTCGATATCCGCCACCTGCAAACCCTTGGCCTTGAGCAACTTGGGCACCGAGAACACCGGGCCGATGCCCATTTCGTCCGGCTCGCAACCGGCCACGGTAAAACCACGGAAAAACGCCTTGGGCTTGAGCCCCAGTTCCAGGGCTTTTTCCAGGCTCATCACCAGGGTCATCGAGGCGCCGTCGGACAGTTGCGAGGAGTTGCCCGCCGTTACCGAGCCGTCTTCGGCAAACACCGGCTTCAAGCCCTGCAGGCTGGCCAGGGTGGTGTCGGGGCGGTTGCAGTCGTCGCGGTCGACCACGCCTTCGAGGATCTGCACCGCGCCGGTGTTCTTATCCTCGACCTTGTACTTGACCGCCATCGGCACGATTTCATCGTCGAACAGGCCATCGGCCTGCGCCTGGGCGGTGCGCTGCTGGCTTTGCAGGGCGTAGAGGTCTTGTTCTTCACGGCTGACGTTGTAGCGGCGCGCGACGATTTCGGCGGTCTGGCCCATGGGGAAGTAGATGCCCGGCACGTGCTCTTTCAGCAGCGGGTTGATCAGGTTGTCGGTGTTGACGCTTTTCATGGTCAGGCTGATGGACTCGACGCCGCCGGCAACGATAATGTCGCTGCACCCCGACGCAATCTGGTTGGCGGCGATCGCAATCGCCTGCAGGCCCGACGAGCAGAAGCGGTTGAGGGTCATGCCGGCCGTGCCGGTGCCCAATTGCGAGAGCACCGCCACATTGCGCCCGATGTTGTAGCCCTGGGCGCCTTCGTTGGAGCCGGCGCCGACGATGCAATCCTCGACACTGGCCGGGTCGATACCGTTGCGGGTCAACAGCGCGTTGACGCAATGGGCTGCCATGTCATCCGGGCGGGTCTGGTTGAACTTGCCGCGAAAGGACTTGGCCAGGCCGGTTCGCACACTGTCGACGATCACTACTTCACGCATGGGCTACCTCGATCTTGTCGTTGTTGGGAGATGGATCGAGGATAGATCCAGGCCCGCCCGACCGCGACGATCATTCATCCGGCGTATGCAAAAGCATGGCGAGCAGGAGCTATTTCTTTTTCTTCTTGTCGTGCTTGTCGGACTTGTCGAACGCCTCCTCCAACGCGCGGTTGATGGTGCGCAACACCTTGACCCGTGCCCAACGCTTGTCGTTGGCTTCCACCAACGTCCAGGGCGACACCTCGGTGCTGGTGCGGTCGACCATGTCGCCGACGGCGGCGCGGTAGTCGTCCCATTTGTCGCGGTTGCGCCAGTCGTCTTCGGTGATCTTGAAGCGCTTGAAGGGGATGTTCTCGCGAGCCTGAAAGCGTTCCAGCTGGGTCTGTTTGTCGATGGCCAGCCAGAACTTGACCACGATCACGCCCGCGTCACGCAGTTGCTCTTCAAAGTCGTTGATCTCGCCATAGGCGCGCATCCAGTCGGCCGGGGTGCAGAAGCCTTCGATGCGCTCCACCAGCACGCGGCCGTACCACGAGCGGTCGAACACCGTGAACATGCCGCGCGCGGGGATTTTCTGCCAGAACCGCCACAGGTAGGGCTGGGCGCGTTCGTCTTCGCTCGGCGCGGCAATCGGCACGATATGGTACTGGCGCGGGTCCAGCGCGGCGGCCACGCGGCGGATCGCCCCGCCCTTGCCCGCCGCGTCGTTGCCTTCGAATACCGTGACCAGCGCGTGCTTGCGCATGCGCTTGTCGCGCATCAGCCCGGAGAAGCGCGCCTGCTCGGTGATCAGCTGTTCTTCATAATCGTCCTTGTCCAGGCGCAGGGTCAGGTCCAGGCTGTCGAGCAGGCTCTTCTTGTCCACCGAGGCGATCAGCGGCGCCGGGTTCATGCCGCTGGGCTTGCCCTTGGGCAACTTCAGCGCGTTTTGCAGGCTTTCAAGCAGGATCTTGCCCACGGTCAGGCTGCGGTAATGCGCGTCCACCCCTTCGATCACATGCCACGGCGCGTAGTCGCGGCTGGTACGGCGCAGGATGCGCTCACCGAAATGCACAAACTTGTCGTAGGTCTCGGACTGTTGCCAATCCAGTGGGCTGATGCGCCAGCTGTGCAGCGGGTCATCGGCCAGGGCCTTGAGACGTGCCTTCATTTGCTTCTTGGAGAGGTGAAACCAGAACTTGAAGATCAGCGCGCCTTCGTCGCAGAGCATCTTCTCCAGGCGTTCGGCACCGGCGATGGCCTGGTCCAGGCGCGCGTCCTTGATCTGCCCGTGCACCCGGCTTTGCAGCATCTGGCTGTACCAGTTGCCGAAAAATATGCCCATGCGGCCCTTGGCTGGCAGCTGGCGCCAGTAGCGCCAGGCCGGTGGCCGGGCCAGTTCTTCGTCGGTCTGCTGGTCGAAGGTGCGCACCTCGATCAGGCGCGGGTCCATCCATTCATTCAGCAGCTTGACGGTTTCGCCCTTGCCCGCGCCCTCGATGCCATTGATCAGGATGATCACCGGGAAGCGTTTCTGCTGTTGCAGCTCGTACTGCACCTCCAGCAGGGCTTCGCGCAGGGCCGGCACTTCGGCGTCATAGGTGTCTTTGTCGATGGCGTGACCGATTTCGGCGGATTCGAACATGGGCAGCTCCGTTTCAAGATGGATCAAGACTAGCGGATTGGGCAACAACACGCGGGAGGAAATTCCACCCGCGCTTGCCATGGGTCAATTCAATCGCGGTTGATCGGCTAGAATGGCCGCCTTGTGTTTACCGAGCCGCCCATGAACCCCATCTCCCACGCCCAGCTCGACTGGGACGACCAAGGCCGCCCGCACTCGCGGGTCTTCGATGACGTGTACTTCTCCGACCAGTCGGGCCTGGAAGAAACCCGCTACGTGTTCCTTGAGCAGAACCGTTTGCAGGAACGTTTTGCCGCGCTGGCGGACGGCGGACGGCTGGTGATCGGCGAGACCGGCTTTGGCACCGGGCTGAATTTCCTGTGTGCCTGGCAGTTGTTCGAGCAGCACGCGGTCAAAGGTGCGCGCCTGCACTTTGTCAGCGTGGAGAAATACCCGCTGAGCCACGCCGACCTGCAGCGCGCCCTGGCCCTGTGGCCGGAACTGAAGCCGTTGGCCGAACAGTTGCTGGCCCAGTACATTGCTATCCACCAGGGCTTCCAGCGCCTGGTGCTGGATAACGGCCGTGTGACCCTGACCCTGTTGATCGGCGATGCCCTGGAACAACTGCCGCAACTGGATGCGCAAATCGATGCGTGGTTTCTCGACGGTTTCGCCCCGGCAAAAAACCCCGACATGTGGACCGCCGAGCTGTTCGCCGAACTGGCGCGGCTGGCGGCGCCGGGCTCGACCATCAGCACCTTCACCAGCACCGGCTGGGTGCGCCGGCTGATCAACGCGGCCGGCTTCAAGATGAAGCGCACGCCGGGCATCGGGCATAAATGGGAAATCCTGCGTGGCGAGTTCCTTGGCTGGCCGGCTGAAACACCTGAGCCGGCCGTCAGCAAACCCTGGTTCGCGCGCCCTGCCCCACTGGCCGGTCCGCGCCATGCCATGGTGATCGGCGGCGGCCTGGCCGGTTGTGCCACGGCCGCCAGCCTGGCAGCGCGCGGCTGGCAGGTCAGCCTGCTGGAACGTCACGGCGCATTGGCCCAGGAAGCTTCCGGCAACCCGCAAGGGGTGCTGTACCTCAAGCTGTCAGCCCACGGCACGGCGCTGTCCCAGCTGATACTGAGCGGCTTCGGGCACACCCGACGCCTGCTTGAACACTTGCACCGAGGCGTCGACTGGGATGGCTGCGGCGTGCTGCAACTGGCGTTCAACGCCAAGGAGGCCGAGCGCCAGGCGCAGTTGGCCGAGGCGTTCGCGCCGGGCCTGCTGCACCTGCTTGAGCGTGAACCGGCGCAGCGCCAGGCCGGCATTGCGCTGGAGCACGGCGGGCTGTTTTACCCCGAAGGCGGCTGGGTACACCCGCCGGCATTGTGCGAATGGCAGGCCACGCACCCGCGAATCACGGTGCTGCAACACCATGAAGCCCTGGAGTTGCAGCGGGTCGACGGCCAGTGGCAGGCCCACTGTCGCGACGGCCTGCTGGTCAGCGCGAGCGTGGTGGTGCTGGCCGGCGCCGCCGAGGTAAAACGCTTCCCCTTCAGCGCCGACCTGCCGCTCAAGCGCATTCGCGGGCAAATCACCAAGCTTGCGCAAACCGCGCAAAGCCAGGCGCTGGCTACCGTGGTGTGCGCCGAGGGCTATGTGGCCCCGGCCCGCCTGGGGGAGCACACCCTCGGCGCCAGCTTCGACTTCAAGAGCGACGACCTCACGCCCACCGCCGCCGAGCACGCCGGCAACCTCGATATGCTGCGCGAGATTTCCCCCGACCTGGCCCAGCGCCTGGGCGCCGACCATATGGCCCCCGAACAGCTCGAAGGCCGCGCCGCCTTCCGCTGCACCAGCCCCGACTACCTGCCCATCGTCGGGCCGCTGGCCGAGCGCGGCGCTTTCGATGAGGCCTATGCGGCGCTGCGCAAGGATGCCCGCCAGGCGCCGGACGTGGCCTGCCCCTGGCTGGACGGTTTATACGTTAACAGCGGCCACGGCTCGCGAGGGCTGATTACTGCCCCCTTGTGTGCAGAACTGCTGGCTGCATGGCTGGAGAATGAGCCGTTGCCATTACCCAGGAGCGTGGTCGAAGCCTGCCATCCATTGCGATTTGCAGTGCGCACGTTGATTCGCGGCAAGGGCTAGATCGGGCACTGCAGCGTCAGCGGTTTATCCGCATCCTCCAGCGCTGTGCGGGTCAGGCGTTCCACCAGTTGCTCGCGGGCTTGCTGATGGTCGGTCTGCAGCTCGAGCGCCTGGGCCAGGTAGGTGCCGGCGGCAACGTCCAGCGCGTTGTATCGGGCGTCGAAGGCGTGGCTGACGCGGGTGAATTCGGCAGCGAACTGACGCTTGAGGTACTCCAGCCAAAACCCCTGGCGTGCCAGGAATCGCCCCAGATCGGAGCTCAATTCCCGCGAGGTGACTTGCACGATCGCCTCGGCCAGGTCCTCCTGGCTCACACCACCGACGTCACGGTAGGTGATGCTTTCCGGCTGCCCCGGCAGGTCCAGGGTCTTGGCCAACCCGCTGCGGTACACCAGGCGCACGGCGAGTTGGTCGGCAATGTTTTTACGGCGGCTGAAGACGTCGGAAATACTGTCTACTTGCTCCAGGCGAAACAGCCCACGCCCCAGTTTGAGCAGAATCGCGACACTGGGCCGGGTCACGCCGGCTTCTTTCATGGCCTTGTCGAGCATCACCGTGACTTCCATTTCACTGAAGCTGTAGGCCGCCGCGTCCACGCAATTGGGCTCGCCCCGCGCCAGGTTGAATAACAACTCGCGCAGTTCGTTGTCCTTGATGGCCGCGTCCATCACCTGCCACACCCGCCGGATCAGGTCTTGGCGCACCTGCTTGTATTGCGGGGTATCGACCATCTGCCGCAGCACGCCGAAAAAATCCCCGGAGCGCCAGTCATCCTTGAGCAACTCCCATTTGGCCCGGCGCTCGAGATACACATCGGCGGTCTCTCCTTCAAGCCAGGCCTGGCTCGAGCGCAGTTCACTCAGCAGGGCGATGTCGTCGTCCTGCACGCCCATGCCCACGCCTGTGCGGCGGCGATATTCGTCGAGGTCCTGGCGGCCCTGCAGCGAGATCGGGTTGAGCCGCAGGTTGATTTTTTCGGTCACCGCGACGGGGGCGGTGAACAGCTGCGAGGGTAATTCGACAATGAGGTTTTCCCGCAGGTTGGCGTCTTCCAGGTGCAAGCGCGTGAGCAACCCCTCGGGCAATTCCCGGGCGCGGGTGTCGCGCAGGTTGAGGTGCTGCAACTGGTCCATCTGCTCGACCGACGGCGTTTCACCCAACGGGTTACTGCTCAAATCCAGGGCGCGCAGACCACGCATGGCTTGCAACTTTCTGGTGGTGGCGTCGGTAAGGTTGAGCCGGTTGTGTGCCAGGCTCAGGCGCTCAAGCGCCGGCATGTGGGACAGCACTTCGGGCAACCAGGTGAGCTGGTTGTTGTCCAGTTCCAGTGCGCGCAGCCCTTTGAACGCCTTGAGGAAATACGCGACATCGGTGTCCAGCTGCATGTTTTTCAGGGACAGCCGCTGCACATGGCCAAAGTCGATATCTTCCGGCAACGTCGGCAGTTTGCCGACGCGCATGTCGTCCAGGCTCAGGCCATACACCGAGGTACGCTGTGCATCCTTCAACCGGGTCTGGTGGCGCCAGGCACTGCGCAAACGGTCGGCCACTTGTTGACGGCTATGGCGATAGTCCTCGAGGCGGCCGGAGAGCTTGCGCATGTCCGCATCCTGTTGCACCCAGGCCTTGAGCAGTGCTTGCAGCTTGGCCAGTTGCTGTTCGCGTTGGCGCACGGCAGTGGCCCGCGACACATCGTCATCGCCCAGGCTCTCGAGCAGTTCGCGGGCCTGTGGCTCGGTGAAGTAGGGGTACAGGCCGATGACCTTACGCACCAGGGTTCGCTGCGCACGTGTCAGCGGCGCCGGCGGCACAGGGTCGATAACCTGGCAGGCCCCGGTCGACGCGAGCGGTTCGGCAGGCACCTCGCTGCGCACCGTCAGCGCACGGTCGAGCAGCTGATAACGCAGGCGCTGGGCATCCGATACGCTGCTGCCGCCAATGTCCAACGCGGTGCGCATGCTGACGGGCAACGCCTGCAACGTCGCGCGATAGAACCCTTGCGGGCCGCTGAAGAGTTCGCCCAGGGCCCGCCCGTCGCGCTCAAAGGCCGTGTATTGCTCGGCGTTCCTGACCACGATGCGGGTGTGCGTGGTGATCGCATCGCCAACCCGTTCCAGCACCGGGCCATTGATCGCCCCGTCGCGCAGTTGCAACTGAAACCCCGACGGCCAACCCGGCAATTGCCGTAACAGGCGCAAGGAAAATCCATGGGCCTGGGCGTCTGCCAACTGCGGCAAATGAAAGCTGGCCGTAAGGCGCTCGTGCTGGATCTGCGCCAGCGCCTCGCGCGCCGACTGGGCCAGCGCCAACGGCACACGGCGCTCGTCGCGCAGGTGAATGCGGTCGACACTGCTGGCGTTGGCGATCACTTCTTCGGCGATCTTCGCGGGCAGGCCCGGCACCTGCTCGATCAGCCGCGCCTGCTCGGGCCCCGCGACCTGGTCATAGGCCGCGTAGAGCCGTTGATGCAGGGGTGTGCAGTCGGTTTTCAAGGTCTGCGCCAGGCGCCGTGCCAACGCCTCTTGCGGGGTTTCGCCGGAGGTGGCAGGCGCGTCGCCCATCAGCGCGTCGAGCTCATTCTGGTACACGCCGTCGGTCACGCCCAGCAGCACTTCACCTTCTTCCAGCCGATCATGGGTGATGGGCACGCTCAATTCATTGTCGATGCGCGCATCCGCCGGGAACGTTGCCGCGACGTGGCCTTCGGCGTCCAGCACCTCAAGGTAGCGCCCACGGGGCCAGCCCGGCATCAGCGGCAAGGCCTCCAGTTGCAGGGCGAGGTTTTCCCGGGTGAAGGGCTGGCGCTTTTCCAGGCGCCAGATCAAGTCCTGAATCTTCTGGTCCAGGCCGAACCGCTGGATGCTGTCCTGCACACTGCCCGGCAGCCCGAGGTTTTCCCGGCCCCACGCCTGCACCTGGGGCAGTTGCACATCACTGGCCTGACAGATCTGTTCCAGGCGTGCATCGCTCAGCACTGCAAGGCTCGGGTCGAGGCGGCGCAAACCATACAGGTTGGTGTTCCAGGATCCCGGCCGCTCATGAACCGAACGCCAGCCGCCGCCACCGTTATGCACCACCGGCGGTGAATAAGCCTGCAAGCGTCGCGGATGACGGATACGCCACTGCCCTTTGAGCGGGTCGAAACGTACGGCGTAGGCACGCTCGTCGATGCTGATCCACGGTTGGCCGTCATGCCAGGAGAACCCCTGGGCATCCGGTTTTTCAAGCGCGACCGGCTGTTCGTAAGGCTTGAGGCTGGGGCGCCACAACCGGGGTTGGCCATCCATGTTCTCAATCGCCTCGACGTCATCGAACGCCGCCGGATTGTCCCGAGCTACACGCCGCAGCGCGCCGACAATTTTGCCGCCGAGTGCAAACGCTGCCATGGAAGCCACCCCCTCCAGCACCGTACGCAGATGCGCGAACGCCCGGCTGCGGTCCTGATAGTGCCAATCCTGTACCCCTTCGTAAATTTCGCCAA
The DNA here is from genome assembly GCF_979253585.1 of Pseudomonas sp. AC463. Lineage (NCBI taxonomy): Bacteria > Pseudomonadati > Pseudomonadota > Gammaproteobacteria > Pseudomonadales > Pseudomonadaceae > Pseudomonas > Pseudomonas sp. AC463. Next base: position 56,923 of record NZ_CEEDDZ010000024.1, on the reverse strand, counting down.
GCATCTGCCCGACCGCCACGCCCAGCATCAACTGGCCGATCACCGGTACAAAAAAACCGGCGAGGTTGAGCAGGTCCAGGCCCAGCGACTCATAGTCCCGCCAGCGCTGGTCGCGCAGCGCCTGGTCGACATCCGCCGTGGGCACCGCCAGCACCCGGCTGTCCTTTTGCAGCTTGCCGACGGTGCTATTGAAGAAAAACTGAAACAACCCGGCGTTGATCGTCAGGGGTTTGATCAGCCCCAGGGATTTGCCTGGAGAAAACCGGTTGAAAAAATCCACCCGCGAGGCTTCATCCAGATAGCGCGCGAAAAACTGCGCATAACTTTTTACTTGCAGCTTCAAGGTCAGGTATTGCTGAAACGCCGCAAAGGTCGGGTATTCGAAGATCGGCCGATACGGCTCCCCCGGCATATAGACGATGCAGCGGGTTTGCGGCTGCGTGTCGATCGCCGCCAGGGCAAACACCACCACGCCCCACAGGCAGCACTCATGCACGTCCAGGCCATGGCAGAGCAGCGGGCGGTCATCCAGCGTCAGGCTGCCCAGCGTCGATTGGCTGAGGTTGGGCCCTGCCCGGGTAAGCCCCAATAACAGCTTGAACGCCGCCTCGCCGATGTCGCCGCGCATGTACGCCAGGTACACATCCGCCGCCATGTCATAGACTTTCAGTTGCTTGATCTGGCTGGCATCGGGGTTGTGCAGCCACTCATCAGCCAGCGGCAAAGCCTGGTTCAACCCTGCCTGCAAGTGCGCCTGGTAGCGGCGTCCCAGATCCAGCTCGCGGCAGAACCCGGCAAACGCCGGCACACTCAGTTCCGGCACCTGCGCCCCAGTGCCGCCCCGATGCACGGCGCTGTCTTTGGGGAACCGCTCCCCTTGCGCCTCTTGTTCGGAAAAATTCTGCATCGCCGCCTGCAGTAACACCCGGGTTTCGACGACGATCTTCGGCGCATGCGGGGAGATCGGCGAGGGGGCGGGGTCGAACCACGGCCAGGGCAGGTGCAGGTAATCGCGCCTCACGTCCAGGCTTACGCCAAAGCGGTTTTGCAGCCCCTGGGTCAGGGCTTGGGCGCAGAACTCATCGAGGTTTTTTATGCGCTGCAAAACGGCCTTGACCTTGGGTTCTTGAAGCCCGGCCAGCTCATGAAGCTTCTCCAGTTGCTCGACCAGTTCGGGTTTGGCGTTGAGCAGCCAGGCAGGGACCTGTTGTTGCAGCACATCGGCTTTATCCAGGTCGCCCGTCAGTTCCAGCAAGGTGGCCGATAGTTGCTGCGGAGTCAGTTGAACGGGGGCGGAATGGGGATCGGGCATCGGCAATATCCTTGTTGCGCAAAATGAAGCGCGCACCATAACCAGCCACCGCCGCCAGCCTCACATAACTATGTGGCACCGACGTGCGGGGCCCCAAGACGCCTGCTTATAACCGATTGATCTAAAACTCCGCCGATTCACCCGTGTCAGTTTCCGGGTAGCCGCCGTTTTGGCGCGGCTGTTTTTGCCCCCTCCCCAACGGAAAAACCGGTAAGGACTTTATGTGCGGATTAGCTGGCGAGTTACGCTTTGATCTCCAACCTGCAGACCTTGCAGCCGTGGAACGAATCACCCATCACCTCGCCCCTCGCGGCCCTGATGCGTGGGGCTTTCACGCCCAAGGGCCAATTGCCCTGGGCCATCGTCGCCTGAAAATCATGGACCTGTCGGACGGCTCCGCCCAGCCGATGGTCGACGCCCAACTGGGGCTGTCCCTGGCGTTCAACGGCGCGATCTACAACTTCCCGGAATTGCGTGAAGAGCTGGAAGCCCTGGGCTACGCCTTCTATTCGGGCGGTGACACCGAAGTGCTGCTCAAGGGTTATCACGCCTGGGGTGAGGCACTGCTGCCCAAGCTCAACGGCATGTTCGCGTTCGCCATCTGGGAACGTGACGCCAAGCGCCTGTTCATCGCCCGTGACCGCCTCGGCGTCAAGCCTCTGTACCTGTCGCGCACCGGGCAGCGCCTGCGCTTTGCGTCGGCATTGCCGGCGCTGCTCAAGGGCGGCGATATCAACCCGATCCTCGACCCGGTGGCGCTCAACCATTACCTGAATTTCCATGCTGTGGTACCCGCGCCGCGCACCTTGCTGGCCGGCATTGAAAAACTGCCGCCGGCCACCTGGATGCGCATCGACGCCGACGGCAGCACCGAGCAGAAAACCTGGTGGACCCTGCCCTACGGCCCGCATGACGATGAAAAACACCTGACGCTGGAAGACTGGACCGACCGCGTGCTCGACAGCACCCGCGAAGCCGTGGCAATTCGCCAACGTGCCGCCGTGGATGTCGGCGTGCTGCTGTCCGGCGGCGTCGATTCGAGCATGCTCGTCGGCCTGTTGCGCGAAGTGGGCGTGCAAGACCTGTCGACCTTCTCCATCGGCTTTGAAGACGCCGGGGGCGAAGCCGGCAACGAGTTCCAGTACTCGGACCTGATCGCCAAGCACTACGGCACGCAACACCATCAATTGCGCATCGCCGAAAGCGAGATCATCGAGCAACTGCCGGCGGCGTTCCGCGCCATGAGCGAGCCGATGGTCAGCCACGACTGCATCGCCTTCTACCTGCTGTCGCGGGAAGTGGCCAAGCATTGCAAGGTGGTGCAGAGCGGCCAGGGCGCCGACGAACTGTTCGCCGGTTACCACTGGTACCCGCAGGTGGACGGCGCCAGCGACCCGTATGCGGCCTACCGCGAGGCGTTTTTCGACCGCAGCTACGACGACTACGCCGCCACCGTCGCGCCGCAATGGCTGACCGCCAACGACGCCGCCGGTGACTTTGTGCGCGAACATTTCGCCATGCCCGGCGCCGAGGCGGCGGTGGACAAGGCCCTGCGCCTGGACAGCACGGTGATGCTGGTGGACGACCCGGTCAAACGCGTCGACAACATGACCATGGCCTGGGGCCTGGAAGCGCGCACGCCGTTTCTGGACTACCGCCTGGTGGAACTCTCGGCCCGCGTGCCGGGCAAGTTCAAGCTGCCCGACGGCGGCAAGCAAGTGCTTAAAGAGGCTGCGCGCCGGGTCATCCCCAGCGAAGTCATCGACCGCAAAAAGGGCTACTTCCCGGTGCCCGGCCTCAAGCATTTGCAAGGCGACACCTTGAACTGGGTGCGCGAGCTGCTGCTGGACCCGAGCCAGGACCGCGGCCTGTTCAACCCCGCCATGCTCGACCGCTTGCTCACCGACCCGCAAGGCCAATTGACCCCGCTGCGCGGCTCCAAGCTGTGGCAACTGGCGGCGCTGAACCTGTGGCTCAGCGAACAAGGAATCTGATTGATGAAACCCCACGCAGCGGCTTACAACCAACGCTTGCTCAAGGGCCAGGCGCCCTCCTACGAGCGCCTGCAAGCCCGACTGGCCGAAGATGGCAGCCCGCAAAATGCCGAACCGATTGCCGTGCATTGCGGCTGGGGGCGCTTGTTGATCGGGCATACCTTCCCCGACCCGTCGAGCCTGGCCCTGGAGCTGCTCAACGAGCAGGCCGGCGAACGCGATATCGCGCTGTACGTGGCCGCGCCCCAGCAGATCCTCGGGATCGACCCGCAGCAGCTGTTTCTGGACCCGTCCGACACCCTGCGCCTGTGGTTCACCGACTACCGCCCGGCCACCCGCGTGTTTCGCGGTTTTCGGATTCGCCGGGTGCAGACCGAGGCCGACTGGCTGGCGGTCAACCAGTTGTATCAGGGCCGTGGCATGTTGCCGGTCGACGCCGAACGCCTCACGCCGCGCCATCAAGGCGGCCCGGTGTACTGGCTGGCCGAGGATGAAGACAGCGGCGCGGTGATCGGCAGCGTGATGGGCCTCAACCATCAGAAAGCCTTCCACGACCCGGAAAACGGCTGCAGCCTGTGGTGCCTGGCGGTCGACCCGCAATGCACGCGCCCAGGCGTGGGCGAAGTGCTGGTGCGCCACCTGGTGGAGCACTTCATGAGCCGTGGCCTGAGCTACCTCGACCTGTCGGTGCTGCACGACAACCGCCAGGCCAAGAGCCTCTACGCCAAGCTCGGCTTCCGGGCGCTGACCACCTTTGCGATCAAGCGCAAGAACGGCATCAACCAGCCGCTGTTCCTCGGCCCGGGGCCGCAGGCGGGGTTCAACCCGTATGCGCGAATCATCGTCGAAGAAGCGCACCGCCGTGGCATTGATGTGCAGGTGGACGACGCCGACGCCGGGCTGTTCACCCTCAGCCATGGCGGGCGACGTGTGCGTTGCCGCGAGTCGCTGAGCGACCTGACCAGCGCCATCAGCATGACCCTGTGCCAGGACAAAAGCCTGACCCACAAGGTGTTGAAAGCCGCCGGCTTGAAACTGCCGTCGCAGCAATTGGCCGGCAGCGCCGATGACAACCTGGAGTTTCTCGACGAGCACCAGCGCATCGTCGTCAAGCCGCTGGACGGTGAACAGGGCCAGGGCGTGGCGGTGGACTTGCAGAGCATCGAAGAGGTGCAACAGGCGATTGAAGCGGCGCGCCAGTTCGACAGCCGCGTGCTGCTGGAAAGTTTCCATGAAGGCCTGGACCTGCGCATTCTGGTGATCGGTTTCGAGGTGGTCGCCGCTGCGATTCGCCGCCCCGCCGAAGTCACCGGCGACGGCCAGCATTCCATCGGCGCCCTGATCGAAGCCCAGAGCCGGCGGCGCCAGGCCGCTACGGATGGCGAAAGCAAAATCCCGGTCGACGGCGAAACCGAGCGCACCCTGGCCGCCGCCGGCTACGACTACAGCAGCATCCTGCCGCGTGGCCAAACCCTGGCCGTACGCCGCACCGCCAACCTGCACACCGGCGGTTGCCTGGAAGACGTCACCGCGATCCTGCACCCCACGCTGGTCGACGCCGCCGTGCGTGCAGCCCGCGCCCTGGACATCCCCATGGTCGGCCTGGACCTGATGGTGCCCGCCGCCGACCAACCCGAGTACGTGTTTATCGAAGCCAACGAACGCGCCGGCCTGGCCAACCATGAACCGCAACCGACTGCGGAGAAATTCGTGGATTTGTTGTTTCCCCATAGTCAGCCGACTGCTTGAGAAGTGTGTTGCCTGAGGCGCCGCTATCGGGGGCAAGTCGAATCGTCGCACCGCCCCTCCCACATTTAACTGCGATCAACCTGTGGGAGGGGGCTTGCCCCCGATGAGGCCCTCAAAAGCACCACAAAGTCACAATCCAACAGGAGTCCTTATGAGCCGAACCATCCCCGAACCGGATCTGAACTACCTGCAGAAAGTCCTGCTGGAAATGCTCGCCATTCCCAGCCCTACAGGCTTCACCGACACCATCGTGCGCTACGTCGCCGAGCGCCTCGAAGAACTCGGCATCCCGTTTGAAATGACCCGGCGCGGCACCATCCGCGCCACCCTCAAGGGCCAGAAAAACAGCCCCGACCGCGCCGTGTCCGCGCACCTCGATACCATCGGCGCCGCCGTGCGTGCAATCAAGGACAACGGCCGCCTGACCCTCGCCCCGGTGGGCTGCTGGTCGAGCCGGTTTGCCGAAGGCAGCCGCGTCAGCCTGTTCACCGACAACGGCGTGATCCGTGGCAGCGTGTTGCCGTTGATGGCCTCCGGGCACGCGTTCAACACCGCCGTGGATGAAATGCCGGTGAGCTGGGACCACGTGGAATTGCGCCTGGACGCCTACTGCGCGACCCGCGCCGACTGTGATTCCCTCGGCATCGGCATCGGCGACTACGTGGCCTTCGACCCGCTGCCCGAGTTCACCGAAAGCGGGCACATCAGCGCGCGCCACCTGGATGACAAGGCCGGTGTCGCCGCGCTGCTCGCCGCGCTCAAGGCCATTGTCGACAGCGGCGAACCCTTGCTGATCGACTGCCACCCGCTGTTCACCATCACCGAAGAAACCGGCAGCGGTGCGGCAGCCGCCCTGCCCTGGGATGTGAGTGAATTTGTCGGCATCGACATCGCCCCAGTCGCCCCCGGCCAACATTCCAGCGAGCATGCGGTGAGCGTGGCGATGCAGGATTCCGGCGGGCCGTATGACTATCACCTGTCGCGGCACCTGCTGCGCCTGGCGGCGGATAACGAACTGCCGGTGCGCCGCGACCTGTTCCGCTACTACTTCAGCGACGCCCACTCGGCGGTGACCGCCGGCCATGACATCCGCACTGCGCTGCTGGCGTTTGGTTGCGATGCGACCCACGGCTACGAGCGCACCCACATCGACAGCCTCGCTGCCCTGAGTCGCCTGCTCGGCGCCTATATCCTCAGCCCGCCGGTGTTCGCCAGCGATGCACAACCGGCCCAGGGGTCACTGGACCGCTTCAGCCATCAGATCGAGCACGAAACGCAGATGGAGAGCGACACCCGCGTGCCGTCGGTGGACAGCCTGGTGGGCAACAAATCCTGATACTGGCAACTGAGCGCCCGGCGCAGTAGCATCGCCGGGATTCTCTACTTGAGGCTTGTATGCTGATTCCCTACGACGCACTTGAAGTCGACACCCTGACCCGCCTCATCGAAGACTTCGTGACCCGCGACGGCACCGACAACGGCGACGACACGCCCCTGGAAACCCGCGTGCTGCGCGTTCGCCAGGCGCTGACCAAGGGCCAGGCGCTGATCGTGTTCGACCCCGAAAGCGAGCAGTGCCAGTTGATGCTCAAGCACGACGTGCCCAAGCATCTGTTCGACTGACCGTGTCGCTCAGGGGTTGGGAACTGCCACCGGATGGGTGGCAGGGCCCTGGCGCTGGAGGATTTTCTGGTAGACCTCGGCACGGTGCACGTGCACCCCGGCCGGCGCGACTACGCCGAACTTCACCTGGGTGCCGTTCAGTTCGAGGATATGCACGGCGATGTCATCGCCTATGGAGATGATTTCGCCTATAGCGCGGCTTAAGACCAGCATGGCAGTTGTCCTTTACGCAATGACAGGACCTCCACCCTGCGCGCTGGGCTGACACCCATCAATGCCGTGCGGTGAAATCAGGCAATGCCTACTTCCATAGGTAAATTGCCTTACAGACAGATCAGTTTTTAACGGCCTGCGCCTTGGCGCGCATCTTGTCCGCCATGCTGGTCATCTCGTCGTACAGCAACTGCGGATTTTTCTGCTTCAAGGCCCAGGCCATGCGCCCTTGCTCATGGGGCAGGATCATGAATTCCCCTTCCGCCACGCGCTGATAGATGTAATCGGCGATGTCCGCCGCCGAAATCGGCGAGCTTTCGAGCAACTTGCCGACTTGCGCCTTCATCGCCGGGGTCGGCCCACGGAATGAATCCAGCAGGTTGGTCTGGAAGAACGACGGGCAGACCACGTGCACCCCGACTTCCTGCTGCTTGAGCTCCACCAGCAAACTCTCCGACAACGCCACCACGCCAGCCTTGGCCACGTTGTAGTTGCTCATGGCCGGGCCCTGCATCAGCGCCGCCATGGAGGCGATGTTGATGATGCGCCCCTTGCTCTGTTCCAACAGCGGCAGGAACGCCTTGCAGCCCTTGACCACACCCATGAGGTTGATCGCGATCTGCCAGTCCCAATCCTCCAGGGACAGCTCGGCGAAGAACCCGCCCGAGGCCACGCCGGCGTTGTTGACGATCACATCGATGCCGCCCAGCTTGACCTCGCAGGCCTGGGCAAACGCGGTGAGCTGGCTGTAGTCGCGTACGTCACAGCGCTGGGTGAAACCATCGCCGCCAGCTTCGCGCACCAACCTCAGGGTTTCCTGCAAGCCCGGCTCGCTGACGTCCGACAAGGCCAACTGCCAACCCTCACGGGCCCAGCGCAGAGCGATTTCACGACCCAGGCCGGACCCGGCGCCAGTGATCATCATGCGATTTTGCATAAGAGGTAGCCTTGTGGTTCACAGAAGAAGTGACCGGCAGTGTAGCGAAGGTTTTTCCTGCACCCACGCACCATCAGAGTGATGAATGCCCCAGGCAAACCGCAGGCCGGGTCGGATGCGCGCCTATAGCCTAAGTTCAATCTTTTTCAACTAAGTTGAAGGGTTTGCGAACGCATTAAAAGAAATAAGCCTGTTTGCGAAATGCTTTAAAAAAACACGGAATTTTTTACCCGGCCGTACAGTCGGAGTTGTTAAGGCGTGCGCAATTAATGAGCGGCCGCTAACGTTAAACCATCAGTCCTTGCACAAGGCCTATAAGGAAATAAAACCATGAGCCTCATTCTGATTATCATCCTGATCCTGCTGCTGGTCGGCGGTCTTCCAGTGTTCCCGCACTCGCGCAACTGGGGTTACGGCCCGTCGGGTATCCTCGGTGTTGTACTGGTGGTACTGCTGGTCCTGTTGTTGCTCGGTCGGATATAACCGACGCATAAAAAAAGAGGCCTTATAGGCCTCTTTTTTATTGCCGGTTAATTAGTCCGGCTTGCCGTTTACAACGCCGGCGGTGTTATCCAACAGGCTCTTGGTAGCCGTCTGCAGGAACGACTCGAGTTTCTGCTTCAACGCGGCTTCGTCCGGCGATTCTGGAATCACTTTACCGGTCGGGTTGGCGCCCAGTTCGTATTCCCACAACTTCGGTGGCATTTCCTTGGGCAATACCAGGATGCGGTCTGCGGTAACCAGCGCAACGGTCTGGTCGCTGCCCGACGGCTTGATTACGCCAAAGCCTTTGTCGCCTTCCGGCAGGTTCAGCAGGTCGCGGCCCCAGCACTGGTGGAGGGTATCGCCACCGAGGCGGCCCATGATGGTCGGCACGATGTCGATCTGCGTACCCACGGTGTGGTCCCGCTCGCCGAACTTCTCCTGCATGCCCGGCGCAATCATCAGCATCGGCACGTTGAAGCGGCCCAGGTCCATCTCGGTGATCTGCTGTTCGTTGCCGAAGCCGTGGTCGCCCACGATCACGAACAGGGTTTCCTTGAAGTACGGTTCCTTGCGGGCCTTTTCAAAGAACTGGCCCAAGGCCCAGTCGGAGTAGCGCATGGCCGTCAAATGCTCGTTGAGGCTGCCACGGTCGGTGACTTTCTCGACCGGCAATGGCGTCGGCAACGCATACGGCGTGTGGTTGGACAGGGTTTGCAGCAGGGCGTAGAACGGCTTGCCGCCTTCGCGGGCTTTCAACTCTTCCAGGCCACGGTTGAACATGTCCTGGTCGGACACGCCCCACGTCGGGTCGGAGAACACCGGGTCGACGAAATCGTTACGGCCGATGAAGTTGGTCATGCCCTGGTTGCTGAAGAAGCCCGACTGGTTGTCCCAGGCGAAGTCGCCGTTGTAGACATACACGTCGTTGAAATCACGCGCGCTGAGCAGCTGCGGCAGGCCCGACAGCTTGTGGCTGCCTTCCGGAGTCTGCATCAGGTATTCGAAGCCCGGCAGGTTCGGGAAGCAGGCCATGGTGGCAAACATACCCTGGTGGGTGTGGGTGCCGTTGGAGAAGAAGCGATCGAACAGCAAGCCTTCCTTGGACAGTTTGTCGAAGGAAGGCGTGATGTTGCCCGGGCGGCCCAATGCACCGACCGAGTGACCGGCGAAGCTTTCCATCAGGATGACCACGACGTTCTTGATCGGCAGCGTCTTCTCGGCCGGTGGCGTGTAGTCACGGCGCACGGCGGCGATATCGGTGTCCACCAGCTTCTCTTGCGGCAACACCAGCATGTCGCGCACGGTCTGGGTGGCCAGCGGTTGGTCGAGAGTGGCTTTCCAGACGTTCGAACGGTCTTCACCGAAGCGCGCCTTGGCCGCGCCGATCAACGACAAGGTGCCATTGAGGCCCAGCTGGTTGGCGAAGTTGGAGTCGGTGGTGTACACGTCACCCCAACGCAGCGGCGGGCCCTGGCGCAGGGTGCCACGCGCGGCAACCACGGCGATCAGCAGGCAGACCACGAATACCGCGATGCGGCTGTACCACGGCGCAACCTGGCGCGTGCCGATGCTGCCGCCGCTGAACGGGCCACGCGGGCGGGTGGCGCGGTCGGCGCCTTTGAACGCGATGCTCAGGATCAGCGTACCCACGGCCCAGGCCAGCAGGTAGCGAACCACCGGGAAACCGTACCAGAGCATGCTCATCACGGTTTTCGGGTCTTCCTTCACGTACTGGAACACCAGGCCGTTGAGGCGCTGGTGGAACTCGCGGTAGAAGTCCATTTCCATCAGGCCCAGGAACAGGGCGATGCTGGACGCAATGGTCAGCCAGAACCGGAAGAAGCCACGCGCGGCCATGGCCCGTACGCTGAACAGTGCCAGCAGCAGCGGGATCAGCAGGTACACCACCAGGCGGATATCCAGGCGCAGGCCATTGGCGAACGCTTCCAGGAAGGTCGAGGCCGGCGTGTCGAGGATCATCTCGCGGTTGTACACCAGCAGCGCCAGGCGCAGCAGGGAGAACATCACCATCATGACCAGTGCGCAGAGCAGCGTGTACGCCAGATGGGATTTGACGGTCGGTTGCAGCAGGCGATTAGAAGCTCGCTGCTGACTCAGGGCGTCCGGGTTTGCCATGTCGTTTCAGGACCCATTGGAAGTTTAAGTGACGAAAAATCGCGGTGGCGCGAATGGTGCCCGATCAGTCACAGCAAGGCTATTAATTACTGAACGAGCACCGCTGCACCGCCTTTAATGGCAGGCAGGTATAGCCGGCGAATTGTCTTGGATGGGATGTGAAAATTATGTGCAGCGAATATTTCGATACACAAATCCCCCAGACACCTGAAAACCAAATGTGGGAGGGGGCTTGCCCCCGATAGCGGTGTGTCAGTGCCAGATGAGTGGCTGATACACCGCTATCGGGGGCAAGCCCCCTCCCACATTTACTGTGTCTACTCCAGGCTGGATCAGATCCGCACGTTACCGCGCGGCCCGGCGATCGCCCAGATGATCAGGCCCAGCACCGGCAGCAACAGGATCAGCAGGATCCACAACACCTTGGCGCCCGTGCTGGCGCCACTTTTGAACACATTGATGATTGCCCAGATATCCAGCGCGAGGATGATCAGGCCGATCAAGCCGTTAAAGGTGGAACCCATGGTGTCGCTCCTAAGTGAGGGCATGCCCTTGTAGGATAGTCAGCCCTGGCCGGGGTTCCGTTTTATTTCAGACGTGGACCGCCACCTTCAGCGCTTCCAGCGAGGGTTCAGCCTTGATGCCGACTTCGGCGCACAGTTCCAGCACGCGCGGCAGGTCGTTGCCGTAGACCAGCACGGCCTGGATCTCGTCATCCAGCAACTGGCTGAAGTTGAGCAGCACGTAGCCGCCGTCTTCCGGGCTCAGGGCGCTCATCTGGATCTGGATGCGATTGAGCGCGGTGAGGTCTTCGGTCTTGGCCAGTTGCTTGGGCTTGAGGTTGAACGCCACGCCCGGGCCGAACGAGGCGACGATCTGCGCGAACAGATCGCCATAGGTGTCGGCCTGGAACAGCACCGTCTCCGGCAGGCTGCCGACTACCACCCACTCGCCCAGCGGGATCGGGAAGCTGTCGTCGTAGTTGATATCCGGGTTGGCCGCCAGAAACGCTGCCGGGTCGGCGTAGGCCTGGGCGGCTTCTTCGGCGATGCGCGCCACCTCGTCTGCGCCCATGACCCCGGCGCTGATTTTGCTGATAAGTTCGACGAGGGCAGTTTTCATGGGGTGATCCTGTAGCGGGCTGGTTTTTGAGGGCGCAAAGCCTACACCAGTTTCTGCAACTGCGCCGCCGTATCCGCCGCGCCCATGGTCTGCGCAGCGGCCAAGGCGGTCGCGCCCTGGGCATCGGTAGCCTTGGGGTTGGCGCCCTGGCTGAGCAGGTACTCGACCATTTCCACGCGGTTGAACATCGCCGCCAGCATCAACGCGGTACGGCCGTCGGAGGATGCGCCATCGACCGGCACACCACCGTCGATCAACGCCTTGACCACATTCAGGCTGCCCTTGAATGCCGCACCGGCAATCGGCAACTGGTTCTTGTCGTTGGCGATCAACGGGTCGGCCTTGAATTCCAGCAGTACTTTTACCGCCTCGACATGACCGTGGTAGGCCGCGAGCATCAGCAAGGTGTCGCCATTGTGGTTGCGGAAGTTGGCGGGCAAGCCCTTGGCCAGCAGCGCTGCGAGCATCGCCGCGTCGCCACGACGGGCCACGTCGAAGACCTGCTCGGCAAATTCGGCGGCTTCGTCATCGGTCATTTGTTTAGGCTGGTCTGACATGTGGGGCTCCTTTGCGAATACTGAATAGGCGCCAGTGTCGCGAGGGAGTTCCCACCTGTCATGGTTTTTTTGCCAAAAGCCCTTATAGGCAGAATCAATAGCGGAACTGCCCGCCCTGGATCTGCGCCAGCAGTTGTCCGGTGACCGGCACATAGCAGTCCGACCCCGGTAGCCAGGCGTAGACCGGGTCATTGCCGGCCTTGGCCGGGTCGAACGCCTCTTCCTTGAGTTTGACTTTCTGGTACTTGAAGGTGCCGGTGGTTTCCATCTTCACCTTGACCCGCAGAAACAGCGGCACCGCATAGTGCGGCAACTGGCCGTGGGCAAACTGCAGCAACTCGCGCATGTCCAGGGCCGCCAGGGACTCGGTCGGGGTAATCGCGACCATGCCCGCGCGGCCGTTGGTGTTGTCGATCTCGACGCCATAGGCCACCACTTCGGCGATCTGCGGATGTTGCAGCAGTACATTCTCGACCTCGGTGGTGGAGACGTTCTCGCCCTTCCAGCGATAGGTGTCGCCCAGCCGATCAAGAAATTGCGCATGGCCGAAGCCGATGCTGCGCAACAGGTCGCCGGTGTTGAAGTAGCGGTCGCCCTTTTCAAATACGTCGGTGAGGATCACCTTGCGGTTCTTTTCCGGGTCGGTGTAGCCGTCGAAGGGCGACTTCTCATCGATCCTCGCCAGCAACAGGCCCTGCCCGCCGGTTTGCACCTTGCGCATAAAGCCATCGTCGCCGCGAATCGGCTCGCCGCCGCCATGGTCGTAGTCCACCAGTGCCCAATGCTGAAGGCAAAAGCCGATGGTGTTGTCGAAATTCAGTACGTTGGTAAACCCGATGTTGCCGTCACTGGCCGCGTACAACTCGCAGACATGCTCCACGCCGTAACGTGCCTTGAACTGTGCCCACACGCCGGGGCGCAGGCCGTTGCCGACCATCTTGGTCACGCGGTTATCGCGGTCGTTGTCGGCGACAGGCTGGTCGAGCAGGTAGCGGCACAGCTCACCGACATAGCCGAGGGTGGTCGCCTTGAATGTCCGTGCATCGTCCCAGAACTGGCTGGCGCTGAACTTGCGGCGAATGGCGAAGCCTGATGCCCCCACAATCGCCGAGCCCCAACACACGCACAGGCCGGTGGCGTGGTACAGCGGCAAGGTGCAATACAGAACATCGTCCGGGCCCATGTCCAGGGCGATGCTGCCGAAACTCACGGCGGTCTTGGTCCAGCGCCCGTGTTTCATGATGCCGGCCTTGGGCAGGCCGGTAGTGCCGGAGGTGTAGATATAGAAGCACGGGTCGTTGAAGTAGATCTGCGCGGTGCTGGCGGGGTTGTCCAGCGAGCATTCGGCACTGGCGGCGATCAAATCGATATAGCCCTCGGGCACCGCAGCGGCCTGCTGGTCGCCGACAAACCAGCTGCGCTGCGCCGGGATCCGTACCTGGTCGCGCACGGCGTCGTATGCGGTTACCAATTCCGCGCCCACCACAATGGCCACCGGGTTGACCAGATTGAGGCTGTGCACCAGCGCGCTTTGGGTTTGCGCGGTATTGAGCATCGCGCAGATGCCGCCCAGCTTGGCCACGGCCAATACGCTCAGGAGCAATTCGGGGCGGTTCTCGATAAACAGCGCCACCACGTCGCCCTTGCCGATGCGTTGGGCCTGCAAGTGATGAGCAAGGCGGTTGGCGCGCTGGTTGGCTTCGCGGTAGCTGATCACCTGGTCGGCGTAGAGCAACGCGGCGCCGTCCGGATTGCGCAGCGTGGCTTGCTCAAAGTGCCAGCCCAGCCCGCAAGGCTGGGCCGGGTCCGTGACGTTGGCGGCACGCATGCCGCGCAACACCCGTGGCAACGCGCGAACGATGGCGGGCACCTTACGCAGCACCTTGCCCCAGGTGATCATGTCGTCTTGGGAGTGGCTCATGGAGGAACGTCCTTTTTCTTATTCTTCGTATGCCTGGCAGGAAAGTACGCCAGCCCTTCTTGGGCTGTACACGCGGGATTTGAAATGTTTTGTATCCCGGCTGGTGATCCGCTGAAAAAGGGAATTTCACGCTATGCCGGCAGTCTCTAGCAGTAACGGCATGCCGCTTTTGCCAGGCCGAGCAGCGCAAAATGCAGGATGCATGATGGCCATTCATGCAAATTGCACGAAATCGAAAATCAGGTAATTTTTCAAGACATTGATTTATAAGGTATTTTTTATAAATCAATAGCTGGCACAATCACTGCACCTATCACTCCATGCTTGCCAACTTGAGCCAACGGAGCTGATAGACATGAGCCTGATCCAAGATAAATTCGCTTCAGTATTCTCCCAATACGACGTCACCACTCAGCCACGCCCGGACGGCGGCATCCTGTTGACCCTGCGCAACAGCGAAGGCAAGCAGGTCAAGCGTTCGATTTCGTACCAACAACTGCACACTGCCGATCAGCTTACTTGGGTGATCAGCGCCATTCGCCGCGACCTGGCCGAACAAGCCAGCGAGTTGCCGCAGATTTCCATGCTGCAAAGCCAGAACCGCTTTGCGTTGCCGACCTACCACTCGGCTTGAATTAACCCAATAGAAAAGGGCCGCGACGCCGTTGAGCGTCGCGGCCCTTTTTAATGGGCTCGGTTTATGTGCTTAGCACAACCCTAGACGTGCCGCCTCGTTCAGGGCCTGTACGCGGTTGTTGACTTCCAGCTTGCCGTAGATGTTACGCAAGTGGAATTTCACCGTGGCCTCTGAGGTGGCTCGTATCTGGCTGATCTCCCAAACCGTCTTGCCCTCCGAAACCCAGTGCAGTATTTCCAGCTCCGAGGGAGTCAGGGGTTTGCCGCACAAACTCAGGCGTCTTCTGAGCGTGTTGGGTACGGAATACGCTGTCGCAAAAGATTCCTTTGGGCCTCTCATCAGTTTCTCTCCTTTTAATGGCTGACGACCTACCACCCTTCGGATTCCTCCTATTGACAGGTGATATAAACGTTGACCAAAAGAGAGTTACATAACGAATGGCATTAAGGCCCCGCCCTCCGAATAATCAGCCGGGCCCTACGAGAGTTTGGGCTTCTTCCCACAACAACTTCCAACGCATCCGGCTTGAAGTTTTTAGTACGCCGCGATTAATCGTCCAAGCCAGGAAAATGCCGGGCGATATCGTCGCCCGTCAGTGCAGGCACGCTGCCCTGAGCCGTATTGAATAACCGCAGCGCAACAACGTGCGGGTTCTCGCCCATATCAAACCAATGCGCCATACCGGCCGGGATCACCAGCAGGTCGTTTTTCTCACAGCGTACGGCGTACACGTAGTCGCCGATGTGCAGCGTGAACAGGCCCTGGCCGGCGATGAAGAAGCGCGCGTCGTCTTCGCTATAGCGACGCTCATCCAGGAACTGCGCACGCAATTCATCCTTCTGCGGGTGGTCGCCGGTCACGCGGAGCACTTCCACGCCAGCGTAGCCAAGGGCATCGATCTGCGCCTGGTAAGCCGCGATCAGTTGCGCGTCGCTGGCGCCCTGCTCGATCGACGCGGGCAACCAACGCTCGAACCGCACGCCGTGCTCGGCCAGGGTGGCGGTGATGTCCTCGTAGTGGGTCAGGACTTTGTTCGGAGTGTCCGGTGCAGCAACGGGATAGACGGCGACGTAACTCATTGAGGGATTCCTTGGTTCTGCTCGTGCAATCGAAGACCGATGATAACGGCTGCGGCCAGGGCCGCGACGCTGGCAATACTAAAGGTGAAGGTCGGCCCCAGCAGGTTCCAGCTGTAGCCGGAATACAGCGCGCCCAACGCGCCACCGGTGCCGGCCAAAGCGGCATAGAGCGCCTGGCCCTGGCCTTGTTGTTTAGCGCCGAAACTGCGCTGTACAAAGGCGATGGCCGCCGCATGAAAGCTGCCGAAAGTGGCGGCGTGCATGATCTGCGCCAGCAACAGCACCCAGAAAAATTCGGCAAACGAGCCCAGCAGCAACCAGCGCAGCGCCGCCAGCAGGAAGCTCGCCAGCAGCACCCGGCGCACCGAAAACCGCGTGAGGATGCGGCTCATGCCCAGGAACATCAACACCTCCGCCACCACCCCCAACGCCCACAGCAGGCCGATCACACCACGGCTGTAGCCCAGGTGTTCGAGGTGCAAGGTCAGGAAGGTGTAATACGGGCCATGGCTCATTTGCATCAGCGCCACGCAGGCATAAAACGCCAACACGCCGGGGCTGCGCAATTGCTTGAGGAAGCCGTCGCCGGCCAGGCGATTGCCATGGCTGACGGGCTGCGCATTCGGCACCCACAGGCTGGCGCCGATGATGCCGGCCATGATCACCACGACCACTACCGGGTAGATGTCCAGGCTCAGCCAGTCGAACAGGCGACCCATGATCACCACGGTGAGAATGAAACCGATGGAGCCCCACAGGCGGATCTGGCTGTAGCGCGAGGTCTGTTTTTGCAGGTGCGCCAGGGTGATCACTTCGAATTGCGGCAGCACCGCGTGCCAGAAGAACGCATGCAAGGCCATCACCAGCGCCAGCCAGGCGTAGGTGTGGCTGACGAAGATCAGCGAAAAACTCGCCAGCGTGCACACCGCGCCAAAGCGCACGATGGCCAGGCGCCGACCGGTGTAGTCGCCGAGCCAACCCCACAGGTTCGGCGCGACGCAGCGCATCAGCATGGGGATGGCCACCAGCTCGCCGATGCGTGCGCTGGAGAAGCCCAGGTGGTCGAAGTACAGCGCCAGGAACGGGGCGGTGGCGCCCAGGAGGGCGAAGTAGAAGAGGTAGAAGCTGGAGAGGCGCCAGTAGGGGAGATTGGGGGTCATCAGTGGGGCCGCTTCGCGGCCCAGCGCGAGCAAGCTCGCTCGCCACAGCAAGCGCGCTTGCCGCAGGAAGCTGTCACAGTTGGCCGAGGACCGGGGTGCTTACCTGTACGTCAGCGTTTTGCCCGCGATTGCGCAGCAGGTGGTCCATCAGCACGATGGCCATCATTGCCTCGGCAATCGGTGTGGCGCGGATGCCCACGCACGGGTCGTGGCGGCCTTTGGTGATCACGTCCACCGGGTTGCCGTGCACGTCGATCGAACGGCCCGGCGTGGTGATGCTCGAGGTGGCCTTGAGTGCCAGGTGCGCCACAATCGGCTGGCCGGAGGAAATACCGCCGAGGATGCCGCCGGCGTTGTTGCTGAGGAAGCCTTCGGGCGTCATCTCATCGCGATGCTCGGTGCCGCGCTGGGACACGCAAGCGAAGCCGGCGCCGATTTCTACGCCTTTCACCGCGTTGATGCTCATCAGCGCGTGGGCCAGTTCGGCGTCCAGGCGGTCGAAGATCGGCTCGCCGAGGCCCGGCTTAACGCCTTCGGCGACCACGGTGATCTTGGCGCCGACCGAATCCTGGTCACGGCGCAACTGGTCCATATAGGCTTCCAGTTCCGGCACTTTGTCCGGGTCGGGGCTGAAGAAAGCGTTGTCGTCCACGCTGTCCCAGGTCTTGAACGGGATTTCAATCGGGCCCAACTGGCTCATGTAGCCACGGACCACGATGCCCTGGGTCGCCAGGTATTTCTTGGCAATGGCGCCGGCAGCCACGCGCATGGCGGTTTCGCGGGCCGAGCTGCGGCCACCGCCACGGTAGTCGCGCTCGCCGTATTTGTGGTGGTAGGTGTAGTCGGCGTGGGCCGGGCGGAACAGGTCCTTGATCGCCGAGTAGTCCTTGGACTTCTGGTCGGTGTTGCGGATCAGCAGGCCGATGGCGCAGCCGGTGGTGCGGCCTTCGAACACGCCGGAGAGGATCTCGACTTCATCGGGCTCCTGGCGCTGGGTGGTGTGGCGGCTGGTGCCGGGCTTGCGGCGGTCGAGGTCACGCTGCAGGTCTTCCAGGGACAGCTCGAGGCCGGGCGGGCAGCCGTCGACAATGGCGACCAACGCCGGGCCATGGCTTTCGCCCGCGGTGGTGACAGTGAACAGTTTGCCGAAGGTATTGCCGGACATGCAGGGCGCTCCGCGAAATCAGTTGAATCAAGTCAACCGTAATAACTTAAGGCGGCCAGTATACGCAGGGTAATCGACTAGTTCATCCTCGAAACCTTACCGGTAGACGTCTGTCCAACCGGCACCTTCCCAATGATGGCGCGATGATGCTGCGAGTTTTGCTGTTTACCCTCACCCTGTTTACCGCCGTGGCCCACGCCGCCTCCCCTGTCGTGCTGCAGCGCCCCATCAGCCTGGACACCGGCAGCGGCGAGCTGTTTGGCTCGCTGCTGCTGCCACAGTCCGACACACCGGTGCCGGTGGTACTGATCATCGCCGGCTCCGGGCCCACCGACCGCAACGGCAACAGCGCCGACGGCGCACGCAATGACAGCCTCAAGCGCCTGGCCTGGGTGCTGGCCCGGCACAACATCGCCAGCGTGCGCTACGACAAGCGCGGGGTCGCCGCCAGCCTGGCCGCCACCCCCGACGAACGCAACCTGACCCTCGACGCCTACGTGGCCGACGCCGTGGCCTGGGGCAAGCAGCTCAAGGCCGACAAACGCCTGGGCCCGCTGGTTGTGCTGGGTCACAGTGAAGGCGCACTGGTGGCGGCCCTGGCTGCGCCGCAGCTCGAACCGGCCGGGGTGGTTTCACTGTCTGGCAGCGCGCGCCCGGTAGACCAGGTGATCCGCCAGCAACTGGCCGACCATTTGCCCCCTGCCCTGCTGCTGCGCAGCAATGAAATCCTCGATCACCTCAAGGCCGGCCAGGTGGATGCTGACGTGCCTGGCCCGCTGGAGGGCATTTTCCGACCGAGCGTGCAGCCTTATCTGATCAGCTTGTTCCGCGCCGATCCGTCGGCAGCCTTCGCCAAACTGAACATGCCGGCGCTGATCATCCAGGGCAGCAACGACATCCAGGTCGGCGTGGGCGATGCCCGCCAACTGAAAAAGGCCAAGCCCGACGCGGAGTTGGTGGTGATCGAGGGCATGAACCACGTGATGCGCATCGTGCCCAATGACGTGAAGCAGCAATTGGCTTCCTACAACGACCCGCAATTGCCCCTCGCCGCCGAGCTGGGCCAGCGCATCGTGCGCTTTATCGCCGGACTTCAACCCCGTTAAGCGACAATTTGCCTCTAGTCCTGCGGATAACGGCCGATAAGCCCAGAGTCGACAGCAAAAAGACTGTCGGCTTGCTGGGCTTGGACAGGATCGCGCCGCATGACAACCACTGAAGCAATACCGGAACCTACCGCCGACACCCCGGCTGACACTACCGAGGCCGTCGACGCGGCGTCCCTGCCGTGGGCGGATGTTCAGGCCGAGCATTTCAAGATGCTGCGCCTGGCCCCCCTCGCCACCGACCGCGCCACGGGCGTGCGGCCGTTGCGGTTCGTGCAGTTCGGTTACGCCGAGCGCAATGACAAACACCACAGCCTGCTGCGCATGGTGATCCAGTTGCCGGGCCAGCGCGTGCGTCGCGAACAGAACCATCTGGATATCTGGGTCGACCACGACAAGCAACGCGTGCACTTCGGCCCTGGCAACAGCCTGGAAATCGAACCCGCCAACCGTGGCATCGGCCGTTTCCTGGTAGCCCAGGCCGCCGCATGGGCCAAGAAGAAGTGGTCGCACTACCGCGTCGACGGTGTGGACCTGGCCAACAAGGATGCACTCAACGAAGCCACGCGCCTGCGCCGTGATCACTTCCTGCGGATCCAGGGTTTTGACGTGGCCTACGCCGATGTGCAGCACCTTAAAGGCAACGTGCAGCCGGGCAAGGTCAGCGACGTGCTGGACAGCTGGAACACCGAGAAAGTGCAGTTTGTGGAAATGCTCGAAGCCGCGCAGATGCTGCAACAGGCCGAGCACAACCTGGCGGAGCAGGAAGTGAAGCTGCGCAAGGAAGAGGAAAAAGTCACCAAGTTCAAGCGCGAGGACAGCGGTTTGCGCTTTACCATCACGTGTCTAGTGGCGTTTACGGTGTTTCAGGCGGGGTTGTTGATCTGGATTGCGACGCACCGCTAGCAGCGGGCTGAAATGCAGTAAAAATGTGGGAGGGGGCTTGCCCCCGATGGCAATGTGTCAGTCACTGGATGTGTAACTGAACCACCGCTATCGGGGGCAAGCCCCCTCTCACATTGACCATGTTTCTTCAGTTAGACCCGCGCAGCAAAAACTGCCTGATGTTGGCGGCACTGTTCAGCCGTCAACATAAACACCCCATGCCCACCGCGCTGGAACTCCAGCCAGGCGAAGTCCACCTCCGGGTACAGCGCCTCGACGTGCACCTGGCTGTTGCCCACTTCAACGATCAGCAAGCCCTTCTCGGTCAGGTGGTCGGCGGCCTCGGCCAGCATCCGCCGTACCAGGTTCAAGCCATCGTCGCCACAGGCCAGGCCCAGCTCGGGTTCGTGCTGGTATTCGTCGGGCATGTCGGCGAAGTCTTCGGCGTCCACATACGGCGGGTTCGACACGATCAGATCAAAGCGCTGGCCCGGCAGGCCGTCGAAGCCGTCGCCCTGCACGGTGTACACGCGCTCGTCGACGCCATGGCGTTCGATATTCTGATTCGCCACTTCCAGGGCTTCGAAGGACAGGTCGCCCAGCACCACTTCGGCGTCCTGGAACTCGTAGGCACAGGCGATGCCGATGCAACCGGAGCCGGTGCACAGGTCGAGGATGCGCGCCGGCGGCTGGGCCAGCCAGGGTTCGAAGCGGTTTTCGATCATCTCGCCAATCGGCGAACGCGGAATCAGCACGCGCTCGTCGACAATAAACGACATGCCGCAGAACCAGGCTTCCTTCAACAGGTAGGCGGTGGGCACACGCTCGTGGATTCGGCGATGCAGCAAGCGCTGCACGTGGGAAATCTCTTCTTCTTCCAGGTTGCAATCCAGGTAGCTGTCATTGATTTCCCACGGCAGGTGCAAGGCGCCGAGCACCAACTGCCGGGCTTCGTCCCAGGCGTTGTCGGTACCATGGCCGAAAAACAGGTCTTCCCCATGGAAACGGCTGACAGCCCAACGGATATGGTCGCGCAAGGTGCGCAGGCGGGAAGTGATCACGGGGGGCAGACTCCTGGAAAAAACGACTGGCGATTCTAACAGCCTTCGCCTGTACCGACGATGTACGAAATGCCCTCGCCACACGTCGGATTTCATCCAAATTGCCATCATTCGGTTAAACAAGCCGCCCACTTGACAGGGCTGCACGTCAACAACGGCGTACCTTACGATGGTAGCGATTCACAGAACCGCTCAGCCAGTGGACAATGTCACAAAAGCCCCCCTCACAGGAGCCCCAGAATGTCCGTTCCAAAGACGATGTTTCAACTCAGCGGTCGCGGTTACGCGGCAGCCAACCTTGGCCATGCGACCCTCGTGATCATCGACGCCCAGAAGGAATACCTCAGCGGCCCACTCGCCCTCTCGGGCATGGACGCGGCGGTCGACAACATCAAGCAACTCACCGCAGCGGCGCGCAACGCCGGGCGCCCGATCGTGCACGTGCGCCACCTCGGCACCGTCGGCGGCCTGTTTGACCCGCAGGGCGAGCGCGGCGAATTCATCCCCGGCCTGGAGCCTGCCGGCGACGAAACCATCATCGGCAAGCTGCTGCCCAGCGCCTTCCACGGTACCGGCCTGGAAAAACACCTGCAGGACCTCGGCTCCCTGGACCTGATCGTCTGCGGCTTCATGAGCCACTCCAGCGTCAGCACCACCGTGCGCGCCGCCAAGAACCTGGGCTTTCGCTGCACCCTGGTCGAAGACGCCTGCGCCACCCGCGACCTGCCGTACAAGGGCGGCATCCTGAGTGCCGAGCATGTGCAACAGACCGAAATGGCCATCATGGCCGACAACTTCGCCACCCTGGCGTTGACCAAAGATCTGATCTGATCGACCGTCCGATGAGCGGCGCGGCAATGTTTATTGCCCCGCTCATCCGTGAAGCCCTTTCATTTGGCGCATTTACCCCTCGCCCCGGAACAACCTGTGTATTGTCCGGTCGAAGGGCCGATACCCTGGAGGAAAGGTCGGAATGAAGATATCCGATGGTTTTGATGCTCGTCGCTTGCGCCCCAAGGGCCCGAGCAACTGGCGTCTGCGCCTGGTGGCCGGCTTTGCCGCGTTGCTGGCAGTTGTAGGTCTGTTGTTGGCGGGCGCTGGTGGCGCCGGTCTGTTTGGTCACTCGCCGGCCCTCGGCGAACTGAATGCCAGCCCTGGCGGTTCGGCCCTGCTGCTGGGCATCGGCCTGCTGGTGCTGTGGCTGGGCGTGTGGTTATGGCGGCGTAGCCGCAGGAAGATGCGTCAGCCGTTGTCGCTGAACATCGCTTCACACCTGATGAAAAAGCACGACTGATGGCGCTTGGATAGCGTTTCCTGCGCCCTGGCCGCCGCGATTTAGGTAAACTGCCCGCCCTTCGCGGAGGCTGACATGCAAGACGACGATTTTTCCCTGTTCAAAAACGAGCTGCGCGGCGTCAAGCCGATCAAGCACGACCGCGCCGATACCGGCAAACCCAAGGCCGACCGGGCGCAGATCGCCAAGCTGCGCCAGGCTGCGACCGTGCGCACCGACGCCACCACCGTGGATGGCCTGTCGGACCAGTTCGTGATCGACGTCGGCCCCGAAGACGAGCTGATGTGGGCCCGCGACGGCGTGCAGGAAAGCCAGATGCGCAAGCTCAAGGTTGGTCAGATCCCGTTCGAAGGCAGCCTCGACCTGCACGGCATGACCGTGGAAAAAGCCCGCGAAACCCTGTGGGCGTTCCTCGCCGAAGCGACCAAATTCGAAATCCGCTGCGTGCGCGTCACCCATGGCAAGGCCGTGCGGCTGGACGGCAAGCGGCCGATGATCAAGAGCCACGTCAACACCTGGTTGCGCCAGCACGCCCAGGTACTCGGTTTTACTTCCTGCCAGGCCCGCCACGGCGGCGCGGGCGCGGTGTATGTGATGCTCAAGCGCACCATGATGGAAGGGCGCGACGAGTAACAAGTGCCATCGTCAGGCTTGCAGCGATGTGTCGGCCACCGTAACCTTGCGCTTTGCGAAAATCCCACAGGTAGTTTCATGTCCCTGGAACAGAATTACACAGAGATTCTCGGCCAACTCGGCGAGGACGTCTCCCGCGAGGGCCTGCTCGACACGCCAAAGCGTGCCGCCAAGGCGATGCAGTACCTTTGCCGCGGCTATGAACAGACACTGGAAGAAGTCACCAACGGTGCCTTGTTCAGCTCCGACAACAGCGAAATGGTGCTGGTCAAGGACATCGAGTTGTACTCGCTGTGCGAACACCACCTGCTGCCGTTCATCGGCAAGGCGCATGTTGCCTACATCCCGAGCGGCAAAGTGCTGGGCCTGTCGAAGGTCGCGCGGATTGTCGACATGTACGCGCGCCGCCTGCAGATCCAGGAAAACCTCAGCCGCCAGATCGCCGATGCAGTGATGCAAGTGACTGGCGCGCTGGGCGTGGCCGTGGTGATCGAGGCCAAGCACATGTGCATGATGATGCGCGGTGTGGAGAAACAGAATTCGTCGATGATCACCTCGGTGATGCTGGGTGAGTTCCGCGAAAACGCGGCCACCCGCAGCGAGTTTCTCAGCCTGATCAAGTAACAGGCTGCACAGGAAAAACCGGCGTTCATCGCCGGTTTTTTTTCGCCCGCAGAAAATCAGGTAAGCTGCGGCCCCTTCTGTATTGGGCAAGAGGTTTCAGCCATGTTCGTCAAAGCACTTCGAGTGGGTCTCGGCCACATCATCATCGCGGGCGACTTCCTCACGCGCCCACGCAAAAAGCAACGCCCGGCCGAGCAACAGGCGCAAGTGAACGCGGCGGCCAGAGAGCTGACCCTGTACCAGTTCCACGCGTGCCCGTTCTGCGTGAAGACCCGCCGTACCCTGCACCGCCTGAACGTGCCGGTGGCATTGAAGGACGCGAAGAACAACGAGCAGGACCGCCAGACCCTGCTGGAGCAAGGCGGCAAGATCAAGGTGCCGTGCCTGCGCATCGAAGAGAACGGCCAGACCACCTGGATGTATGACTCCAAGGTGATCATTGATTATCTGGACAAGCGGTTTGCTGCGATCTGACAGACTTGTGCAAATCTAATGTGGGAGGGGGCAAGCCCCCTCCCACATTTAGTTTTATATTGCCAAATCCAGATCCAGCAACGCCGAGCCCAGGCACTTGCCATGCGCATCCAGCGCCAGCGAGCGGGTCACGCCGCCGCGCAAAATCCCCGGCAGCACAAAATTCAGCGCCTGCACGTTGGGCAACGCATACCGCCGCACCGGCGCCGCGCCCGGCTCCAGCAGGCCGGCGAAGAACTCGGCCACGCGTTCGG
Organism: Pseudomonas sp. AC463; assembly: GCF_979253585.1. Taxonomy (NCBI): domain Bacteria; kingdom Pseudomonadati; phylum Pseudomonadota; class Gammaproteobacteria; order Pseudomonadales; family Pseudomonadaceae; genus Pseudomonas; species Pseudomonas sp. AC463. The sequence continues at coordinate 32,501 of NZ_CEEDDZ010000024.1, read as the reverse complement.
CGGTGAGTTGCTCACACAGCAACGTGTAGTCCTCGGCGCGATAGGCAATGATCGAGATGTTCGAGGTGTCGCCCTTGTCCCCGGTACGGGAATGGGCCAGCGTCTGCAGTTTCATGCTTCGATCCTCGGGTTGACCGCACTGCGCGGCAGCAGCAACGACGCCACCGCCACCACCTGGCGCACACTTTTGCTCGCACCGCCGCCGCCCGACGGGCCGTTGGTGTAGAGGGTTTCCACCTCATTGCCGACCCGCACCGCGTCGCTGCGTTCTTCACAGCGGGCGGCCACGCGCAGGCGCACTTCCCAGGGTTCGACGCTGCTGCGCGGGCCGTGGAGCGAGTCCATGCCGATCAGTTCGGCGCGCACGTCCTGCATCTCTACGCCCATCAACTCAAGGCGCTTGAGTACGACATCCCGCGCCAACTGCGCCCGTGCGACCGCACCCGGGCCGCCGTAGGACATCTGCCCTTCGCCGATCCAACCGTCCAGATAGCCGACGCTGACCTTCAACTGCTCAGGCCTTGCACGTCCGGCGGCACCGTGGGCGCGCACGCGATCAATGCCCTCTTCGACAAACCCCACCTGGGAAAAATCGGCGGTCACGTCCGGCGTCAGGTAAGCCGCCGGGTCGTGCACTTCATAGATCAGCTGTTCGGTGCAGGTGGCGCGGCTGACCCGGCCGCCGGAGCCCGAAACCTTGGTGATCAAGGCTGCGCCGTCTGCATCGATCTCGGCCAAGGGGAAGCCCAGGCGCGCCAGGTCGTCCACATCCTTGAAACCGGGGTCGGCAAAATAGCCGCCGCTGACCTGCCCGGCACACTCGAGCAAATGCCCGACCAAGGTGCCACGGCCCAGGCGCTGCCAGTCGTCCGCAGCCCAGCCAAACTCGAACATCTGCGGCGCGAGGAACAACGACGGGTCGGCCACTCGCCCGGTGATCACCACGTCGGCGTCGGCGCGCAAGGCTTCAAGGATGCCGTCCACGCCCAGGTAGGCATTGGCGGAAACCAGGCGTTTGCCCAAGGAACCCACCGTCTGGCCGTTATCGAGCGTTTGATCGGGTTGCAACACAGATAGAACATCGTCGCCTACGACCGCCACGACCTTGAGATTCAAGCCCAAGTCACTGGCAACCCGCCGCACTTCAATGGCCGCCGCCACCGGATTGGCCGCGCCCATATTGGTGATCACCCGCAGGCGACGCCCGCCCTTCACGCCAACAAACGGCAACACCCGGCGCATGCGCTCGCTCAGCAACGGGTCATAACCGCCCTGTGGATCGCTGATACGCGCCTGTTGCGCGAGGGCGATGGTGCGTTCAGCCAGGCATTCGAAGACCAGGTAATCCAGGTCGCCCCTCTCGGCCAGTTCCACGGCAGGTTCGATACGGTCGCCGGAGTAGCCGGCGCCGGAACCGATGCGCAAGGTTTTCATTTCAAATCACTCCCAGGAGCAACGCGGTCAGGGTCATCAACACCGACGCGGCAAACAGAAAAGGGATGGTGAAGCGCTGGTGATCGGCCAATTCGATCTTGCACAGGCCCACCAACAGGAAGGTTGCGGGGGTCAGCGGGCTGACCGGGAAGCCAGTGGTGTGCACGCCCAGCAGCGAGGCCTGAGCCACTTGCAGCGGGTCGACACCGAGGGCCTTGCCGACTTCGGCGATCACCGGCATTACGCCGAAATAGTAGGAGTCGGGGTCAAACAGCATGCTCAGCGGCATGGAGATAAAGCCCACCACGGCCGGGATCAGCTTGCCGTGACCGGCCGGAATCTGCGCCACCGCCACTTCGGCAATCGCCTTGAGCATGCCGGTGCCTTGCATGATGCCGGTGAACACCCCGGCGGCGAGCAAGATGCTGGCCATGGTCAGGGCGGTTTTGGCATGGGCGTCGATGCGCGCGCGCTGGGCGTCCACGTTCGGGTAATTGATGCACAACGCCACCACGGTGCCGAGCATAAACATCACCACCGGGTCGACCCAACCGGCGATCATCACCACCATCACCAGCACGGTGAGCAGCAGGTTGACCCAGAACAGCCGCGGGCGGCGCAGCTTGATGTCGTCGTCGCTGAGTACCCGCTGCGGCACCGCGTCCACGGTGGAACCGGCGCCCAGGCCGAGGCGTTTTTCTTCACGCCGGCCCAGCCACCATGCGCAGGCGAACACGAAGATCAGCCCGACGATCTGCACCGGAATCAGCGGTTGGAACAGGTCTGCCACCGGCACATGCAAAGCCGCCGAGGAGCGCAGCACCGGGCCAGTCCAGGGCAGGAAGTTGACCCCGGCCGCCATGGCGCACACACACGCGAGGATGCGTTTGTCGATGCCCAGCCGCGTATACAGCGGCAGCATCGCCGGCACCGTCACCAGGAACGTCACCGCGCCGGAGCCGTCCAGGTGCACCAGCAGAGCGAGAGTCGCAGTACCGACGACAATGCGTGTAGGACGCGTCCCGACCGTGCGCAGGATGCGATCAATGATGGGGTCCAGCATGCCGGCATCGGTCATGATCCCGAAAAACAGGATCGCGAACACAAACATGCCGACCACAGGGGCGACGTTCTTGATACCGGTAATGATGAAGGCGCTGGTTTGCAGGCCGAACCCGCCGAGCAGCGCGGCGATGATCGGCAAGGCGATCAGGGCCACCAGTGGCGAGAGGCGTTTGCTCATGACGGCAGCGAGCAGGCACAGGATGGTAATGACACCCAGGGTAGCGAGCATGGGTTACTCCAGAGCGGCCTTTGCGGCCGGTTATTGTTTTACCCGGAGTATTGGAATCGCGTTAGTCTTTGTAAATTGGAATATTCGGCGTGGCACGTTCGGAAAAACAAAATGAAGAACAGCATCCAACACATTCAAGCCTTTCTTGCCGTGGCGCGTACCGGCAGCTTTACCAAGGCCGCCAACGAGCTGCATTTGTCGCCCTCGGCCCTGACGGTGCAGGTGCAGCAACTCGAAGACTGGCTTGGCGTCGCCCTGCTTGATCGCAGCCCGCGCCACGTGAGCATCACCGCTGCCGGCCAGGACGCGCGCGGTCCCATGGAAAAACTGCTGCTGGACCTGGACAACATCGTCACCGGCTCCCGCGACCTGGCCGCCTTGCGCCGGGGCGTGGTGACCATCGCCGCCTTGCCCTCGGTGTGCGCCGGCACCTTGCCGCCGGCCTTGCGCCTGTTTCGCGAGCGCTTTGCCGGCATCGAAGTGCGCCTGCATGACCTGGTGGCCCACCGCATTCATGCCCAGGTACGCGCCGGCGAGGTGGATTTTGGTATTGGCGTACGCGCGCGGCTCAGCCATGGCCTGGACTTTGTGCCGGTACTGAATGACCGGCTGTGCGCTTTTGTGCCGCTGGAGCATCCCCTCGCCCGCCATCGCCAACTGACCCTGGAGCAACTGGCCGACCAGCCGATCATCCTCACCGGGCGCGACAGCAGTGTGCGCGAGCAAGTGGATGCGCTGTTTGACCAGACGCGACTGCGAATGAACGCGGGCATGGAGGCCAACTACATGTCGACGGTGCTCGCGCTGGTGCGCCAGGGGTTGGGGATCAGTGTGCTGCCGGAGTCGGCGGCGGACAGCCTGGAAGGCTTGAAGCGCATCAACATCGACCATCCCGGGGTGAACCGGGAGATCGGGTTGATCAGTCGTAGCGGGATTGGGCTGAGCCCGGCGGCACAGCGTTGCTTTGATCTGCTCAATGATGAGTTATCTGACACACCATAGAGCTAAATGTGGGAGGGGGCTTGCCCCCGATGGCGGTGTGTCAGTCCAGCATCGGCACATGCTTGGGATGGCTCGCCACCCGCGCCAACCACGCCTGCACACCCGGGTAGGCCTCCAGCTCAAACCCACCCTCATGGGCCACATGGGTGTAGGCATACAACGCCACATCCGCAATGGAGAACTGGTCACCCACCAAATACGGCGTCAATTGCAGCTGGCGCTCCATGACCTTGAGGGCCTTGTAGCCGCCCTTGTGCAACTTCTTGTATTCCTCCTGGCGCTCTTGCGGCAGGCCCAGGTAAAACTGGATAAACCGCGCCACCGCAATATACGGCTCGTGGCTGTACTGCTCGAAGAACTGCCATTGCAGCACCTGCGTGCGCAGTCGCGGTTCGGTAGGCAGGAACTCGCTGCCGTCGGCGAGGAAGTTGAGGATCGCGTTGGATTCCCACAGGCAGGTGCCGTCTTCGAGTTCCAGTACCGGGATCTTGCCGTTGGGGTTCTTGGCCAGGAATTCGGGCGTTTCGGTATCGCCCTTGAGGATGTCGATATCCACCCACTGGTACGGGATGCCCAGCAGGTTGAGCATCAATTTGACCTTGTAGCAGTTGCCCGACTTGTAATCGCCATAAACCTTGTACATGGGGCTCCCCTTATGCCGCTTGCGCGTGCTGTGCTTGACGGACCACTGCGGCCAGGCGCTTGAGACCTTCGTCCAGACGGGACGGGTCGATATGGCTGAAATTTAGACGCAGTGAGCCAAGATGCTGGTCCGGCTCGGAAAAGAACGGTTCACCGGGCATGAACGCGACGTCCTGATCGAGCGCAGCAGCCAACAAGGTGCGGGTGTCGAGCGGCTGTTTCAAGGTCAGCCAGAAGAATAATCCACCCTGGGGCACTTGCCAGTCGGCCAGGTCGCCGAAATGTTTCTCCAGCGCAGCCTGAAAGGCATCGCGGCGCTCGCGGTAAAAACTGCGCAACTCCACCAGGTGTTGCTGGTATTTGTCGGTGCCGATCCATTGCATCGCCTGCCACTGGCCGACCCGGTTGGTGTGCAGGTCCGCCGACTGCTTGAGCTTGAGCAGGTGCGGGAACAGGTCCGGGCTGGCGATCAGGTAACCCACGCGCAGGCCGGGCAGCAGGGTCTTGGAGACCGTGCCGGTGTAGATCCAGCTGGCTTTTTTCAGGCGCCCGACGATGGGTTTGGCACTGCCGCCGTCGAAGGTCAGCTCGCGGTAGGGTTCGTCTTCGATCAGGCTCACGCCGAACTCATCAAGCAAGGCGGCGACGGCCGCGCGCTTGGCCTCGCTGTAGCGCACGGCCGACGGGTTCTGGAAAGTCGGGATCAGGTAGATGAACGCCGGGCGATGACGTTCGAGGTTGCTGCGCAGGCTGGCCAGGTCGGGGCCGTCGGCTTCCAGTTGCACGGTGAGGCAGTCAGCGCCGAACAATTGGAAAATCTGCAACGCGGCCAGGTAGGTCGGGCCTTCCAGCAGGATTTTGGTGCCTTTGTCGATATACAGCTTGGCCGCCAGGTCGAGGGTTTGCTGGGAGCCGCTGACCACCAGCACCTGGCTGGCCTGGCACGGCACGCCCAGGGCACGCGCCTCGGCGGCGAGCAATTCGCGCAGCTGCGGTTCGCCTTCGCTCATACCGTATTGGCCAATGTTCAGTGGCATGTCGTCCCAGTTCAGCGCGGGCAGCATGGCTTCGGCTGGCAGGCCACCGGCGAACGACATCACCTCGGGGCGCTGGGCGGCCGCGAGAATTTCACGGATCAAGGAGCTTTTGAGGCGCGTAACACGTTCAGAGAAGGCCATGGAGGTCACCGCTAGCGAAGGCTGTGGGAAATACGTCAAACTGGTTGACCGAAATTACGATAGCTTGAGTGGATACGTCAACATGCTTGACCTTAAAAACCAAAGCAGCCAGCAACAGGCCATGGAGGCGTTTTTCTTCGGCTACCAGGCCTTCACCGCCAAGGCCGACGAAATGCTCGAACGCCGGGGCCTGAGCCGCGTGCATCAACGCATCGTGTTTTTTATCGCGCGCTACCCGACCCTGAGCGTGAAGGAGTTGCTGGAATTGCTCGGCGTGAGCAAGCAGGCGCTGAACATGCCGCTGCGCCAATTGCAGGAAATGCACCTGGTGGACAGCGTGGCGTCCGCGGCCGACAAGCGCAAACGCCTGCTGCAACTGACCGAAGAAGGCCTGCGTTTCGAGCAGTCGCTGCGCCGCGAGCAGGTGAAGCTGTTGCAGCGCGCGTTCAGTGAATCCGGGGAAGAAGCAGTGATGGGCTGGCTGGCGATCAACCAGGCACTCAGTGCCGGGAATTAGCCTTTCATCCCCTTTCGCACACTTAATCGAAAACATTATTTGCTTTCTTTGTATACAAAAGCATAATTCGCTTCGTGCGAGTTCCTGACCTATTGGTCAACAAAACCCGCCAGTACCTCAAAGCGCTGTTGCCCACTCATGTGACCGGCGCTGGAAATAACAATAAAACTCTTGAGGAGTACTCGCTGTGGATAGCCGCAAATCCGAAGCACCAACGCTGGATCTCTCCCCCTCGCAGGGTGGCTGGCTGGAACGCCTGTTCAAACTGCGCCTGCATGGCACCACAGTGAAGACCGAGCTGATCGCCGGCCTCACCACCTTTATCACCATGGCCTACATCATCTTCGTCAACCCCAACATCATGGCCGACGCCGGCATCGATCACGGCGCGGCGTTCGTCGCCACCTGCATCGCCGCCGCGCTGGGTTGCCTGTTGATGGGCCTGTACGCCAACTGGCCGGTGGGCCTGGCGCCGGGCATGGGCCTGAACGCGTTTTTCACCTACACCGTGGTCGGCACCATGGGCTACCACTGGGAAACCGCGCTGGGTGCGGTGTTCATTTCCGGGGTGCTGTTCATGGGCCTTACGCTGTCGCGGGTGCGAGAGTGGCTGCTCAACAGCATTCCGGTGAGCCTGCGCCATGCCATGGGCGCCGGGGTCGGCCTGTTTCTCGGGGTGATCGGCCTGAAAACCGCCGGCATCATCGTCGACAGCCCGGCCACGCTGATCAAACTCGGTTCGCTGCATGAGCCGGCGCCGCTGCTGGCAGCGGTGTGCTTTTTGCTGATCGCGATTCTCAGCTACCACCGCGTGTTCGGCGCGATCCTCATCAGCATCATCGCCGTGACGCTGGCCGGTTGGGGCCTGGGCCTGGTGCACTACAACGGCATTCTCTCCACGCCGCCGAGCCTGGCACCGACCTGGATGGCGATGGACGTAAAAGGTGTATTCAATGTCAGCATGATCAGCGTGGTATTTGCGTTTCTTTTTGTGCACATGTTCGATACCGCCGGTACACTCATGGGCGTTGCGCAGCGCGCCGGGCTGGTGAATGCCGATGGCAAGATCGATAACCTGTCCCGTGCATTGAAGGCCGACAGTGCTTCCAGCGTGTTTGGCGCCATGGTCGGCGTGCCGCCGGTGACCAGCTACGTGGAAAGCGCCGCCGGGGTTGCCGCAGGTGGTCGCACCGGCCTTACCGCCGTGACCGTGGGTATCCTGTTTGTGGCGGCGATGTTTTTTGCCCCGCTGGCCGGCATGATTCCGGCCTATGCCACCGCCGGCGCGTTGATCTACGTGGCGATGCTGATGATGGCAAGCATGGCCCACATCAATTGGGATGAGGCCACCGACAGCATTCCGGCGATCGTCACGGCGATCATGATGCCGTTGACCTTCTCGGTCGCCGACGGCATCGCGCTGGGTTTTATCACCTACGTGGCGCTCAAGGCCGGCACCGGCAAGTACCGCGAAATCTCTGTGAGCCTGTGGGTGCTGTGCGTGATCTTTATCGCCAAGTTCATCTTTCTATAAAACAAGGAGCAAGCAATGAGTCTGGAAACCTGGCTGCTGTTCAGCGGCGCTGCGCTGGTGGTGATCCTGATCCCGGGGCCGCTGTCGTTGCTGATGATCAGCAACAGCCTGAATTACGGACTACGCCGCTCGTACCCGGCGTTTCTCGGTGGGGTGATCGCCTCGATCTGCCTGTTGAGCGCATCGGCCCTGGGCCTGGGCGCATTGCTGCTCGCTTCCGAACAACTGTTCAGCGCGCTGAAGATCGTCGGCGCGCTGTACCTGTTCTACCTTGCCTGGCAAAGCTGGCAACAGTCGCGGCAACCGGCCCACGGTGCAACCGTGCCGCAGGCTGCAGCGGTGCCACGCTTTCGCGCACTGTTCGGCCGCGCCTTTGTGCTGGGCGCCAGCAACCCCAAGGACATACTATTTTTTGCCGCCTTCCTGCCGCAGTTCCTTAGCAGCCAGCAAGCGTTTCTGCCGCAATTGCTGATCATGATCGCCACCTGGACCGTGCTCGACCTGCTGTGCAAGTTGGCCTACGGCCTGGGGGCCCATGGCGCTGCGCGGTACCTGCGCAGCGGCAGCGGGCAAAGCTGGTTCAACCGCCTCAGCGCCGCCCTGTTCGGCTGCGCCGGCGCGGTCTCGCTGCTCAAGGTGAGACTCGGTTGACCCTGGCAAAATAAACGCTGGGTGGGACGGTGCCCTGGATCGGCCATTGGATACCGGCGGCGATCGGCACCAGGCGCTGTTCATCCATCGCACGTCTGATCTGCGTGGACAGTGCCGACGTACGATCTGATTGGAAACCTGCATTCAGCCAGTTATCGGTGAGCCGCTTTTGCAACTGGACGGTCCCGCGCCCGACCCACTGATAGACCATGTAGTACAGCGTGTTGGAATGGGGGTGGGTCACCACCCATTCCCGCGTGGCTTTCCTGCCACGCTGCATGGGCCTGTCCTGGACAGTGAAGCCCTGCTGTTCCAGCACCGTCCTGATTGCCCCACGCAGCGCAGTGTTTCGCTCTGCCGAAACACTTGCGCCGCCGGATCGCAGCCTTGGGTCCAAGGCAACAGGCAGGCTGAAGTCAACACGCGTGAAGCCGGGTGCCTTGCCTTCAAAACCGATGTAGATGCTATGGATATCCCTCTCCGTGGGCCGCAGCATCGCCAGTAAATCATCGGTCTGACCCAGCCTGACCGGGTCGGGGGTGAGCCATCGATCCAGGGTCGCTCGCAGGTTCAGCAGATGGCTGGCGGTTACCGCGCGGGAAGAGTCGGACAGTTCGATCAACCTTGCGACGGCAAACTCGCGGCTTTTTCGCGTCATGCCAGGGAAAGCCCGGCCCACCAGCGGCTCCAACGGCCCGTCGAACAACGGGGCATGGAGCTGCCAGGCACCCGATGCAGTGCGAGAGGCCGGTATCGGTTGTTCGTGAAGATCGGTGGTTGTCCAACGCGCGATATCCACTTGGGCTTTTGACACCAGCGGCCGGTCCGGCGCGATGAAAACGACATCGCCCACAGGCACATGATCGCCCTGATGGAGCAACCGGTAGTAGCCCGCGCCCGATAGCCTGGGAGTGTCATACCTGAGGCCCACGCAGATAACATCGTAGGGAAAACCCGGCGGCTCCTGATGCACATGGAATATTCCCGCAGCCGAGGGGCCAGACGCGTGGTTTTCAGGCACCCGCGTGCGCCAATTGAACCAGTGCGTGCCTTGCACGGATGACTGCACGATCCGGCTTCGCGTCGCCGCACGCTCGACGAGTGGCTGCCCACCCGCTGGCTGCAAGGGCGCCGGCTGAATTGCGCGTGAACTCGGGCCGGCCACCGGCGCATCCGCCCCCAGCTGCCAGTCCCGGGGCTCATGGATGGTGAGGACCAACTCGTCCGTACCCGGCGCCTCTTTGTTCTTCAAGCGGAAAAAACCTTCGTCGCCTCGCCGATAAACCGGGTAATGGTGGGTGTCGTCCACAAGCAAGCGTTCACCGTTTTTCACGTACAGCCCTCTTTCGCCCGGCCCCTTCAACGCCACGGCGTCTTGAGGCAGCCCCTGAACCTTGAACCGCTCCAGCGGTGTGAGCCGGGCAACCGGCGAAGGCGACGGGGCCAGCAAAGAAACCCGGCCAACCTGCGCAACGGTTGCATGATGAATACGATTCAAACCTCTCGCCATTGAGCCCACCCTCGGGCGCGGCAACGCTGGCGCCTTGAGTTTGGGGCCAGGCGCAAAACTCAGCAAAAGGTCTACCGCCAGATATATCACCCCAAAGGCCACACCCACCGCATCGCGAGGGTCGCCATAACGGTGATAGCGCCGCGCGGCGAGCAGCAATTCATACACCTGATTACCCAAGTCGAAAAACGGCACGATCATCGACAGAATCTCGCGTCGGCGGGTACTCCTCTCTTCTTCGAGGCGTTGCTCCCGGTACTTCTCCAGAGACTTGCCAGAGGTGCTGCCGGCCTGCGCGTAATGCTGCAGACCCAGGACCCGCGCCTGATACAACAGGGCCATGGCATCGTCGTGGGAAGTGGGCACCAGGGCCAGCCAGTTCAGCGCGTCATGGGCAACCTGCTCATGGATCTGCTGTTCAATGCTGTCGACAAGCGCCGTGGGCACCAAGTGCTTGATCGCAAATGAACGAACGAACGCAACGTCGCGCCAGAGCCCCTGCACCAATGCATACCCGGGAAGCAATGAAAACGCATTGAAGCGCGGCTCACTGCGCGCTTCACCTGGGTGATGGGTGATGGCTTCGAATGCCCACCCCGGCGCGACGTGCCGGGCCAGTGCCTTCACCGTGCCGGGTAACGCCCAGTTGCGGTTCACGTGCTCACGGGCCAGTTGCAGGCTGGCGTGCTCACTAAGGTTGGCGGTACCCGAAGCGGTGGGCCAGTAGACCACGCAGCGCTGGGACAGCAGGTCGTGAAACACCAGGACGCCGGCGATATAGCGATCATGCTGCAGGGTGTGGCCCACCAGATGCACCACCAGCAGTTGCACTTGATGAGTCTGCTCGTGCAGCCCTGCCATTGCCTTGCTGAACAGGCGTTGCCCATCTGCCGAGAGCCCTTGTTGAACCGCCGAATACAGATCGGCCTCGGCACCCGCCTGCAAAGCGCGCCGCAACAGTTGCGGGACACGCGCATCGTCAGCGCGCGCGGGCGGGTAAAAAACGCCGTCGATCAATGCCTCATAACCTGCGCCGATATCCAGCGAAGACACCATGCTGATCAAATAATCTGGTGTCAGTTGCGGTTGCCACGCCGGGATCAGGTAACGGGCGTACTTGAAACGCCACCAGGTGGGCGTCATCTGCGGGTCCAGGTTCTGCAACGCCATTTGCAGCAGGCTCAAGCACGTACGCGCCGGGCTTGGTGTGAGGATTTCACCACGCTCGCCCACCACACACACGCTTTCCCAGCCACAGAACCGACCATCGACACGGTCAGGCAATTCGATAAAAGGGGTGTCAATGTCCAGCTCCAGGCCGTCCTCGCGCAAGCGGGCAACCAACACACGGCGTGCGTAGGAGTGCAGATCAGGCAGACGTTGCTTCAGGTGCTCTTCAAAGGCAAACACGCTGCCCAGGTTGCGGCCCTGCAAGTGTTTGAAGCGGCTGTGCCGGGCCGCGTCGGCCTCGGCCAACCAGAGCGGCAACTGGTGTTTCGCGCTCGCGGCTTTGCGCACCAGTTCGACATGCGCGCGTGCCTGAGCCCGAGCGCTGCTGGCGGGCGCATTCAGGTGTTCATCCAACTCCACTGCGAGGAGCAGGCGGCTCAACTGAGCATCCTGGGTTTCACTGAAAATACGTGTAGGGCCGGCAAGCCCCTGCTCCTGGGCCAGGTAGCCCTTGAGCAGCCGCTTGAATGCCAACGCCAGCGGGTTGCCCTCAATGGGTTCATACCGCACTGCCAGGGTTTGGCCTGCCACCTGCTCCGCCACCCCCGCGCGGTGTCGCCGCTCGACATAGCGCCACAATACCGAGCCATCGCGGCTGCCGAGGCTGGCCTGAATGCCACGCGATAGCGCCCCCAGCCGGGCAAACTCGACCACCCCGCCCTCCCGCCCGAACGCACACAGCACCACCGGCACGCGCCGTTCCGGTTCGCCCAGCGCGGCGGTGCGGGTGATCGCAAACAGGCTGTGCAAAGGGCGCATGGCACTGCCTTCGCCCCCCACCAGCACCGACAGCACGCAGGTTTCACTGGCGCCGCGCTTGCTCGCCAGCGGCGTGTCCAATACCTCGACCAGCAGGTCCCGATGGGCTGCCGAGATCAGCTTGAGCCGGTGCTGCAACTGGGTTTCGCTGCGCAGCAGGTCGGTCCATCTGTAGATCAGCGCAGCCTGGCGGTTATGCTCACCTGTGGGGCGCGCATTCCAGAACGCCGTCTCGAACAGTTGCAGGGGCGCGCCCTGCAGCAGCCTGCGCAAGGTGTTTGCCTGGTCCTCGAGCTGGCCCTCAAGGGTGATGAAATCCTGCCAGCCTGGCGTGTCCGCACCCGGGTCCTGGGGGTCCAGCAGCGTCAGCAGGCCTTTTTCATAGCGTTTGACCTGTTGCAGCGCCGCTTGCACGGGCAGTTCCGGGGCGCAACTGGCGAACATTATTTCCTGATGACGCCGCTGCTGATCCCACTCGTGCAGTTCATGACGAAGGCTCCCCAGGCGCGCCTTGCCTGCCCAGTGGTGCCTGGCGCGTTCGATATAAGCCAGAAAACGCGTGGGGTTCTCCACAGTGCGCGCGCTCCTGCCGGAATAGACCTGCGCAAGATTGATCGACACCGCGCAGGCCAACTCGTTGTCCCATTGCCCCTCCAGCACCGCCAGCGCACTCTGCTCCAACGCATCGCCGCGCAGGGCGCAACCACGCCCCACCGCCCTGTTGGCGCCGACAGTCGCGACCTCGGGCCGGCACACCTCATGCCGACGGCGCAGCGGCAGGCACTGCCACAGGTCCTCGAACAAGGCGCCATTAATCAGCCCCGCAAGCCCACACTGCAACTGGTCGAAGGATGGGTATTCGTAGTAATTGCGCTGTGTACCCGGCAGGTAGATCACATGCGGCGCACCTGGCGGGTCACCCTCACGATAAAGATGCAGGGCGCCGGGCATCGGCATCAATCGCGGCCCCACACCCGGCCAGAACAACTTGCACACCCGCAGGCTGGCCCATTGCGCGCCGGCGTGCTGGCGGGCTTGCGCCGTCGGAGCGTCCACCAGCTCCTGAACCATTTCCATGCCCGCACTCGACAGCTCGCCCAATTGCGACGCCACCAGGGCCTGGTCGGCGAACAGCTGCGCGTGCAATTGCACCCAGCGCTCGGTGCGTGTCAGCCATCCCGCCGTCACCAGTGCCTGCCAATAGTCCCTGCGCGCCTGGGCAAGCCGCCCGAACAGATTGAGCGCAATCACCCGTCGCAAGGCCTCCATCGGCGTGAAAGGCAAACGTCGCAAGGGGTCGCCCTTGAGGCTGACGGCCGTGAAATGATTGAGATTGATCGACAACGACGGCAGCACCAGTATCTGCAATGCGCGGTCGGTCAAGGTGTCGACTTGCTGTGCGACCGCCGGCGGCTTGGGTTCGGTAAAGAGCACGCTGTCCGGGTCCAGCTCGAAAGCCTTGCGCAACTCGGCACGGATCACCCGCAGGATCCTGGGCGCGCGGGAAATCAGGCGCGACCGATGGTGGGCCGCGTCGGCACAACGCAAATCGGCGGCCGTGAGCCGATTGATCAAGAGGCTGGGCTGAGGGCTGTTGTCGATCCGCTGCGCCAGCTGAATACGCATGGCCTGCAACGCATCGTCGTCAGACACATCGGGGTCGGTAGGTAAGGTCACGGCGGTGTCTTCGTCGAGGAAAACACCGAGCCTATGCGGCGCCCGCCCTCACCTGGCACTAGATAATTAAACGGCGCGCCAGGCAAAAAAAAGCCCGCAGTGTGAGCGGGCGAAAAACCAACGAAGAGCCTTGGGGGCATGAAGCGAGGTGACGACTCAGCTACCGCGATAGGTGGAGTAGCTGTAAGGCGAAATCAGCAGCGGCACATGGTAGTGGTCCTGCTCGGCGCTGATGCCGAAGCGCAATACCACCACATCCAGAAAAGCCGGCTCGGGCAGTTGCACGCCCCGGGCCCGGTAGTAGTCGCCGGCACTGAACTGCAGCTGGTAGACGCCGCTGCGGTAATCATCGCCTTGCAGCAGCGGCGCGTCGCAGCGGCCGTCGCTGTTGGTCACGGCCGTGGCGACCAGCTCCAGCTGCGCGCCGTCGACGCGGTACAGCTCAACCTGGATGGCGCTGCCGGGGCAGCCGTGGGCGGCGTCCAGTACGTGTGTGGTCAGTCGTCCCATGGGGCGGGGCTCCCTAGCGTGAATTGAAAGTGGCCGCACCTTTACGGGGCATGAAAAAGTCGGCGATGGGATGATTAAGACACTTTCAATAAAAATTGTACACAATAAAAATCACAAAGTTTTGCCTGCCTCTTTCAGCATGGGCCCTGATGCTGATAACTCGGCAGGCCTTGCTTTTAAAAGACCTTTTATCCATTTACTGACCAACTGGGCAAGTTTCTTGCAGTGCTAAGCTGTAGCAACCGCCTGGAAAAAATGCAGAAATACAGGCTTACAAAGTGACTATCAAGTTGTATACAATCAGCCCATCGCTGTGACGCCACCCAGTCTTTGCGCTGGCCGCCACACACTTGCTACCACGCACAAGAAGGAAGACTGCAGTGAGCGCTGACTACCCACGCGACCTGATCGGTTACGGCAGTAACCCTCCTCACCCCCATTGGCCAGGCAAGGCACGTATCGCCTTGTCATTCGTACTCAACTACGAAGAAGGCGGCGAACGCAATATCCTGCATGGCGACAAAGAGTCCGAAGCCTTTCTCTCGGAAATGGTCTCGGCCCAGCCGCTGCAAGGCGCGCGCAACATGAGCATGGAATCGCTGTACGAATACGGCAGCCGTGCCGGTGTGTGGCGCATCCTCAAGCTGTTCAAGGAATTCGATATTCCGCTGACCATCTTCGCCGTGGCCATGGCCGCCCAGCGCCACCCGGATGTGATCCGTGCGATGGTCGAGGCCGGCCATGAGATCTGCAGCCACGGCTACCGCTGGATCGACTACCAGTACATGGACGAGGCCCAGGAACGCGAGCACATGCTCGAAGCCATCCGCATCCTCACCGAACTCACCGGCGAACGCCCACTGGGCTGGTACACCGGCCGCACCGGTCCCAACACCCGGCGGCTGGTAATGGAGGAAGGCGGTTTCCTCTACGACTGCGACACCTACGACGACGACCTGCCCTACTGGGAACCCAACACCCCCACCGGCAAGCCGCACCTGGTGATCCCCTACACCCTGGACACCAATGACATGCGCTTCACCCAGGTGCAGGGTTTCAACAAGGGCGACGACTTTTTCGAATACCTCAAGGACGCGTTCGACGTGCTGTATGCCGAAGGCGCCGACGCACCGAAGATGCTCTCCATCGGCCTGCACTGCCGCCTGATCGGCCGCCCTGCCCGCCTCGCGGCCTTGAAGCGCTTTATCGAATACGCCAAAGGTCACGAGCAGGTGTGGTTCACCCGCCGCGTGGACATTGCCCGCCACTGGCACGAAACCCACCCCTTCAAGGGAGCAGCGAAATGACTGCGTTCCAAACCCTGAAGCCGTCGACCCTGAGCCGCGACGAATTCGTCGCCGCCTTCGCCGACATCTACGAACATTCGCCATGGGTGGCCGAAAAGGCCTTCGACCTGGGCCAGGACGCGTCGATCGATCAGATCGAAACCCTGCACCAGCGCATGAGCGACATCCTGTTGAGCGCTGATCATCAAAGCCAACTGGCCCTGATCAATGCCCACCCGGACCTGGCAGGCCGTGCGGCCGTCCAGGGCCAACTGACCCAAGCCAGCACCGATGAGCAAGCTGGCGCGGGGATTCACCAATGCACGAGTGAGGAGTTCTCGCGCTTCACCGAGCTGAACGATGCCTACAAGGCCAAGTTCAAGTTTCCCTTCATCATGGCGGTAAAAGGCAGCAACCGGCATCAGATCCTCGCCGCGTTTGAAACGCGTATTCACAACTCGGTAGACGCCGAGTTCAAATGCGCCCTGGCCGAGATCAACAAGATCGCGTTGTTCCGTTTACTGACTCTTTAAGCGAACCTGGCCCGAGCGCTCATGACGCCCAGGGCCTGGCGAGCATCCCAAGCCACTCTATTTAAGGCAGACAAGAAGAATGAAAGCTTACGCCGTACCTTTCGAGAAGTTCGTCAACCTGGCCGACGCGCGTCTGGGCACCAAGATCCTTTCGGTGACCGATGACTGGTTCGCTGACGCCAACCGCCTGTTCCAGCCGACCCCGGCCGTGTGGAAGGAGGGCGTTTTCGATGACAACGGCAAGTGGATGGACGGCTGGGAGTCGCGCCGCAAGCGCTTCGAAGGCTACGACAGCGCAGTGATCCGCCTGGGCGTACCCGGCTCAATCAAGGGCGTGGACATCGACACTTCATTCTTCACCGGCAACTTCCCGCCGTCGGCCTCCCTGGAAGCCTGCTTCCTGGCCTCCGGCGACCCTGATGAAAACACCCAGTGGGTGGAAGTGCTGTCGGCCGTCGAGCTGCAAGGCAACAGCCACCACTACCACGAGATCAGCAACGACCAGGCGTACAGCCACCTGCGTTTCAACATCTACCCGGATGGCGGCGTAGCCCGCCTGCGTGTGTACGGCGTGCCGTTCCGCGACTGGTCCTCGGTAGGCGACAACGAACAAGTCGACCTGGCGTCGGCCCTCAACGGTGGCCGCGCGCTGGCCTGCTCCGATGAACACTTCGGCCGCATGAGCAACATCCTCAACCCGGGCCGTGGCATCAACATGGGCGACGGCTGGGAAACCGCACGTCGTCGTACGCCAGGCAATGACTGGGTGATCGTCGCCCTCGGCCACCCGGGCGAGATCGAAAAAATCATCGTCGACACCCTGCACTTCAAGGGCAACTACCCGGACACCTGCTCGATCCAGGGCGCGTTCGTCAAGGGCGGCACCGACAGCCAGATCGAAACCCAATCGCTGTTCTGGCGCGAACTGCTGCCGGCGCAGAAGCTGGAAATGCACGCCGAACACAGTTTCGCCGAGCAGATCAAGGCACTGGGGCCGATCACCCACATCCGCCTTAACGTGTTCCCGGACGGTGGTGTGAGCCGCCTGCGTGTCCTGGGCAAGGTCGCAAAATAAGGGTGCGCCCAATCGCGGGCAAGCCCGACTCCCACAGGGGTACGCGGTCAAATGTGGAAGCCGGGCTTGCCCACGACAGCGGTAGACCAGACAACATCAAATTCGAAAACTTAAGAAGACAGCCATGCGCACACTGATGATCGAACCCCTGACCAAAGAAGCCTTCGCCCCTTTCGGAGACGTTATCGAAACCGATGGCAGCGATCACTTCATGATCAACAACGGGTCGACCATGCGCTTTCACAAGCTGGCAACGGTAGAAACCGCACAGCCTGAAGACAACGCGATCATCAGCATTTTCCGCGCCGACGCGCAGGACATGCCGCTGACCGTGTGCATGCTGGAGAGACACCCGCTGGGCAGCCAGGCTTTCATTCCGCTGCTCGGCAACCCCTTTCTGATCGTGGTCGCGCCACTTGGCGATGCACCTGTATCAGGCTTGGTCCGCGCCTTCGTTACCAACGGCAGGCAGGGCATTAATTACCATCGCGGCGTCTGGCACCACCCGGTGCTGACGATCGAAAAGCGGGATGACTTCCTGGTGGTTGATCGCAGTGGCACAGGCAATAACTGCGATGAGCATTTTTTTGAAGAGGATGAGCGGTTGATCCTCGCCCCCCACCAATAAGAGAAGGCTTGATCACCCGACAACAAGGGTGACAGGCGAGAGGTAAAGACTGTGGAAGCACATCTGTTGGAATGGCTGAACCTTAGCGTGCGCTGGGTTCACATGATCACTGGCGTCGCGTGGATCGGCGCTTCCTTCTATTTTGTCTGGCTGGAAAACAACCTCAATCGCGTCAACCCCAAGAGCGGCCTGGCCGGTGACTTGTGGGCGATCCACGGTGGCGGTATCTACCACCTGGAAAAATACAAACTGGCCCCACCGACCATGCCGGACAACCTGCACTGGTTCAAATGGGAAGCCTATTTCACCTGGATGTCGGGCGTCGCGCTGCTGTGCGTGGTGTTCTACCTCAACCCGACGCTGTACCTGCTGGCCCCCGGCAGCACACTCAGCGGCACCGAAGGCGTGTTGCTGGGCATCGGCTCACTGTTCGCCGGCTGGTTCATCTACTCCTTCCTCTGCGACTCGGCTCTGGGCAAACGCCCTGCCCTGCTCGGCTTCATCCTGTTCGTGTTGTTGATTGCGGCAGCCTACGGCTTCAGCAAGGTGTTCAGCGGCCGTGGCGCCTACCTGCACGTGGGTGCGGTGATCGGCACCATCATGGTCGGCAACGTGTTCCGCATCATCATGCCCGCGCAGCGTGCGCTGGTAGCGGCCATCGCCGAAAACCGCACGCCCGACCCGGCGCTGCCGGCCAAGGGCCTGCTGCGTTCACGTCACAACAACTACTTCACCTTGCCGGTGCTGTTCATCATGATCAGCAACCACTTCCCGAGCACCTACGGCAGCCAATACAACTGGCTGATCCTGGCAGGTATCGCGGTGGCGGCAGTGTTGGTGCGGCACTACTTCAACACCCGCCACAACAGCCAGAAGTACGCGTGGACCTTGCCGGTAGGCGCCTTGGCGATGATCAGCCTGGCGTACGTGACCGGGCCAAAACCCGCCGAGCCGATCGCCAAGACACCGGCGGCCATCGAGTACCAGCCGTTGCCGGAAACCGCGCTGGGCGGCGGCTTGAAACCCGCAGCCCCGGCCGCACCGGCAGAACCTGCTGCAGCACCGGCCCAGGCGACGATTGATTTCGACAAGGTGCATGGCGTGATCCAGGAACGCTGCGCCGTGTGCCACTCGGCCAAGCCCACCAGCCCGCTGTTCAGCACCGCCCCGGCGGGGGTGATGTTCGACACCCCGGCGCAGATCCAGCAGCAGGCCGCGCGCATTCAGGCGCAGGCCGTGGCGAGCCAGATCATGCCGCTGGGCAACATTACCCAGATGACCCAGCAGGAGCGGGATTTGATTGGCACCTGGATCAATCAGGGGGCGCGTACCAATTAACTGATTCACAGAGATCCAATGTGGGAAGGGGCTTGCCCCCTCCCACATGTGGACCTGCAGTGTTTTGAAGATCGAGTTACACCCGGCAATTGAATGCCAAACAACACAACAATAAAAAAGATTCGAGGTGTTGCATGACCGAGTTAGTCGAACCGCAGATTCCTGCCGCCCCTGCCATGGAGCGGCTGCCCCTCTTGCAACTGATTCTGGTAGGCCTGCAACACGTCTTGCTGATGTACGGCGGCGCCGTCGCCGTGCCCCTGATCATTGGCCAGGCCGCAGGTCTGAGCCGTGAAGAAATCGCCTTTCTGATTAACGCCGACCTGCTGGTGGCCGGTATCGCCACCATGGTCCAGTCATTCGGCATCGGCCCGGTGGGCATTCGCATGCCGGTGATGATGGGCGCCAGTTTCGCCGCCGTCGGCAGCATGGTCGCCATGGCCGGCATGCCCGGTATCGGCCTGCAGGGCATCTTCGGCGCGACCATCGCCGCCGGGTTCTTCGGCATGCTGATCGCGCCGTTCATGTCCAAGGTGGTGCGCTTCTTTCCGCCATTGGTGACCGGCACGGTGATCACCGCCATCGGCCTGTCGCTGTTCCCCGTGGCTGTGAACTGGGCCGGTGGCGGCAGCGCGGCGGCCACCTTCGGTTCGCCGATTTACCTGGCGATTGCCGCCCTGGTGCTGGCCACCATCCTGCTGATCAACCGCTTCATGCGCGGCTTCTGGGTGAATATCTCGGTGCTGATCGGCATGGGCCTGGGTTACGCCTTGTGCGGCGTGCTCGGCATGGTCGACCTCGGCGGCCTGGCCCAGGCGCCGTGGGTGCAGGTGGTGACGCCGCTGCATTTCGGCATGCCCAAATTCGAATTGGCGCCGATCCTGTCGATGTGCCTGGTGGTGGTGATCATCTTTGTCGAGTCCACCGGCATGTTCCTCGCCCTGGGCAAGATCACCGGCCAGGACGTCTCGCCGAAGATGCTGCGCCGTGGCCTGTTATGCGATGCCGGCGCGTCGTTTTTCGCCGGGTTCTTCAACACCTTTACCCACTCTTCGTTCGCACAGAATATCGGCCTGGTACAGATGACCGGCGTGCGTTGCCGCTCGGTGACGATCATGGCCGGCGCCTTCCTGATCGTGCTCAGCCTGTTGCCCAAAGCCGCGTACCTGGTGGCGTCGATTCCACCGGCGGTGCTCGGCGGCGCGGCGATTGCCATGTTCGGCATGGTCGCGGCCACGGGTATCAAGATCCTCCAGGAAGCCGACATTGCCGACCGTCGCAACCAGTTGCTGGTGGCCGTCAGCATCGGCATGGGCCTGATCCCGGTGGTGCGCCCGGAGTTCTTCGCGCAACTGCCGTTGTGGATGAGCCCGATTACCCATAGCGGGATTGCCATGGCCACAATCAGCGCGTTGTCGCTGAACATCCTGTTCAACATTCTCGGCGGTGCCGAACGCCCCGCCGTCGCTCATACGCATTGATTCCTTCGTTAGTACAAAAATAACAACAGACAGGGAACATCCACATGCACACCCTTCACCTGGGGCCGGCTACGCGCCGTGCCCCATTCTCGCCCCACGCGCTCTGTAACAGCGCACTTGAGCCAAGGCTTTGGAGCCAGTATTCTCCGCGCCCGCTCGAATCGACTCAAAAAAAAACAGCGAATGTAAAAGCTGACTGCAAGGCCAACTTATCCCGGCCTGCGGTCTGCGGCCAAAGTGCGCAAAAGTCCTCTGAATTCGACTGCATCCGATGCAGCCGACGGGGATTTTTTGGCTTTTTAAACACCTTGGCGCAGCTCTTGCTAAAAGCATTAAAGCTGACCGAACAGACGATTTTTGCAGCGAACCAAAAGGCGCCACACCAGAGCGCCTGCGTAGAAGAAAAACCACAAAACTTTAACTCGGGAGCAACCGAATGAAACCTATGTTCAAAGGCCTGATGCTGGCGGGATCCCTGCTGGCCGGTGGCCAAGCCGTGGCCGGTGACCTGTTGCAGTGGCAGAACAACAGCCTGACGTATCTGTGGGGCAAGAGCTTTACCGTTAACCCGCAGATCCAGCAAACCGTCACGTTCGAACATGCCGACGCCTGGAAGTACGGCGACAACTTTGTGTTCGTCGACCGCATCTTTTACAACGGCAAGGAAGACGGCAACGTCGGCCCGAATACTTACTACGGCGAGATCAGCCCGCGTTTATCGTTCGGCAAGATTTTCGACAAGGACCTGTCGTTCGGCCCGATCAAGGATGTATTGCTGGCCTTCACCTATGAGTTCGGCGAAGGCGATAACGAGTCCTACCTGCTTGGCCCGGCATTCGATTTGAACATCCCCGGTTTCGATTACTTCCAGCTGAACTTCTACCAGCGCCAGACCGAAGGCAATCGCCCGGGAGACGGTGTGTGGCAGATCACCCCGGTATGGTCCTACACCATTCCTGTGGGCAGCTCCGACATCCTGATCGACGGCTTCATGGATTGGGTGACGGACAACGACAAGAACGCCCGTGGCACCTACCACGCCAACCTGCACTTCAACCCGCAGGTCAAATACGACCTGGGCAAGGCGCTGCATTGGGGCGACAAGCAGTTGTATGTGGGCTTTGAGTACGACTACTGGAAGAACAAGTACGGGATCGAAGATACCGGCGCGTTCAAGACGACTCAGGACACGGCGAGCTTCCTGGTCAAGTACCACTTCTGATCAAACACCGCAGGACAAATGTGGGAGGGGGCTTGCCCCCTCCCACATTCAGATTGATTTAAGTCCCAGGAACCGCGTGATCTCATCGCGCTTTGCCAGCGCATCTTTGCGCCCCAACTCAATCAACTCGCTGCAATACCCCGCCTCGAACAGCAAGTAACTCAACACCCCCGCCCCGCTCGTCTTGGTCGCCCCCGGCCCGCGTAAAAACAACCTCAACGCCGCCGGCAATTCCTGGCGATGCCGTGCCGCGATTTCATCGATCGGCTGGCTCGGCGCAATCACCAGCACTTCGACTGCGGCCAACTCGGGCGCGGCATGGCTGAACTGGTTGAGGCGCTCCAGCAGTTCGATATCGCTTTCCAGGCTGTCAATGAACGTGCTGTTGAGCATATGCCCGCCGATCTGCGCCAGGGTCGGTTCCTGGCCGGTGTAGGTGCGTTGCACCGCCGGCTCATTGCCCCGCGGGTTGCCGCTGACGCCCACCACCAACACGCGCGTGGCGCCCAGGTGCAAGGCCGGGCTGATCGGTGCGGATTGGCGCACGGCGCCATCGCCAAAATACTCCTGGTCGAGTTTCACCGGCGCGAACAGCAAGGGGATCGCCGAGCTGGCCAGCAGGTGTTCAACCGTGAGCTGCGTGGGCACGCCGATACGCCGGTGACGCAGCCACGCGCCGATGGTGCCGCCGCCCTGGTAGAAGGTCACCGCCTGCCCGGACTCGTAGCCGAAGGCGGTGACTGCCACCGCATGCAGGTGCTTTTGCCGGATGGCCTCGTCGATGCCTTCCAGGTGCAGCTTGTCCTGCAACAGCTCGCGCAGCGGCGAGCTGTTGAGCAACGCCACCGGAAACTGCCGGCCCAGGCCCAGCAGGCTATGGATAAAGAAGCGCCCCGCCTGGCGCACCACGCCCGGCCAGTCGCTGCGCAGCACCAGGTGGCTGCGAAAGCCCTGCCAGAAAGCGGTGAGACGTTGGATCGCAGCGGTGAAATCCATGGCGCCACTGGCCAGGCTCACCGCATTGATCGCACCCGCCGAGGTGCCGACGATCACCGGAAAGGGGTTCGGCGCCCCCGGCGGCAGCAGCTCGGCAATCGCCGCCAACACCCCCACCTGATACGCCGCTCGCGCCCCGCCGCCGGAAAGAATCAAACCTGTAACCGGTTCAGCTGGGCGCATCGCGTCACTCCATGTAGAAATTGGGACTACTGATCAACGGCGTTTTTCGTACAGCTTGGGCTCACCCGGTGGACGGCTCTTGAAGCGGCGATGGGTCCACAGGTACTGCTCGGGGCACTCGCGCACCGACACCTCGACCCATTGGTTGATGCGCAGGCAGTCGGCTTCATCGCTTTCGCCGGGGAAGTCGGTCAACGCCGGGTGGATGACCAGACGGTAACCGCTGCCGTCCGCCAGACGTTGCTGGGTGAACGGCACCACCAGCGCCTTGCCCAGCTTGGCGAACTTGCTGGTGGCGGGCACCGTGGCGGCCTGGATGCCGAACAGCGGCACAAAAATGCTTTGCTTGGCGCCGTAGTCCTGGTCCGGTGCGTACCAGATCGCACGGCCGGCGCGCAGCAGCTTGAGCATGCCGCGCACGTCTTCGCGCTCGATCGCCAGGGAATCGAGGTTGTGGCGCTCACGACCACGGCGCTGGATGTAGTCGAACAGCGGGTTGCCGTGCTCGCGGTACATGCCATCGATGGTGTGCTTCTGCCCCAGCAGGGCCGCACCGATTTCCAGGGTGGTGAAGTGCAGCGCCATCAGGATCACGCCCTTGCCATCCAGTTGGGCCTGCTTGAGGTGTTCCAGGCCTTCGACATGGGCCAGGCGCGCCAGGCGCTGGCGCGACCACCACCAGCTCATGGCCATCTCAAAGAAGGCGATGCCGGTGGAGGCGAAGTTTTCCTTGAGCAGCTGCTTGCGCTCTTTGGCGGATTTTTCCGGGAAGCACAGTTCCAGGTTGCGCGCGGCGATGCGCCGACGCTCACCGGCCACGCGGTACATGCCGGCGCCCAGCAGGCGACCAATGGTCAACAGCGCGCGGTACGGCAGTTGGGTGACCAGCCACAGCAGGCCGAGTCCCAGCCATAACAGCCAAAAACGCGGGTGAAAAAATACAGCTCGAAAACGCGGGCGATCCATTACAGATTCCGGTAAAGACAGGGCCGCGCATTCTACAACGGTTCGACTCGGCTTGCGGCCAGTGAGTGTTCTCGTTATAAGTCTCGACACTTTTCGTGACAAGCCGCTTTTGCCGACCATGAGCCAAACCGAACCGCTAGACCAAGATCCCGTGTTCCAGCTGAAAGGCAGCATGCTCGCCATCACCGTGCTGGAACTGGCCCGCAACGACCTCGACGCCCTGGACCGCCAGCTCGCCGCCAAGGTCGCCCTGGCGCCGAACTTCTTCAACAATGCCCCGCTGGTGCTGGCGCTGGACAAGCTGCCCGCCGGCCAAGGTTTGATTGACCTGCCCGGCCTGATGCGCGTGTGCCGCTCCCATGGCCTGCGCACCCTGGCAATTCGTGCCAGCCGCATCGAAGACATTGCCGCCGCCATCGCCATTGAACTGCCAGTACTGCCGCCGTCCGGCGCGCGCGAGCGTCCGCTCGAACCACCGGTCGGCGAAGTGAAGAAAAAACCGGAAAAACCACCCGAGCCGATGATCAAGCCTACAAAGATCATCACCACGCCCGTACGCGGCGGGCAGCAGATTTACGCCCAGGGCGGCGACCTGGTGGTGATCGCCTCGGTCAGCCCCGGCGCGGAACTTCTCGCCGATGGCAACATCCATGTATACGGCCCGATGCGCGGACGTGCCCTCGCCGGCATCAAGGGTGATACCAAAGCCCGAATTTTTTGCCAGCAGTTGACCGCTGAACTAGTGTCCATCGCAGGCCAGTACAAGGTTGCAGAAGATTTGCGCCGTGATCCGCTGTGGGGGGCCGGGGTGCAGATCAGCCTGTCGGGCGATGTGTTGAACATCACCCGTCTTTAACGGATACTGCCGCATTTTCCAAGCATCTCTAGACTCTGATAGCACAGCGAAACCGGCAATACTTGCGTAGGAACAATTGAAAGTTGGCGTTTGCTTTACGCCAACGCCACTTTTGCCTACACACGTTGTCCGCCTGCAGCGAGTTTCAAGAGATGTTTTTCAGGGACCGAAAAGTCCTTTTTCCTTAGGGGTGAAACACCTTGGCCAAGATTCTCGTGGTTACATCCGGCAAGGGTGGTGTGGGTAAGACCACCACCAGCGCCGCTATCGGTACCGGCCTCGCTCTGCGCGGCCACAAGACAGTCATCGTCGACTTCGACGTCGGTTTGCGTAACCTCGACCTGATCATGGGCTGCGAACGCCGCGTGGTGTACGACTTCGTCAACGTGGTAAACGGCGAAGCCAACCTGCAACAGGCCCTGATCAAGGACAAGCGCCTTGAGAACCTGTACGTGCTGGCCGCCAGCCAGACCCGTGACAAAGACGCGCTGACCAAAGAAGGCGTAGGCAAAGTCCTCGCCGAGCTGAAAGAAAACTTCGAATACGTGGTCTGCGATTCTCCGGCCGGTATCGAAACCGGTGCTCACCTGGCGATGTACTTCGCCGATGAAGCCATCGTGGTAACCAACCCGGAAGTGTCCTCGGTACGTGACTCCGACCGCATGCTCGGCCTGCTGGCCAGCAAGTCCAAGCGCGCCGAGGAAGGCCAGGACCCGATCAAGGAACACCTGCTGCTCACCCGCTACAACCCTGAGCGCGTCAGCAACGGCGAAATGCTCGGCGTTGAAGACGTGAAGGAAATCCTCGCCGTGACCCTGCTGGGTGTGATCCCGGAATCCCAGGCCGTGCTGAAGGCTTCCAACCAGGGCGTGCCAGTGATTCTTGACGACCAGAGCGACGCCGGCCAGGCGTACAGCGATGCAGTTGATCGCTTGCTGGGCAAGACCGTGGAACATCGCTTCCTCGATGTTAAGAAGAAGGGATTCTTCGAGCGTATCTTTGGAGGCAACTAAACAATGAAATTTCTCGACTTCTTTCGGGCCAACAAAAAGCCAAGTACCGCGTCGGTAGCGAAAGAGCGTCTACAGATCATCGTGGCGCACGAACGCGGCCAACGCAGTACCCCGGACTACCTGCCAGCCTTGCAGAAGGAACTGGTGGAGGTGATCCGCAAGTACGTCAATATCGGCAACGATGACGTACATGTCGCCCTGGAAAACGACGGCAGCTGCTCGATTCTGGAACTCAATATCACCCTGCCTGATCGTTGATCGAACAGGCGGCTGCCACGGCGGCTCGGTCACCTTGATCCCTTTGCGGGGCCAGGGTGGTCGAGCCGCCGTTGGCGTTTGTTACGAGGCTGTTTAATGCCGCTGTCCAATATCCACATCTTGCATCAGGACGACGCTGTCCTGGTGGTGAACAAACCGACCCTGCTGCTTTCGGTGCCTGGCCGCGCCGACGACAACAAGGACTGCCTGATCACCCGCCTGCAGGAAAACGGCTACCCCGAAGCCCGCATCGTGCATCGCCTGGACTGGGAAACCTCAGGGATCATCCTGCTGGCCCGCGACGCCGACACCCATCGCGAACTGTCGCGCCAGTTTCACGACCGTGAAACCGAAAAGGCCTACACCGCCCTGGCCTGGGGCCAACCGGAACTGGACAGCGGCAGCGTCGACCTGCCCCTGCGCTACGACCCGCCGACCAAGCCACGCCACGTGGTGGACCACGAATTCGGCAAGCACGCGCTGACCTTCTGGAAGGTGCTGGAGCGTTGCGGCGACTGGTGCCGTGTCGAACTCACGCCGATCACCGGGCGCTCGCACCAGCTGCGTGTGCACATGCTGTCCATCGGTCACCCGCTGCTCGGTGACGGCCTGTATGCCCATGAGCAAGCGCTGGCTGCGTGGCCGCGCCTGTGTCTGCACGCGAGCATGTTGAGCTTCACCCACCCGCAAAGCGGCGAGCGCCTGCGCTTCGAGTGCCCGGCCCCTTTCTAAATCTGCAAACACAGTCAAATGTGCACTTCTCGCCATCGAACGGTAAACTCGCGGCACTGCTGTCTGGAGCTATTTATGCGTGAAGCGTTGAATCAAGGCCTGATCGACTTCCTCAAGGCCTCCCCTACTCCTTTTCATGCCACCGCGGCCCTGGCCCAGCGCCTGGAAGCGGCCGGCTACCAGCGCCTCGACGAACGCGAGACCTGGACCACCGAAGCCAACGGTCGCTACTACGTCACCCGCAACGACTCCTCGATCATCGCCTTCAAGCTCGGCCGTCACTCGCCGCTGCAGGGCGGCATCCGCCTGGTCGGCGCGCATACCGACAGCCCGTGCCTGCGCGTCAAGCCCCAGCCCGAGCTACAGCGCCAGGGTTTCTGGCAGTTGGGCGTGGAAGTCTACGGCGGCGCGCTGCTGGCGCCGTGGTTCGACCGCGACCTGTCGCTGGCCGGCCGCGTGACCTTCCGCCGCGACGGCAAGGTCGAGAGCCAACTGATCGACTTCAAGCTGCCCATCGCGATCATCCCCAACCTGGCCATCCAC
Source organism: Pseudomonas sp. AC463 (assembly GCF_979253585.1). Classification (NCBI taxonomy): domain Bacteria; kingdom Pseudomonadati; phylum Pseudomonadota; class Gammaproteobacteria; order Pseudomonadales; family Pseudomonadaceae; genus Pseudomonas; species Pseudomonas sp. AC463. Next base: position 5,453 of record NZ_CEEDDZ010000024.1, on the reverse strand, counting down.
CTGAACCGTGAAGCCAACCAGGGATGGGCGATCAATGCCCAGACCGAGCTGCCGCCGATCCTCGCGCAATTTGCCGGTGACGAGCGTGTGGATTTTCGCGCCGTGCTCACCGAGCAGCTGGCGCGCGAGCATGGGCTGAACGCCGACGTGGTGCTCGACTACGAGCTGAGTTTCTACGACACCCAGAGCGCTGCGGTGATCGGCCTCAACGGCGACTTCATCGCCGGCGCGCGCCTGGACAACCTGCTGTCCTGCTACGCCGGCCTGCAAGCCTTGCTCACCAGCGAAACCGACGAAACCTGCGTGCTGGTGTGCAACGACCACGAAGAAGTCGGCTCCTGCTCGGCCTGCGGTGCCGATGGCCCGATGCTGGAACAGACCCTGCGCCGCCTGTTGCCGGAAGGTGATGAATTCGTACGCACCATTCAGAAATCACTGTTGGTGTCTGCAGACAACGCCCACGGCGTGCACCCCAACTACGCCGAGAAGCACGACGCCAACCACGGCCCCAAGCTCAACGCGGGCCCGGTGATCAAGGTCAACAGCAACCAGCGCTACGCCACCAACAGCGAAACCGCCGGGTTCTTCCGCCACTTGTGCATGGCCCAGGAAGTACCGGTGCAAAGCTTTGTGGTGCGCAGCGACATGGGCTGCGGGTCGACGATCGGCCCGATCACCGCCAGCCACCTGGGCGTACGCACCGTGGACATTGGCTTGCCGACGTTTGCCATGCACTCGATTCGTGAGCTGTGCGGCAGCCATGACCTGGCGCATCTGGTGAAGGTGCTGGGCGCGTTCTACGCGAGCCACGACCTGCCCTGATACCAGAGCTGAACGCAATCAAAATGTGGGAGGGGGCTTGCCCCCTCCCACATTTAGTTTTGTGTATGCCTGATCTGCATCATCTGCATTTTTCGCAATCCGACCTAGACTTGTCATTATTCCCACTCTGACAAGGCCGTCGTCCGATGATCTCCATGTCCTCTTTCCACGCCATGCTGATCCCAATCCTGATCGGCATGATCATGCTCGCCGTCGGTTTCAACTTTCGCGACAAGCCTCTCGGCGTGTTCGGCATGTGGCTCGGCATGCTGCTGATCCTGGGCACCGTGGTGTACAAGATCCTCGCCAAACTGGCCGAATGACGCGTGCACTCGTACACTCGCTCAACCTGCCGTTTTCAAGGTTGACCGCCTCGTGCTTTCCCGTCTGTTCGCCCTGCCCTGCTACCTCCTTATCGCCCTGCTCACCCTGCTGCCGCTCACGCCTGCCCAGGCGGTGAGCCTGCCCGGCCTGCTGGGCAGCACCAACAAGAGCCAACCCCAGGCAGACGTGCCCCTCGGCCAGTCGCTGGACGAGGTGATCAAGACCCTGGAAAACGACCAGCAACGCACCCAGCTGTTGAGCGACCTGAAGAAGCTGCGCGAAGCCACGCAAAAGGCCCAGCCCGCCGCAGAGCAAGGCGTGCTCGGGTTAATCGGCAGCACGCTGTCGGGCCTGGAGCAGCAGTTTTCCGGGGCCGACAGCCCGCTGGGGCGCTGGTCCAATGAAGTCGACATGGCCAAGGATGAACTCAGCGCGCTGATGCTGCCGGCCAACGAATGGCTGCCGATCATCTTCGGTTTTGCCTTGATCCTGGCGGTGTGGAGCCTGCTGGCGGCCGCGCTGATCTGGCTCAGCCACCGCGTGCGCGAACGCTTCGGCCTGCCCGAGGAGCTGCCGCAACACCCACGCACCTGGGACATGCTGCGTTTTGCCCTGCGCAAACTGGGGCCATGGCTGATCGCGCTGGTGATCACCGTGTACCTGAGCTACGCGCTGCCGTCGTCACTGGGCAAATCCCTGGCGATGGTGCTGGCCTATGCGCTGGTGGTCGGCACCTGTTTCTCGGCCATTTGCGTGATTGCGTTTTCATTGCTCGACGGCCCGCACCGTCACCGCGCGCTGTATATCCTGCGTCACCAGGCGTTCCGCCCGCTGTGGTGGATCGGCAGCTTTGCCGCCTTCGGTGAAGCCTTGAGTGATCCACGATTGGTCGCCGCGCTCGGCCAGCACCTGGCCCACACCGCCGCGACGGTAGCCAATGTGATGGCGGCGCTGTCCACCGGCGTGTTTATCCTGCGATTCCGCCGCCCGATCGCGCACCTGATCCGCAACCAGCCGCTGTCGCGTCGCCTCACCCGCCGCGCCCTCACCGACACGCTGTCGATCATCGGTTCCTTCTGGTACATCCCGGCGTTGCTGCTGGTGGGCATTTCGCTGTTCGCCACCTTCCTGTCCGCCGGCGACACCAGCACCGCCCTGCGCCAGTCACTGTTGTGCACGGTGTTGCTGGTGTTGTGCATGGTGATCAACGGCCTGGTGCGCCGCCACGCCCTCAAGCCGCAACGCGGGCACAAGCGCCACGCGCTGTACTCCGAACGCCTGAAAAGCTTCGTCTACACCCTGGCCCACCTGGTGGTGTGGCTGGTGTTTATCGAGTTGGGCCTGCGGGTGTGGGGCCTGTCGCTGATCCGCTTTACCGAAGGCGACGGCCATGAAGTCAGCGTCAAGCTGTTCGGCCTCGGTGGCACGCTGCTGTTTGCCTGGTTGATCTGGATTCTCAGCGACACCGCGATCCACCACGCCCTCACCCGCTCGCGCAAAGGCCTGGCCAACGCGCGTGCGCAGACCATGATGCCGCTGATCCGCAACGTGCTGTTCGTGACCATCTTTATCATCGCCGCGATCGTCGCCCTGGCGAACATGGGCATGAACGTCACGCCACTGCTGGCCGGTGCCGGTGTGATCGGCCTGGCCATCGGTTTTGGTGCGCAGTCGCTGGTGGCAGACCTGATCACCGGCCTGTTCATCATCATCGAAGACTCACTGGCCATCGATGATTACGTGGACGTCGGCGGCCACCTCGGCACTGTCGAAGGCCTGACCATCCGCACCGTGCGCCTGCGCGATATCGACGGCATCGTGCACACCATCCCGTTCAGTGAAATCAAGAGCATCAAGAACTACTCCCGGGAGTTCGGCTACGCGATTTTCCGGATTGCGATCCCCTACAACATGGAGATTGATGCCGCGATCAAGCTGATCCGCGAGGTCGGCCAGAAAATCCGCAACGACGCGCTGCAACGCCGCAATATCTGGTCGCCATTGGAGATTCAGGGTGTGGAAAGTTTCGAGTCCGGCAGCGCGATCCTGCGGGCGCGGTTCAAGACGGCGCCGATCAAGCAATGGGAAGTGTCGCGGGCGTTCAACTTGTCGCTCAAACGCCATCTGGACGAGGCCGGGCTGGACCTGGCTACACCGCGCTTGAGTGTGCAGGTGGTGACGGGGACGTCGGGCGGGTTGGCGAAAGAGGAAAACGCCTGAGCCATAGGCGTGAGTGTGTTGTGGCCAGGGAGCAAGCTCCCTCGCCACAGCGGATGCGTCAGGCCAGCGCAGCGCCGTCCATCTTCTGGCGCAGGCTCAACGGGCGCATGTCGGTCCAGGTTTCCTCGATGTAGGCCAGGCATTCTTTCTTCAGGCCGCTTTTGCCAACGGTGCGCCAGCCTTCCGGCACGGCCTTGTAGTCGGGCCAGATGGAATACTGTTCTTCATGGTTGACCACTACCTGAAACAGGATGTCGTCGCGGTCAAATACTGAGGTCATTGCTGTTCTCCATCGCTCAAAGGCTGGCTGCGCACCACGCGCAGCGCTGATATCTGTAGAAACGTACCAAGCGTGCGAAAAATTAGAGGCTGGCGATTGCTGCCGCCAGCGCGCGCCCGAAGATCTCGGCCACGCGATCGACTTCAACGGCGGTGATCACCAGCGGCGGCAGGAAGCGCACCACGCTGCCATGCCGGCCGCCCAGCTCCAGGATCAGGCCGCGCTTGAGGCATTCACGCTGCACCAGCGGCGCCAATTGGCGATGCACAGGTGGGTGGCCCTGGATATCCGGCGTGCCAGCCGGGTCGACCAGTTCCACGCCCAGCATCAGCCCACGGCCACGAATATCCCCCAGGTGCGGGAAGTCGCGCTGCAGGATGCGCAGGTGTTCGCCCAGGCGCTCGCCCATCGCCGCCGCATGGCCGGGCAGGTCGTGTTCCTTGAGGTAGCGCATCACCGCTGAACCCGCCGCCATGGCCATCTGATTGCCACGGAAGGTCCCGGCATGCGCGCCCGGCAACCAGGTATCGAGCCAGTCGCGGTACACCACCACCGCCAGCGGCAGGCTGCCGCCGATGGCCTTGGACATCACCACCACGTCCGGGATGATGCCGGCGTGTTCGAAGGCAAACATCTTGCCGGTGCGACCGAAGCCGCTCTGGATTTCATCCACGATCAACGCCACACCCGCGTGCTCGGTGATACGCCGCAGGCCACGCAGCCAGTCGAGATCGGCCGGGATCACGCCGCCTTCGCCCTGGACCACTTCGACGATCACCGCCGCCGGCAGCAACACCCCGGCTTCCGGGTCATTGAGCAGGTTTTCCAGGTAATGCAGGTTGACCCGCACACCTTCCGCGCCGCCCAGGCCGAACGGGCAACGGTAGTCATAAGGGAATGGCAGGAACTGCACGCCATTGCCGAGCAAGGCACCCAAGGGTTTTTTCGGCCCCAGGCTGCCCATCAGGCTCAACGCACCCTGGCTCATGCCGTGATAGCCGCCCTGGAACGACAGCACGGTGCTGCGGCCGGTGGCGGTGCGCACCAGCTTCAACGCGGCTTCCACCGCATCGGTGCCGGTGGGGCCGCAGAACTGGATCTTGGCTTCCCGCGCCAGCTCCGGTGGGAGCAGGCCGAACAGGTCTTGCACGAATTGGTCCTTGACCGGCGTGGTCAGGTCCAGGGTGTGCAGCGGCAATTCGTCCGCCAGCACTTGCTGGATGGCTTCGATCACCACCGGGTGGTTGTGCCCCAGCGCCAGAGTGCCGGCGCCGGCCAGGCAGTCGATGAACTGACGGCCTTCCACGTCTTCCACGTAAATACCCTTGGCACGCTTGAGCGCCAGGGGGATGCGCCGTGGGTAACTGCGGGCGTTGGACTCCTGCTGGCGCTGGCGGGCCAGCAGCGGGGTTTCGTCGAACTGGTAGAGCATTTCCACGGGTGCAGGGCTTGCGTGCACCGGGGCGTCTTCGATACGGCTGGTAGCGACTGACATCTCTCGATCCCTCAATACGCTGATGATGGTGACCAAACTGCCGATCCGTTGGCGTCTGGCCCCAGGGGCATGCGCACGGATTTCCTGTTCTGGAAACGCACCAGCGGGGGGGGGATTTAGGGCTTGGGTGGTTTTTTGATTGGGGGTATATCCGTTATTTGGGTGATGGCCGCCTATGGTTTCGCCCTTACGGCGACTCACTTTGGAAAAGCCCCAAAGTAAGCAAAGGGCTCTTGCCCCAACACTCGGCACCTCGCCTAGGCTCGGTGTGCCCGCACGCAGGCTTGAATCCGTGGGCCGCCGCGATGGGCC
>NZ_CEEDDZ010000023.1:0-100328 GCF_979253585.1 Pseudomonas sp. AC463 | reverse complement strand
GCGTGGCGGCGGCCCCCCACATCACTGTCGGATTACGGGCATGCCGAGCCTAGGCGAGGCACCGAGTGGTGGGGCGAAGCGTTTTTGGTTACTTTTGGCGCTCTTCCAAAAGTGACCCGCTGTAAGAGCGGAACCATACTCAGCCGTTACCGCAGCAACGGATATGCCCCCCAGGCGCCTCAAAAAATTCCCCACAGTTAAAAAACTTTCCCAAAACCCTAGACGCCCCGCCCCCATTCCCCTATAAAGCCACTTCAGGAATATTTTATTCCCAACAAGAAACCGCGCTCACGGAACGAGCCAGCTGTCCTCAGACATTTTTCGCTCTGCGATGAACTGCCGCCATCATCCCGAGGACGTGTCATGCAACACGAAAAGAACCACTTCATCATAAAGGTCACCTGTCCCGCCGTGTCCGGCATCGTCGCTGCCGTTACCACCTACCTGGCAGACAACGCGTGCTACATCGGGGAAATGGCGCAGTTCGACGATGACTTCAGCGGCCGCTTCTTCATGCGCGCCGTGTTCCGCTTCAATGACGGCCACACCGGCGACCTGCAACAGATCCGCGACGGTTTCGCCGACGTCGCCCGAGCCTTCGACATGCAGTGGGAACTGCACGACACCCGCGAACCCATGCGCGTGATGCTGATGGTGAGCAAGTTCGACCACTGCCTCACCGACCTGCTCTACCGCTACCACAAGGGCGAGATGGACATGACCATCACCGCCATCGTTTCCAACCACCTCGACCTGCGGCCCATGGCCGAGCGCGAGGGCATTCGCTTTATCTACCTGCCCGTGGCCAAGGACAACAAGGCCGCCCAGGAAGCCGAGCTGATGAAAGTGGTGGATGACACCCGTACCGAGCTGGTGGTGTTGGCGCGCTACATGCAGATCCTCTCCGACGACCTGTGCCGGCAACTATCCGGGCGGGCGATCAATATCCACCACTCGTTTTTGCCCGGTTTCAAAGGCGCCAAGCCTTACCACCAGGCCTATCAACGCGGCGTGAAGCTGATCGGCGCCACCGCGCACTACGTCACCAGCGACCTGGATGAGGGCCCGATCATCGAGCAGGAAGTGCAACGCGTCGACCACGTGTACAAGCCCGACGACCTGGTCGCCATCGGCCGTGACACCGAAACCGTGGCCCTGTCCAAGGCGGTCAAGTACCACCTGGAACACCGGGTGTTCCTCAACCAGGACAGAACGGTGGTGTTCCGGTGAGCGCCTGCAAACTGATCGACGGCAAGGCCGCCGCCGCGCGGGTGCTGCTGCAAGTGCGCGAGGACGTCACGCGCCTGCACGCGCAGGACATTCAACCGGCGCTGGCGGTGATCCTGGTGGGCAGCGACGCGGCCAGCCAGGTTTATGTACGCAACAAAATCCTGCGCGCCGAAGAAGTGGGCATCCGCTCCCTCGAACACCGGCTGCCCAGCGACACCAGCACCGAACAGCTGCTGATCCTGATCGGCCAACTGAACGCCAACCCGGCGATCCACGGCATCCTCCTGCAACTGCCGCTGCCGGCGCAGATCGACGAACTGCGCGCCCTCGAAGCCATTGCGCCGGACAAGGACGTGGATGGCTTTCACAGCCAGAACGTCGGCGGCCTCAGCCAGGGCCGCGCGGTGCTCACGCCGTGCACGCCGAGTGGCTGCCTGTATTTGCTCGAACAGACCCTCGGCGACCTGCGCGGCAAACACGCGGTGGTGGTCGGACGCTCGAATATTGTCGGCAAGCCCATGGCCGCGCTGCTGCTGCAGGCCGATTGTTCGGTGACGGTACTGCACTCGCGCAGCCATAACGCCCAGGCCCTGTGCCGCCAGGCCGATATCGTGATCGCCGCCGTGGGCCGCGCACGCTTGATTGATGCCAGTTGGTTGAAACCCGGCGCGGTGGTGATCGACGTCGGTATCAACCGCATCGACGACGACGGCCGCAGCCGCCTGGTGGGCGATGTCGACTTTGACGCCGCCCTCCCCCACGTCGCCGCCATCACCCCGGTGCCCGGCGGTGTCGGCCCGATGACCATTGCCTTCCTGATGAAAAACACCGTGGCCGCCGCCCTCGCGCAACACCACGCCCTACGCAGCCAATCGGAGGCCGTATGCCATTCAATCTATTGAAATACGGGCTGAGTTCCGAATACCCGGTGGAGGTGGACCTGCCACCGCCCAAGGAACTCAAGCCACGTTATGACGTGGTGATTATCGGCGCCGGCGGCCACGGCCTGGCCACCGCCTATTACCTGGCCAAGTACCACGGCATCACCAACATTGCCGTGCTGGAAAAGGGCTACCTGGGCGGCGGCAATACCGCGCGCAACACCGCGGTGATCCGCTCCAACTACCTCACCAGCGAAGGCGTGCGGTTCTACGCCGAGTCGGTGAAGATGTTCCAGAGCCTGTCCAACGAATTCGATTTCAACATCATGTACTCCGAGCGCGGGCAACTGACGCTGGCCCACACTGACGCCACCGTGCGCTCGTTCCGCCAGCGCGCCGAGGTCAACAAGCACTTCGGCGGGCGCACCGAGATGATCGACCGCCAGCAGATCCGCGAACTGGTGCCCAGCCTCAACCTCGACCCCGGCCACCTGCCTGTGATCGCAGGGCTCTGGCACATCGACGGCGCCACCGCGCGCCACGACGCCGTGGCCTGGGGCTACGCCAAGCAAGCGGCCAAGCGCGGCGTGGAAATCCATCAACTCACCGAAGTGCAGGACCTGGTGATCGAGCACGGCACCATCACCGCCGTGAAGACCAACCGTGGCACGATCAAATGCGGTTGCGCCGTGCAGGCGATTGCCGGGCACAGCTCATTGCTGATGGCCAAGGCCGGCATCCGCTCGCCGATCCAGACCTTCCCGTTGCAGGCGATGGTCACGCAGCCATTCAAGCCGTTTCTCGACCCGCTGGTGAGCTCGTCGGCACTGCACTGCTACGTGCAGCAGACCAGCCGTGGCGAAGTGGTGTTCGGCGGCGGCTCCGACCCCTACCCGCTGTTCAACACGCGCTCGACCCTGGAGTTGAAGGAAAGCCTGCTGGCCCACGCCATCGAGATGTTCCCGTTTTTGGCCAACGCCAAGTTGATGCGCCAGTGGGCCGGGATCACCGACATGACCCCCGACTACAGCCCGATCATGGGCCTGTCGCCGGTGAAGAATTACTACCTCGACGCGGGCTGGGGCACCTGGGGGTTCAAGGCCACGCCGATCTGCGGCAAGACCATGGCCGAGCTGGTCGCCAGCGGCGGCAAGGTGCCGGAGCTGATCAAACCGTTCGGCCTCGAACGCTTCTCGACCTTCCAGCAAGTCAACGAAATGGGCGCCACGGCGGCCAGCCACTGATGGAGAGCGGACTATGAAAATCATGACGTGCCCGCTCAACGGGCCGCGCAATATCAGCGAGTTTACCTACGGCGGCGAGTTCAAGCCGATGCCCGACCCGATCAACTGCAGCGATGCCGAATGGGCCGACTACGTGTTCAACACCGACAACCTCGCCGGCGTGGTGCGCGAATGGTGGATGCACACGCCATCCAGCTACTGGTTCCTCGCCGAGCGCCACACGGTCACCGATGAAATCCAGCGCACCTTCGACCCCAAGGAACTGTTCACTCACCGCGTCGACTTCACCACCGCCAAGGAGATCGCCGGATGAACCGCCTCCCCGCTCCCATGGGCTTGCTGATCCAACGCGATCAGGCCCTCGATTTCAGCTTCGACGGCCACGCCTACCAAGGCTTGCAGGGCGACAGCATCGCCAGTGCCTTGTTGGCCAACGGGCGCTTCCTGATCTCGCGCTCGTTCAAATACCACCGCCCACGCGGGCCGTTGACCATGGCCGGCCAGGACGCCAACAGCCTGGTGCAACTGCCCCATGAACCCAACGTGCTGGCGGATGCCCACGGCTTGACCGGCGGTTTGCAGGTGACCGCGCAGAACGTCAACGGCTCGCTGGACAACGACAAGGACGCGTACCTGGGCAAGTTCTCCAAATTCATGCCGGTGGGGTTCTACTACCGCTCGTTCTACAAGCCCAAGGGCATGTGGAAAGTGTGGGAGCCGATCATCCGCAAAAAGGCCGGCCTGGGCGTACTCGACCTCAAATTCCAACCCGAGTACTACGACAAGGCCTACCTGTTCACCGACCTCGCCGTGATCGGCGCCGGCCCCGCCGGGATGCAGGCGGCGCTGACGGCGGCGAATGCCGGGGCCAGGGTGTTGCTGATCGAGCAGCAGCCGATCCTCGGCGGTTCGCTGACCTATGCACGCTTCGACATCGCCGGTACCCGCGCCGACACGTTGCGCCATGAACTGCTGGCGGCAGTGCAGCAACACGCGAATATCCAAGTGCTCACCGACGCCACCTGCAACGCTTGGTTCACCGACAACTACCTGCCGGTGATCCAGGGCAAGCGCATGTACAAGGTGCGCGCCCGCCAGTGTTTGGTGTGCAGCGGCGCGTTCGACCAGCCGGTGGTGTTCCGCAATAACGACTTGCCGGGAGTGATGCTTACCAGCGCGGCGCAACGCCTGATGAAGCTCTACGCGGTCAGGCCGGGTAAATGCGCGGTGGTGCTCACCGGTAACGATGACGGCTACCTGGCCGCCCTCGACCTGCATGACCAGGGTGTGCAAGTGGCCGCAGTGATCGACCTGCGCCACGCGCCGGCCGACCAAGCCCTGCCGGGCGCTTTGGCCCAACGCAAAATCCCTTACATCAGCAACAGCACGGTCTTCGAGGGTCTGCATGAAAAAGGCCTGCGGCATATCAAGGGCGTCGACGTGCGCCAGATTACCGGCCAGGGCCAGGTCAGTGACAGCAAGCAAACGATCGACTGCGACCTGCTGTGCATGTCCGCCGGCTACATGCCGGTGTATCAACTGCTGTGCCAGGCCGGTGGCAAGCTGGCCTATGAAGACGCACGCGCAGAATTCAGCCTCAGCGGCCTGCCACACAACCTCGGCGTAGCCGGCTCGGTGCACGGCCAGCACCAGTTGGACAATGTGCTGGCCGACGCCACGAATGCCGCCGCCGACTGCCTGCTCGCCCTCGGCTTGAGCAGCAACGGCCCGCGCGTGCCGCTGCGCAGCGAAGCCCAGGTGAACTTCAACTGGCCGATCTTCCCGCACCCCAAAGGCAAGGATTTCGTCGATTTTGACGAAGACCTGCAAGTGGCGGATATCGTCAACGCCACCCGCATCGGCTATCGCGATGTGCAGCTGGTTAAGCGCTATTCCACCGTCGGCATGGGCCCGTCCCAGGGGCGCCACTCGGCGTTGCCGACGGCGCGGCTGGTGGCCTGGGCGACCCAGCGCAGTATCAGCGAAACCGGCGTGACCACCGCGCGGCCGCCGTTCGTGGCGGAAAAACTCGCCCACGTCGCCGGGCGTGCCTTCGACCCGTACCGCCAGACGCCGATGCACGCGCGGCATGTGCAAGCCGGCGCGAAGATGATGCCCGCCGGCATCTGGCAGCGCCCCGCCTACTACGGCAAGGCCCAAGACCGCGAAGCCTGCATGCAGGCCGAAGCGTTGCACGTGCGCAACAAGGTCGGGCTGATCGATGTGTCGACCCTCGGCGGCCTGGATGTGCGCGGCCCGGATGCCGCCGAACTGCTCAACCGCCTGTACACCTTTGCCTTCCTCAAGCAACCGGTGGGCCGCTCGCGTTATGCGCTGATGACCAACGAGCACGGGGTGGTGATCGACGACGGCGTGTGCGCGCGGCTGGCCGACAACCACTTCTACGTCACCGCCACCACCAGCGGCGTCGACCGCATCTACCAGCAGATGCTCAAGTGGAACGCGCAGTGGCGCCTGGATGTGGACGTGACCAACGTCACCGCCGCGATCTGCGCGGTGAACGTGGCCGGGCCGGATTCACGCAAGGTGCTGGAACAGCTGTGCAGCGACCTCGACCTCAGCGCCGAAGGTTTCCCTTACCTGGGCGTGCGCCAAGGCCGCGTGGCCGGGATCAAGGCGCGCTTGCTGCGGGTCGGGTTTGTCGGCGAGTTGGGCTATGAAATCCACGTGCCGGCGCGTCATGGCCTGGCGCTGTGGGATGCCTTGACGGCGGCCGGCAAGGCCTTCGACATCCGCCCCTTCGGCGTCGAAACCCAGCGCCTGCTGCGCCTGGAAAAAGGCCACGTAATCATCAGCCAGGACACCGACGGCATGACCCACCCGGCCGAAATCGACATGGGCTGGGCGGTCAGCCGCAACAAGCCATTCTTCGTCGGCCGGCGCTCGGTGGACATCCTCGAAGCCCAGCCGCTGAAACGCAAACTGGTGGGTTTCACCCTGCCCAAAGGCAGCGTGCAACCGCTGGAAGGCCACCTGGTGCTCAACGGCCCGGACATCAGCGGCAACGTCACCTCTTGCGAATACTCCGCCACCCTCGGCCGCATCGTCGGCCTGGCCTACGCCGGTATCGAACAAAGCACGCCGGGACAGCGCATTCCGATTCGCGTCGAAGGCGGCATCGTCGTCCAGGCCGAGGTGGTGCAACTGCCCTTCTTCGACCCAACTAACCAACGCCAGGAGGGTTAAGCCATGACCAGTCTGAAAGCCCACGACTTGATCACGCCGTGCCGCCTGATCGACCAGACCGACCTGCCTCGGGTCGGCTTTCGCGGCAGCTATTCCGCCGAGTACCTCAGCGGCCGCGGCTTCACTCTGCCGGACGCGCCCAACCACGCCACCGCGCAAGCGGATGGCAGCTTGGTGGCGCGGCTGTCACAGACCGAATACCTGCTGCTGGGCAGCCCCAAGGATCAAGGCCAGCGCATTGCCGATGAAGAAGCGCGCTGGGAGCTGGACCATCACGCCAACTACCTGCTGCCGCGCCAGGACAGCCATGCCTGCGTGCTGCTCAGTGGCGGTGTGATTGGGCAGGTGATGGCCAAGCTGTGTGGCGTCGATTTGAGCCATTTGGCGTTCAAGCCGGGGGCGGTGGCGCAGACCTCAGTGGCGCGCACCAACGCGATCATCATCCACACAGGAAGCGTGGAGCTGCCGGCGTTTCATATCCTGTGGGACCGCGCCTCGAAGGAGTACTTCGAAGGCGCATTGGAGGATGCTCTCGAGGAGTTTTGGGAAAGTACTCAATCGCGATGACGCACAGGCAACCGTGGCGAGGGAGCTTGCCACAGGGTTAGGTCAGGCGGTATAGCGCTTTGGCCTTTTGGGTGTGTTGACGTGTCGCCAGGCAGTAATACAACGGGCACGTCACCACCAACCCCACCAGCCACGATAGGTCCGCGCCTTCCACCAGGTTGGCCCACGGCCCCACATACAGCGAGGTATTGGCAAACGGCAGCTGCACGATGATGCCGATGAAATACGCCACGATCGCATGCAGGTTAAAACGCCCGTAGACCCCGCCGTCCGCCTGGAAAATCGAGGCGATGTCATAGACGCCACGCTTGATGATGTAGAAGTCGATCAGGTTGATCGACGCCCACGGCACCAGCACCAGCAACAGCGCCAGGATCAGGCCGATGAATTGCGAGATGAAGTCTGCCGACGCGCCCAACGCAACCATGCAGCAACCCGCGAGGACGATGCCCGAGAGCACCACACGCACTTTGATGCTGGGCGTCCAGTGGCTGGCGAAGGTCTGGATCGAGGTGATGATCGAGAGCACCGCGCCGTACAGGTTCAGCGCGTTGTGGCTGATGATATTGAGCAGGAACAGCACCATCAGGATCGGCCCCAGCCAGCCGGTGGCTTGCTTGACCGCGACCATGGCTTCGGTGCCCTCAGGCGTGGCCAATGCCGCAACCAGGCCAAACGCAAACGACAGGATAGTGCCGAGGGTGGCGCCCAGGTAGGTAGCGAGAAACGGTCGGGTGATGCCGATATCCGCCGGCAGGTAGCGCGAGTAGTCGCTGGTGTAGGGCGAAAAGCTGATCTGCCAGATCACGCCAAGGGACACCGTGGCCAGCCAGCCGGCCAGGTTGAAGCCGCCACGGCTGAGGAAGTCGGCCGGCAGGTCATGGGCGAAGATATAGACAAACCCGGCGAGCAATGCGCTGCCCATCACCCAGGTGCCGATGCGGTTGAGGCTATGGATAAAGCGATAGCCGATCACGCCGATGGCGGTGGCGCTGAGGGCGCCGATCAGGATACTCGCCGGCACAGGCACCGAGGGCACGATGCCGACGATGGATTTGCCGGCCAGCACGATGTTGGAAATGAAGAAGCCGATGTAGATCAGTGCGGCAAAAAACACGATCAACAAGGCGCCGTAACGGCCGAACTGGCCACGGCTTTGCACCATTTGCGGAATGCCCATGCGCGGGCCCTGGGCTGACGCGAGGGCAATCACGATGCCGCCGAGCATGTGCCCGAGGGCAATCGCCAGCAGCCCCCACAGCAGATTGAGGTGGAACACCTGGGCGACCATGGCGCCGGTGACGATCGGCAACGGCGCAATGTTGGTGCTGAACCATAAGGTGAACAGGTCGCGGGCCTTTCCATGGCGCTCTGCGAGAGGAACGTAATCGACCGTGTGATTCTCGATCAGGGGGTCTTGCCGGGACATCTGGGGCATGGAAATGGACTCGCTTTGGTCTGATCTTATAGTTGTTTGACGCCAAACCGGGGACGCTTCATGGCGCCCCTCAGATGAACACCATATTATGGTATTCCAACATTTTCACAAGACTGATCCGTAGTCTTAAGCTGCATCTGATCTGTAAGTGTGCCACATGCCCCATCGCCATTTCTGGTCTTAACCCCCGTATTTACTGGTTATAAGACCAAAGGTTGACGTTTGTCGGCGGTTTGAAAAAGCGGTTGCATCGATTGTATTACGGTATACCATCAGACCTATAAATCCATAAGAACCGCTTCAACGCCAGAGGACATACCCATGATCGATGCCGCCATCTACAAACAAGTGATGGGTTCGTTTCCGTCCGGGGTCACCGTGATCACCACGCTCGATGACGACGGGCAAATCGTCGGCCTGACCGCCAGTGCCTTCAGTTCGTTGTCCATGGAGCCGGCGCTGGTGCTGTTCTGCCCCAATTACAGTTCCGACTCGTACCCGGTGCTGATAAAGAACAAGCGCTTTGCGATTCATGTGCTGTCCGGCGGGCAACAAAGCGAGGCCTATGCGTTTGCACGCAAGGGCAAAGACAAGGCCCAAGGCATCGAATGGACCTTGAGTGAATTGGGCAACCCGATCCTGGCCAATGCCACGGCGGTGATCGAGTGCGAGTTGTGGCGCGAATATGAAGGTGGCGACCACGCGATCATGGTCGGCTCGGTGAAGAACCTGATCGTGCCCCAGCAGAACGCCGGGCCACTGGTGTATTGCCATGGGAAGATGGGGGCGTTGCCGGTCGTTGCCTGAGTAACACACACAACCAATGTGGGAGGGGCCTTGCCCCCCTCTCACATTTAACTGCATTCCAGGTCAGGTCCGGAACCGGCTGACCAACTGGTTCAACGTCTGCGACAACGCCGTCAACTGCTGCGCATCCTGGCGCGTGGAGTCGGCCAGGCTCGCCACTAACTGCGCATCCCCGTGAATCTGGCTGATGTGCCGATTGATATCCTCGGCCACCTGGTGCTGCTCTTCGGCGGCGGTGGCGATTTGCGTATTCATGTCGCGGATCACGTCCACCGACTCGCGGATCAAGCCGAAGCTGGCCCGCGCGTCGTTGATCGACACCACGGTTTCCTGGGACACCTCAAGGCTGGCATGCATCTGCTTGCCCATCTGGTGTGTGCGCCGCGCCAGGTTGCCGAGCAGCCCGTCGATTTCACCGGTGGAGTCGGAGGTGCGTTTGGCCAGCGCGCGCACCTCGTCTGCCACCACCGCAAAGCCCCGCCCCTGCTCGCCGGCCCGCGCGGCCTCGATGGCGGCGTTGAGTGCCAACAGGTTGGTCTGCTCGGCAATCGAGCGGATGGTGCCAAGGATCGACTGGATGTCGTTGCTGTCCTTTTCCAGCTGCTCCATGGCCTGGGCGGAATGGCCGATTTCTTCGCTCAGACGCCCGACGCTGCTCACCGCCGCGTCGATCTGCTGCTGCCCGGTGTGGGCCTGGCGCTGGCCGTTGTCGGCCGAGTCGGCGGCCTGGCTGCAGGAGCGCGCAACTTCATTGGAAGTGGCGACCATTTCGTGGAACGCGGTGGAAACCATGTCCACCGCTTCGCGCTGACGCGCGGCGACGTCGGCCATTTCCACCGAGACTTCAGTGGCACTCCCGGAGCTGCTGTGGATCTGCCCGGCGGCCTGGCCGATGCGCTGGATCAGGGTGCGAATCGCTTCGAGGAACTGGTTGAACCAGCCGGCCAGTTGCGCCGTCTCGTCGCGGCCGTTCACCTCCAGGCGCGCAGTCAAATCACCTTCACCCTGGGCGATGCCTTCCAGACCGCTGGCCACGCCGCGAATCGGCTTGACGATCAGCCCGGCAAACCACGCACCCACCACCGCAAACAACACGCCGCACGCCAATGCGATGGCGGCGATCAGCCAGGTCAGCCGTACTGCGCCGGCCATCACTTCACTCTCGCGCACCAGCCCGACAAAGCGCCAGCCCAATGCCTCGGACGGCCACACCATTGCCATGTAACGCTCACCGGCCAATTCGACCTGCACCAGGCCGGGGCCGGCTTCGCTCAACTGGCGGTAGCCATCACCCAGCTCGCCGAGCGGCTTGAAGTTGTGGGACGGATCGCTTGGGTCCACCAGCACGGTGTTGTTGGCTTCCATCAACATCAGGTAGCCGCTCTCGCCCAGCTTGATCTGCTTGACCAGATCGGTCAGTTGCTTGAGTGACACGTCAATGTTGACCACCCCGCTCGCCTTGCCCTGGCGGTCGTTGAAACTCTGCACGGTGCTCACCAGTACCACATCATCGGCCGCCCAATAATAGGCTTGGGTGCGCAGGGTCTTGCCCGGCTGGGCCATGGCCGTCTTATACCAGGGCCGCGTGCGCGGATCGTAGTTGGCCAGCTTGGGGTCGCCGGGCCAGAACACGTAGCCGCCATCTTCGGTGCCGAGGGACAGGTAGGTGTAGGCCGAGTGGCTCTTGGCCAGGCCCTCGAACAACTCGAACAGCTGCTGGTCGCGTTCGCCAGGGGCGACTTGCGCGGCATCGCTGGCCAGGTAGCGTTTCACATCGCCATGGATGCTCTGCAGCTGTGGGTGCGCCGCCAGGTAGCCGACGTTCTGGCTGATGCCCTCGAAAAACAGTTGCATGGCATTGTCGACCTGGCGGATCTCGCGGCCACTGCTGTCGACAAAACCATCGCGGGCTTCATGCCGCACATTGAGGATGATCAGCACAGCCACCAGAATCACCGGTAGGCTGGCGATCACCGCAAACGCCAGGATCAATTTTTGTTTGATGTTCATCTAGCTCGCCTTCCTTGTGAGGTGAGGGTGCGACCGTTGGAGAGAAAAGTTTTGCGGATATTCCGTATTATGGTATACCAACAATCAATCCGCCGAACAGCCGTTATCACGGGCACGCTTCAGATTGGCGAGAGTACTTAAGGGCCCGCAGTCGACAGGCCGATCACAAAAGATTCGAGGTGAGCGTCATGAAGTTTTCGCTGTTCGTACACATGGAACGCTGGGATGAAAGTGTCAGCCACCGTCAGCTGTTCGAAGACTTGACCGAACTGACCCTGATGGCCGAGGCCGGTGGCTTCAGCACCGTATGGATTGGCGAACACCACGCCATGGAATACACCATCTCGCCCAGCCCGATGCCGTTGCTGGCTTACCTCGCGGCCAAGACCACCACCATTCACCTCGGCGCCGGCACCATCATCGCGCCGTTCTGGCACCCGCTGCGGGTGGCGGGCGAATGCGCATTGCTCGACGTGATCAGCAACGGGCGCATGGAAGTCGGCCTGGCCCGCGGTGCCTACCAGGTCGAGTTCGACCGCATGGCCGGCGGCATGCCCGCCTCCAGCGGCGGCCAGGCACTGCGCGAGATGGTGCCGGTGGTGCGCGCGCTGTGGAAAGGCGACTACGCCCACGACGGCGATATCTGGAAATTCCCCACCTCCACCAGCGTGCCCAAGCCAATCCAGCAGCCCAACCCGCCGATGTGGATCGCCGCCCGCGACCCGGACTCCCACAACTTCGCGGTGGCCAACGGCTGCAACGTGATGGTCACGCCGCTGATGAAGGGCGACGAAGAAGTCCTCGACCTGAAAAACAAATTCCAGGCCGCCCTCGACAACAATCCGGATGTGCCGCGCCCGCAACTGATGGTGCTGCGCCACACCCACGTGCACGCCGCCGATGACCCGGAAGGCTGGAAGGTCGGCGCCAAGGCGATCTCCAGGTTCTATCGCACCTTCGATGCCTGGTTCGGCAACAAGACCGTGCCGGTCAATGGTTTCCTGGAGCCGAGCCCGGAAGAAAAATTCGCCGCGCGCCCCGAGTTCGAACTGGAAAGCCTGCACAAAACCGCGATGATCGGCACCGCCGCCGAGATCATCCCGCGCATCCAGTACTACCAGGAACTGGGCGTGGATGAGTTCAGCTTCTGGTGCGACAACAGCCTGCCCCATGCCGAGAAGAAGAAGTCGTTGGCGCTGTTTATCGAACAGGTGGTGCCGGCGTTTCGTTGATTCATGAGGTGGGAGGGGCAAGCCCCCTCCCACCTGTCTACACTCTCCCCACACACGCGACATTTAGCCTCAGCCCATCATCGCAGCACCTGCAATAGTCTATTGCAGGACTCTAATGTACTAACCAGTTACTTATCTTGCTAAAATCGCGTCTTTGCCCTCTCTCACTCGAGTCTTTTCGATATGAAACGAGCATCGCGCGCCACTGGCGTCTCTAGATTCTTACTCCTGGGCCTGGGCGTTATCATCGCCCTGCTCGGCCTCGCGCTTGCCGTCGGCGGCGTAAAACTGGTCAGCCTGGGAGGTTCCTGGTACTTCCTGGTGGGCGGCGCGGTGATGGCCGTTTCCGGTCTGTTGATTGCCCTGCGCAAGCCGGCCGGCGCGTGGTTATTCGCCGCGTTCCTGGTGGGCACCGCGATCTGGGCCGTGGCCGATGTGGGCCTGGTGTTCTGGCCGCTGTTCTCGCGGGTGTTCATGTTTGCCGCGATCGGCATGGTCGTGGCGCTGGTCTACCCGCTGCTCGTGGGCAGACCGGCACGCGCTGCCTACGGTGTCGCTGCCGTATTGGCGGTAGGCGTAGCGGTTGCGGCGGGCAATATGTTTGTCGCCCACCCAAGCGTCGCTCCGACCGGCGCCGGCCCGGGCATCACGCCGGTGGCCGCCGCCGATGCGCAGAAAGACTGGGCCCACTACGGTAATACCGAAGGCGGCAGCCGCTTCGCTGCGCTGGACCAGATCAACCGCGACAACATCGACAAGCTCAAAGTAGCGTGGACCTACCACACCGGTGACGTGGCCATCAGCGACGGCAACGGCGCCGAAGACCAGCTGACGCCCCTGCAGATCGGCAACAAAGTCTTCATCTGCACGCCGCACAACAACCTGATCGCCCTCGACGCCGACACCGGCAAAGAGCTGTGGAAGAACGAAGTTAACGCCAAGTCGGCGGTGTGGCAGCGTTGCCGCGGCATGGCGTATTTCGACGCCACCGCGCCGCTCGCCCAGCCGACCCAGCCAAACAGCTCGCCGATCATTGCCGCCAGCGTGCCTGCCGGTGCGCAGTGCCAGCGTCGCCTGCTGACCAACACCATCGATGCGCGCCTGATCGCCGTAGATGCCGACACCGGCAAATTCTGCGAAGACTTCGGCACCCATGGCCAGGTGGACCTCAAGGCCGGCCTGGGCAATGTGCCGGACAGCTACTACCAATTGTCCTCCGCGCCACTGATCGCCGGCACCACCGTCGTGGTCGGCGGCCGCGTCGCCGATAACGTGCAAACCGACATGCCGGGCGGCGTGATCCGTGGTTTCGACGTGATCACCGGCCAAATGCGCTGGGCTTTCGACCCCGGCAACCCGGAAGACAAAAAAGCCCCGACCGGCGACAGCACCTACGTGCGCAGCACGCCGAACAGCTGGGCGCCGATGTCCTACGACCCGCTGATGAACACCGTGTTCCTGCCGATGGGCAGCTCGTCCACCGACATCTACGGCGTGGAACGCACCCAGCTCAACCACAAATACGGTGCTTCCGTACTGGCGCTGGACGCCTCCACCGGTGCTGAAAAGTGGGTGTACCAGACCGTCCACAATGACCTGTGGGACTTCGACCTGCCGATGCAGCCAAGCCTGATCGACTTCACCCCGCCAGGCAGTGACAAAGCCGTACCTGCGGTAGTGATCGGCACCAAGGCCGGGCAGATCTATGTGCTCGACCGCGCCACCGGCAAGCCGCTGACCGAGGTCAAGGACGTACCGGTCAAGGCCGCCAACATCCCCAACGAGCCTTACTCGCCGACCCAGCCAAAGTCGGTGGGCATGCCGCAGATCGGCGCGCAAACCCTGACCGAATCGGACATGTGGGGCGCCACCCCGTACGACCAGCTGCTGTGCCGCATCGACTTCAAGGGCATGCGCTACGACGGCCTGTACACCGCGCCGGGCACCGATAAATCCCTGAGCTTCCCGGGTTCGCTCGGCGGCATGAACTGGGGCAGCATCTCCACCGACCCGGTGCACGGTTTTATCTTCGTCAACGACATGCGCCTGGGCCTGTGGATCCAGATGGTGCCGGCGCAGAAAAACGCCCAGGCTTCCTCCGGTGGCGAAGCGCTGAATACCGGCATGGGCGCCGTCCCGCTCAAGGGCACGCCGTATGCGGTGAACAAAAACCGCTTCCTGTCGGTGGCCGGCATTCCGTGCCAGGCGCCGCCGTTCGGCACCCTGACCGCCATCGACATGAAAACCCAGAAAGTCGCCTGGCAAGTGCCGGTCGGCACCGTTGAAGACACCGGCCCGCTCGGCATCCGCATGCACTTGCCGATCAAGATCGGCCTGCCGACCCTCGGCGGCACCCTGTCGACCCAGGGCGGCCTGATCTTTATCGCCGGTACCCAGGACTTCTACCTGCGCGCCTTCAACAGCGGCAACGGTGATGAAATCTGGAAAGCCCGCCTGCCCGTCGGCAGCCAGGGTGGCCCGATGACCTATGTGTCGCCGAAAACCGGCAAGCAGTACATCGTCATCACCGCCGGCGGTGCACGCCAGTCCACCGACCGTGGCGACTACGTGATCGCCTACGCCTTGCCATAACCCCCTCCAGGCGCGGTGCCCCCCGCACCGCGCCTTTTGCTTTGGAAAACCCGCATGACCCCCTCTTCTCATCTTTCCCTTGGGCGCCTGTTGCTGGGCCTGGCCTTGGGCGCCGCCCTGCCCGTACAAGCCGACGACACCACACTGACCGGCGACTGGGGCGGCCTGCGCCGCGAGCTGGACGAACAAGGCATTCGCTTTACCGGCGACTACAGCGGCGAAACCGCCTACAACGCCCACGGCGGCCAGCACCGCTCGGCGCGCTACTCGCAAAACCTCAAGCTGGGCGTGCAGTTCGATCTGGGCAAGCTGTATGGCTTCAATAACGGCGACCGCATCCAGCTGACCCTCAACGACCGGCGCGGCAACAGCGCCTCCGAGGACCTGGTGGGCAACCGCCTGCCGATCCAGGAAAACTACGGTGGCCTCTACACCCGCCTCACCGAACTGAGTTACGAGCGCACGCTGTTCACCCCGGCGCTGAACCTCAAGCTCGGCTACATGGCCATGGGCAATGACCTCGGCGGCCTCGACAGCGGCATCCTGTGCAACTTCATGAACGCCGGTTTCTGCGGGCACCCGCTGAACATGTCCGGTGGCAGCGGCTGGACCAACTACCCGAACGCGCGCCTGGGTGCGCGGGTGAAATACGACTTCTCACCCAACTGGCAGCTGCGTGTCGCGGCTTTCAATGTCGACCCTGAGAGCAACGGCGACTCCAGCCGCGCCTGGAAACTGAGCTCCAAGCACACCACCGGCACCGTGGTGCCCATCGAGCTGATCTACAAACACGCGGGCACGCTGCCGGGTGAATACAAACTGGGCTATTACTACGACAGCTCCGACGTCAAACGCATCGGCAGCGATAAAGACGTGAGCGGGCGCGGCGGGCACTACCTGCTGATCGACCAGGCGGTGTGGGCGTCCAGCTCATCCGCCGGCCGCGTGCTGCACGCCTTCGGCCAATACTCGGCGGCCAGTGAAGCGGCTTCACCGTTCAGCAAGTGGTACGGCGCTGGCGTGGTGTTGTACAAGCCGTTCGAGGGTCGACCACGGGATACCGTCGCCCTGGGTTATGGCCGCGCGGTGCCGAATACGCGCAGCCGGGATGTGCAGGAACTGGCCGCGGTCAAGGCTGGCAACGATTACCCCAACCTGAACAACGCCGAACAGCTGATCGAACTCAGCTACGGCTACCAGGCCACGCCGTGGCTGAACCTGCGCCCGGATGTGCAATACATCATCGAGCCGGGGGCGTTTTCCGGGGAGAAGATCGATAACGCGCTGGTGTTGGGCCTGCAGGTCAAGGCAGTGTTCTAATCCCCTGAAACGCGGTCAAATTTGTGGGAGGGCGGTGCGACGATTCGACTTGCCCCCGATAGCGGTGGATCAGCTACATAATTGTTGGCTGACCCACTGCAATCGGGGGCAAGTCGAATCGTCGCACCGCCCCTCCCACATTTGGCTCCCCTGTGTCCTTTAGTCATGTAGTTGCCAGGGAACCCTGCTGATACTCCCTCGGCGTACACCCAAACTCGCGCCGAAACACCGTGTGCAGGTACTGCGCCGACTTGAAGCCGCAGCTCGAGGCGATATCGGCAATCGCCAGGCCCTGGCTTTCCAGGCCTTTGGCAGCGGCGGCGAGTTTGAAGCGCAGGATCTCGTCATGCACGCTGCACCCGCGCACCTTGCGAAAGTGCGCTTCCAGGGATGAGCGCGACACGCCGACATAGGCCGCCACCTGCGCGGTCTTGATGCCCTGGCAGGCGTACTGGCGGATAAACAGCAGCGCCTGCATCACATACGGATTGCCCAAGGGTTGATGCAAGCTGGAGGCCTGCACATTGATCGCCTCCGGCGGCACCAGAATCTGCGTGCCGGTGCAGGGCTTGCCATGCAGCATCTGGTGCAGCAGCGCCGCCGCCGTGCGGCCCATGGTTTCCGTGCCCTGGATCACCGAACTCAGCGGCACCCGCGTGAGGGTGCGAGTCAGCGGGTCGTTGTCGATGCCGATCAACGCCACTTGCTCCGGTACGGCGATGCCGGCGGTGAGGCAGGCTTGCAGCAATTGCCGGGCGCGCGCATCGGTGACGGCGATGATGCCGATGGGCTTGGGCAAGGCCTGCAGCCAGGCGATCTGCTGCTCCACCGCGCTGTCCCACAGCGGCGCGCTGGTGCCCAGGCCGCGATACACCTCCACCGGCAAACCGTCGCGGTGCATCAGGCGTTTGAAGGCTTTTTCACGCTCCTGGGCCCAGCGGTTGGCCTGGGCTTCGGGCAGGCTGAAACAGGCAAAGCGCGTCAGCCCGGCTTCGATCAGGTGCTCGTAGGCCAGCTTCATCAACGCATCGTTGTCGGTGGCCACATAGGGAATGCCCTGGGGGTAGGCGCGCGCGTCCTGGTAGGAGCCGCCGACCGCCACCACCGGCAGCTTGCAGCCGGCCAGCGCCTCGCCGATCAATGGGTCATCGAAGTCGGCAATGATGCCGTCACCCTGCCAGCGCTCGATGCCTCGCAGGCGACACAGGAAGTCCTCTTCGAGGAACAGGTCCCAGGATGCGCGGGTGCTGCTCAGGTAATTGCCGATGCCGGTGATGATGCCCCGGTCGTAGATTTTGCTGCCGTTGAACAGCAAGGCGATGCGATGCACGGGCGGTAGGGTTTTCATTGTTGTTGTCCTGAGGCCGGTGACCACAGGTTAGCCCTCGCCACTCAAAATCGCACTACACCTTGGTGATTTTCATAATCGGCAGGCCAGGCGCCGTTGCTAGTATCGGGACACCGCCAAGAACAATAAGGAAAAACGCCATGCCGTACTTCCCCGGTGTCGAGAAGATCCGCTTCGAAGGCCCCAGCAGCGACTCGCCCCTCGCCTTTCGCCATTACGACGCGAATAAACTCATCCTCGGCAAACCCATGCGCGAACACCTGCGCATGGCCGCCTGCTACTGGCACACCTTCGTCTGGCCGGGCGCAGACATGTTCGGCGTGGGCACCTTCAAACGCCCGTGGCAGAAGAGCGGCGACCCGATGGAACTGGCGATCGGCAAGGCCGACGCGGCCTTTGAGTTTTTCTCCAAGCTGGGCATCGACTACTACAGCTTCCACGACACCGACGTGGCCCCGGAAGGCAGCTCGCTCAACGAATACCGCAACCACTTTGCGCAGATGGTCGACCACCTCGAACGCCATCAGGAACAGACCGGCATCCAGCTGCTATGGGGCACCGCCAACTGCTTCAGCAACCCGCGCTTTGCCGCCGGCGCCGCGAGCAACCCGGACCCGCAGGTGTTCGCCTACGCCGCCGCGCAAGTGTTCAGCGCGATGAACGCGACCCTGCGGCTCAAGGGTTCCAACTATGTGTTGTGGGGCGGCCGCGAAGGTTATGAAACCTTGCTCAATACCGACCTCAAACGCGAGCGCGAACAGCTCGGGCGCTTTATGCGCATGGTGGTCGAGCACAAGCACAAAATCGGCTTCAAGGGCGACCTGCTGATCGAGCCCAAGCCCCAGGAGCCGACCAAGCACCAATACGATTACGACAGCGCCACGGTGTTCGGCTTCCTGCATGAGTACGGCCTGGAACACGAGATCAAGGTGAATATCGAGGCCAACCACGCGACCCTGGCCGGGCACAGTTTTCATCATGAGATCGCCACCGCCGTGTCCCTCGGCATCTTCGGCAGTATCGACGCCAACCGTGGCGACCCGCAGAACGGCTGGGATACAGACCAGTTCCCCAACAGCGTCGAAGAGATGACCCTGGCCACCTACGAGATTCTCAAGGCCGGCGGTTTCAAGAACGGCGGCTACAATTTCGACTCCAAGGTGCGCCGCCAGAGCCTCGACGATGTCGACCTGTTCCACGGCCACGTGGCCGCCATGGACACCCTGGCGCTGGCCCTGGAACGCGCGGCCGCCATGGTGCAAAACGACCGCTTGCAGCAGTTCAAGGACCAGCGCTACGCCGGTTGGCAGCAGCCGCTGGGCCAGGCGGTACTGGCCGGGGAGTTCAGCCTGGAGTCACTCGCCGAGCATGCGTTTGCCAACGAGCTTAACCCGCAGGCCGTGAGTGGGCGGCAGGAGATGCTCGAAGGCGTAGTCAACCGATATATCTATGGTTGAAGCGCTGTGACATTTGCGCGACAAAACTTGGCGCGCAAATGTCCAGGGACCCTCTACAGTTCTACCCGCACCACGCTGTGTCTTTCCAACAACAATAAAAGGACGCACCACCATGAAAGCATTCACACGTACCCTGCTCGCCTCTGCCCTGGCCCTGCTGGCCCTGCCGGTGATGGCCGATTCCGCCCACCCGAAAATCGGTTTCTCCATCGACGACCTGCGCCTTGAACGCTGGTCCCGCGACCGCGACTATTTTGTCGCAGCGGCAGAAAAGCTTGATGCCAAGGTCTTCGTGCAGTCCGCCGATGCCAACGAGCAGAAGCAAATCTCGCAGATCGAAAACCTCATCTCACGCGGCGTCGACGTGATCGTGATCGTGCCGTTCAACGCCACGGTGCTGACCAACGCGGTCGCCGAAGCCAAGAAAGCCGGGATCAAAGTGGTGTCCTATGACCGCCTGATTCTCAATGCAGACATCGACGCCTACATTTCCTTCGATAACGAAAAAGTCGGCGAAATGCAGGCCAGCGGCGTGCTGCAAGCGGCGCCCAAGGGCAACTACTTCCTGCTCGGCGGCGCGCCCACCGACAACAACGCCAAGGTGCTGCGCGAAGGCCAGATGAAAGTGCTGCAACCGGCCATCGACAAGGGCGACATCAAGATTGTCGGCCAGCAGTGGGTCAAGGAATGGAACCCGACCGAAGCCCTGAGCATCGTCGAAAACGCCCTGACCCGGAACAACAACAAGATCGACGCGATCGTCGCCTCCAACGACGCCACCGCCGGCGGTGCGATCCAGGCCCTGGCCGCGCAGAAACTCGCGGGCAAGGTGCCAATCTCCGGTCAGGACGCCGACCTCGCCGCGATCAAGCGCGTGATCGACGGCACCCAGACCATGACCGTGTACAAGCCGCTCAAGCTGATCGCCTCGGAAGCCGCCAGGCTCTCGGTGCAACTGGCGCGTAACGAGAAGCCCACCTACAGCTCGCAATACGACAACGGCAGCAAAAAGGTCGACACCATCCTGCTCACCCCGACCCCGTTGACCAAGGCCAATATCGACCTGTTGGAGAAAGACGGGTTCTATACCAAAGAGCAGATTGCCGGGCAGTGACCGTGATGGCCGACTACCTCCTGCAAATGAACGGCATCGTCAAAAGTTTTGGCGGTGTCAACGCCCTCAACGGCATCGATATCAAGGTGCGGCCCGGTGAGTGCGTGGGCCTGTGCGGTGAAAACGGTGCCGGCAAATCTACCTTGATGAAGGTGCTGTCGGCGGTCTACCCGTACGGCACCTGGGAGGGTGAAATTCTCTGGGATGGGCAACCGCTCAAGGCCCAATCCATCAGCGAAACCGAGGCCGCGGGCATCGTCATCATCCACCAGGAACTGACCCTGGTGCCCGACTTGTCGGTGGCCGAGAACATCTTCATGGGCCATGAACTGACGTTGCCGGGCGGGCGCATGAACTACCCGGCCATGATCCACCGCGCCGAAGCCTTGATGCGTGAACTCAAGGTGCCGGACATGAACGTGGCGCTGCCGGTGTCGCAGTACGGCGGCGGTTACCAGCAACTGGTGGAAATCGCCAAGGCGCTGAATAAACAGGCGCGCCTGTTGATTCTGGACGAGCCCTCCTCGGCCCTGACCCGTTCGGAAATCGAGGTGCTGCTCGACATCATCCGTGACCTCAAGGCCAAGGGTGTGGCCTGCGTGTACATCTCCCACAAGCTCGATGAAGTGGCGGCGGTGTGCGACACCATTGCGGTGATCCGCGATGGCAAGCACATCGCAACCACCGCCATGGCGGACATGGACATACCGCAGATCATCACGCAGATGGTCGGCCGCGAGATGAGCAACCTCTACCCCACCGAGCCGCATGACGTGGGCGAGGTGATTTTCGAGGCGCGCAATGTCACCTGCTATGACGTCGACAACCCCAAGCGCAAGCGCGTGGACGACATTTCCTTTGTGCTCAGGCGCGGGGAAATCCTCGGCATCGCCGGGCTGGTGGGCGCCGGGCGCACGGAGCTGGTGTCCGCGTTGTTTGGCGCCTACCCCGGCCGCTACAGCGGCGAGGTGTGGCTGGACGGCGAGGTGATCGACACACGCACGCCGCTCAAGTCGATCCGCGCCGGGCTGTGCATGGTGCCCGAGGACCGCAAGCGCCAAGGCATCATCCCCGACCTGGGCGTGGGCCAGAACATCACCCTGGCGGTGCTCGGCAACTATGCGCACATGACCCGCATCGACGCCGAAGCCGAGCTGGGCAGCATCGACCAGCAGATCGCGCGCATGCACCTGAAAACCGCCAGCCCGTTTTTGCCGATCACCAGCCTGTCCGGTGGCAACCAGCAAAAGGCCGTGCTGGCGAAAATGCTCATGGCCAAGCCCAAGGTGCTGATCCTCGATGAACCCACGCGCGGCGTGGACGTGGGCGCCAAGTATGAGATCTACAAACTGATGGGCGCGCTGGCCGCCGAGGGCGTGGCGATCATCATGGTGTCCTCGGAGCTGGCCGAGGTGCTCGGCGTGTCCAACCGCGTGCTGGTGATTGGCGACGGCCAGTTGCGTGGGGATTTCATCAACGAAGGGCTCACCCAGGAACAGGTGCTCGCCGCCGCGCTCAGCCAAAACAATAACAATCGGAAGACCGCGTAGATGAATCAGGTCAAACACCTTTTTACCCGCTACAAAATGCTCGCCCTGGTGATCGCCGTGGCGGTGATCTGGCTGTTTTTCAGTTGGCAGACCGAGGGTGGTTTTCTCACGCCGCGCAACCTGTCCAACCTGCTGCGGCAGATGTCGATCACCGGGATACTCGCGTGCGGCATGGTGCTGGTGATCATCAGCGGCGAGATCGACTTGTCGGTGGGGTCCATGCTCGGCTTGCTCGGCGGGCTGGCGGCGATTCTGGATGTGGTCTATCACGTCCCGCTGCTGGCCAACCTCAGCCTGGTAGCGCTGGCCGGGTTGATGATCGGCTTGGCCAACGGCTACATGACCGCCTACCTGCGCATCCCCTCATTCATCGTCGGCCTGGGCGGCATGCTGGCGTTTCGCGGGATTTTGCTGGGGATCACCGGCGGCACCACCATTGCGCCGGTTTCGCCGTCGCTGGTGTATGTGGGCCAGGGGTATTTGCCGCATTCGGTGGGGATTGGGCTTGGGGTGCTGCTGTTTGCCCTCACACTCTTTTTAACCTGGAAACAACGGCGCAACCGCGCATTGCATGGCTTGGCGGCGCATTCCCTGGTGCGTGATGTGCTGCGCGTTGGGCTGATTGGTGCGGTACTCGCCGGCTTCGTCACTACCCTCAACAGCTACGACGGCATCCCGGTGCCGGTGCTGCTGTTGCTGGTGTTGCTCGGCGTGTTCAGCTACGTCACCAGCCAGACCGTGTTCGGCCGCCGCGTGTATGCGGTGGGCAGCAATATGGAAGCCACGCGCCTGTCGGGCATCAATGTGCAGGCGGTGAAACTGTGGATCTTCGGCATCATGGGCGTGATGTGCGCCCTCGCCGGCCTGGTCAACACCGCACGCCTGGCGGCCGGCTCCCCGTCGGCGGGCAATATGGGTGAGCTGGATGCCATCGCCGCGTGTTTCATCGGCGGCACCTCCATGCGCGGTGGCTCCGGCACTGTGTACGGCGCGTTGCTGGGGGCGTTGGTGATTACCAGCCTGGACAATGGCATGTCGATGCTGGATGTGGACAGCTATTGGCAGATGATCGTGAAGGGCAGCATTTTGGTGCTGGCGGTGTGGGTGGATGTGAGTACGCGGGCCGGGCGGCGCTGAAGCCTGCCAACGCACCCAGTCATTCGAATCAATAATGCCGACCAATCAAGAGTGAACACTGTAGCTGTGGCCAGTGCTATCTCTTGACTGATCGGCATTAGCCTCTTAGGACTTTTTTGCTGGGTTTACTGGCTCAGTACAACATCACGCATCGCCGGGATGTAACCGTAGTCATAAGCCTCCTGCACAAACGAACGGTCCCCCTTCAATACAATCCTCACGGTAGGCGCCTCGGTGCCGCCAATACGGTAGTCATCGCCGGTGGTAGGCACGCTGTCGATAAACGAGGTCACCAAGCCATTGGGCATCACGCAATGCGAATAGGTTTGGAATGGCTGCGACGGTGGGTTGCCAAGCACCAGCCCAGAGGCATTCATCGGCGTGTAGGGACCAAACAGATGCTCGCCAACAAACCCGTAGACGCCATCCGGCCCCGTCACGCCGTCTGCATAGGTGAACTTGTGACTGATGGTGAACAGGTAATACTTGTTGTCTTGGAACACGTAATGCGGGCGTTCGGTTTGATCGTTCACGCCAACCGCCGTCACCAGCGGCGGTAGGATTTCCCATTCTTCACCGCTTAAGTCCTTGGCCACGGCAATGCCGATACAGCCCACTTGATAGCGCGCGCCACCGACTTCTTCATGGCCCGGTGGCACCAAACCGAGTTCATCCGGGCCCACCTCGTGAGTGCCACGTTCACCGGCGACATTGCCTTCAAACACCATGTACAACTTGCCATCGTTTGGGTCGATAAACGGGCTGGGGTCGCGGAAGTTCCAGGTCGAATTTTGCGCTTCGGTCTGGTAATACGTGCCATCGGCGTCAAACAGCGACTTGACCTCAGTGAAGCCTTCCAGGGTAACGCCGGTGTCCGAGGTGACCACCCGGCCTTTGACTTTGGCAATCGTGGCGCCCGGCGTTACGCAGGTGTAATACAGGTCGATATCGCCGTTGTTGTTGGTCAGGATCGGCGTACCCGCCCATTCACGGGTGGTCGGCGAAACCCCTTCGGCCATCACGCGGCCACCGAAGATCCAGTCTTTGCCAGTGCGCGAGTACCAGTAGCACATGCGCGCATGGCCGTGACGGTCTTCCCAATCACGCTTGATGTCGTAACGGCCATCGGCATTGATGAATTGTGGGTCATGCGGGCGACGGTCTGCGGTCAACGTGAAGATGACCGACCAACCATCGACGGATACCACCGTGCCATCCAGTTCACGCAAGGGCATGGTGTCCCAGATAAACACGGTGTCACTCATGACAGGAAAGTCGGGACTCACTAACGGCTGTGTCGTCGTCGGGTCATTTTCATTAACTTTCAGCGCATCGGCCCGGGTCCAACGAGTGGGTGTGTGATTCGCAGGTTTCATGATGATGTCCTTTTACTGACGCTTTAGTGACAAGCGAAGATTAAATAACACTCACAGCCAGCAACTTGATTGCGACTGAAAAGAGCGAGCCGTTGTTGGCTCTATAAGTGCGAAACAAGGTTTAACATGGAACCTTGCTCACCTCAACATGAAGAATTATTTAGATTACAAAGGCCATCACTGTACTTATATCCTTGATATAAAAATAATGGCATGCGCAATTAAGGTCTACTTAATAGAAAGTTAGCTAAACAACTACCATCATTCGTGCGTTTGTATCTTTATCCACGTAGGGGTAAGCAACGCCTCGATCAATCGAGGCGCTCCTGAGGAAGGTCAATCGTTAAAGAAACGCTTGGGTTCAGCCACCGAAGACCAGCGCCGCCGCCTGAGCACCGGCATTTTTCTGGGTGAAATCCTTGGCCTGGGCCGCGGTTTTCAAGGCGTAGTTGTAGTTGGAGCTCGCCGTCCACTGCCCCTTCGGCGACTTTTGGTTGGTGATCGCCGGCACACTGTTGGTGTCGGTGAAGGTGCCGGTGCCCTTATCGTCCAACATGCCTTTGTTCTGGCTGCCCTCGCCGAAATAATTGCTTTCCGAGAGGATATTGGCGTTCTGCGCCAGGGTAAAGCCCAGGTGGAAGTTATTCACGTAGTTGTTATACACGTGGAAATAACCATAACGCATCAACCCCGGCGCGCGCACTTCCATATTGTCGAAGCGGTTATGGCAGAGTGTGAGGCGTGGGTAGCCATTAAACTCCGCTTTGTTGTCATCGGCCGGGTGACCGAAGATCAAACCATACTTGTGGTTACCGAAGAAGCAGTTGCTGATAGTGGCGTAGTCGGCCTTTTCACCGATATACACCAACTTGTCTTCACTGCCATCCGTGGTAGACCAGGTGTGGCCGACAAAAGAGCAATGGTCGATCCAGTATTTGCTGCCGTAGTTCAGGTACACCTGAATATCGTCATTGGCCTTAATGCTTGCCGAATGCTTGAAGATAATGTTCTGCAGAATGATGTTCTGCGACTGCGCGGTGGCACGCAGGTGGATATTCTCCAGGGTACGGTTCTGGAAAGAGCCGATCAGGGTCTTGTTGGCGCCCATATTGACTTTGGTCAGGCTCGACGCCGAGATATTGCTGTTGATCACCAGCACCCGTGGGGTGGTGTCGCCAATATTGGCCTTGAGTTGATCGAGCGTGGTGATACTGACCACCGGGCCAGCCCAGCCGCCGGTGACTTTTGCCGCAAGGGCGAAACCGGTCAAGCCGGTGAGTTTGCTTTCTGGATACGACATGAGTTCCCTCTCTATAAATAAAAATGGCTCGGTTTGACGAGCCTGTGCATCAAGTTAATCCGTTAACTTGCACACAGTGTTTGGCATGGCTGAGGTTGCCGGGTGTTGGTCGATCAGCGCTTAAACACTGTGTTTATGTACAGTACTCGGCATCTGTTTTGCCGTCAACACTTGATCGAAAACAATCTGTAGGCGCTGGCCTTTTGTCATGGTTTGTAAAGGGCCAGCAAGGCGTGTCGCTTTTAATTGCAGGACGTTTCCTAGACAATCCCCGGCGCCTTGTGCCTGTTGGAATCGGGGGCTAGTCTGCGATCCGTCACTGCTTATCAGTGATCGGGTTTAGTCGCCCGCTAACCATCACGCGCACGGTCTTCCATCAGCTTTATGGTGGCTGTGCGTAGGGCACCTTCGGGTGCGCCGGATTCGCGTGATGGCCGGTCGACTAACCTGCGTACAGCCGCCACCCATTTGTTTAGTCGCGAAGGGTGTCGACTCCTAATCATCACGGAGTTACACCATGAACAAAGCCGTCCCCGACCCACCCCGCAGTTCAGCCAAAGACCGCGCAGCGTTCAACCGCGCCATCGACCATTACCTGCCTACCCACGGTGTTCAAATCGAAGAGTTAAGCTTCGAAGACGCCCTGCTCTATACCGCCAGTTTGCTCGACAGTGCTTCGGCCACTGCGCTCGATTGCGGTGAGCAATTGGCGAGCCCCGAACGCGCGAAAATTCTGGCGGTGTGGCATTTGCTGGAAATTGCCAGGACCACCGTGGACCGCTCCATCGAGTGCCTGAAACCGGCAAAAGCCATGGCCTGAATGCAATAAAAAGTGGGAGGGGGCTTGCTCCCGATGGCGGTGGTTCAGTCAATATCTTCAGTGACTGACACTCCGCTATCGGGGGCAAGCCCCCTCCCACATTTGTCCTGCGGTGTTCTCTCAACCGTTACTTCGACACCGGCATCGCAAACTCCGCGCCCTGCTCGATGCTTTCCGACCAGCGCTGCATGATCGATTTCTGCTTGGTGTAGAAGCGCACACCCTCAGTGCCATACGCATGCATGTCGCCAAACAGGCTCTTCTTCCAGCCACCAAACCCGTGCCAGGCCATCGGCACCGGGATCGGCACGTTGATGCCGACCATGCCCACCTGGATGCGCCGGGCAAATTCGCGGGCGATGTTGCCGTCGCGGGTGAAGCAGCTCACGCCGTTGCCGAATTCGTGGTCGTTGACCAGTTGGATCGCTTCGCCGAAGTCATTCACGCGCACGCAGGCCAGCACCGGGCCGAAGATTTCTTCGCGGTAGATGCTCATTTCCTTGGTCACGTGGTCGAACAACGTCGCGCCCAGCCAGAAGCCGTTCTCCAGACCGGCTTCGGTGGGCACGTAGTCACGCCCGTCGAGCAGCAGTTGCGCGCCGGCTTGCACGCCTTGTTCGATGTAGCCACTGATGCGTTCCAGTGCCGCGCGGGACACGATCGGGCCCATCTCGGCCTTGAGGTCGCGGCCGTCGGTGATGCGCAGAAGCTTTGCGCGCTCGGTCAAGGCAGCGACGACTTTGTCGCCCACATCGCCCACCAGCACCGCCACCGAAATCGCCATGCAGCGTTCGCCGGCACTGCCGTACGCGGCGCCCATCAGCGCGTCGACGGTTTTTTCGATGTCGGCGTCGGGCATCACCACCATGTGGTTTTTCGCGCCGCCCAAGCCTTGTACGCGCTTGCCGTTGCGCGCGCCGGTTTCGTAGATGTACTGGGCAATCGGCGTCGAGCCAACAAAGCTCAGGGCCTTGACGTCCGGGTGATCCAGCAGCGCGTCCACCGCTTCCTTGTCGCCCTGCACCACGTTGAACACGCCCTTGGGCAGGCCGGCTTCACGCAGCAGCTCGGCCATGAACAGCGAGGCGCTCGGGTCGGTCGGGCTTGGTTTGAGGATGAACGTGTTACCCGCCGCGATGGCGATCGGGTACATCCACATTGGCACCATCACCGGGAAGTTGAACGGCGTGACGCCGGCGACCACACCCAGCGGCTGGCGCAGGGTCCAGTTGTCCATGCCGCGGGACACCTGGTCGGAATGCTCGCCTTTGAGCAGGTTGGGGATGCCGCAGGCGAACTCGAGAATGTCGATGCCCCGGTCGACTTCGCCCTGGGCGTCAGTGAACACCTTGCCATGCTCGGCGACGATGATGCGCGCCAGATCGTCCTTGCGCTCGCGCAGCAGGTGCAGGTATTCGAACAACACCCGTGCGCGGCGGATTGGCGGGGTGTCGGCCCAACCGTCAAACGCAGCCTGGGCGGCGGCGACGGCTTCGGCGACAGTCTGGCGGCTGGCCAGGGCGACGCGGCCGGTCTTTTCGCCGGTGGCCGGGTTGTAAACGTCCTGATAGCGATCATCGCGGCTCACGCGCTGGTCGTTGATGTAGTGCTCGATTGTAGTTGTCATGGCAGTCGATCCAGGTGGGTAGCGTTGGAACACACCTTAGGCTTTCGCTTTGTTCCAAACCAGAGCAGAATCCTGAACTTATTGTCCTTACATGCGAACAATCGAATCATGGAAAAGGCTGAGATCGAGGGGCTGTGGACCCATATCCATTGGCTGTCGGTGCTGGAAGAGCAAGGTACCTACACCGCTGCGGCGGCGCGTCTGGGGGTGAGCAAGTCGGCGGTGAGCCAGCGTATTTCCGACCTGGAAAAAGCCACCGGCACCCGCCTGGTCACCCGCACCACGCGCAGTGTGCGGCTCACCGATGCCGGGCTGTCGTTGACCCGCGAGGTGCGCAGCGCCTATGCGCAGATCGCGCGCAGCTTCTCGTCGGTGCGCGACTCGGTCGGGGAGATTCGCGGCCTGGTACGTCTTACGGCGCCCGTGGCATTTGCTCGTCAGCAACTGGTGCCGCATCTGTCGGAATTTTTGCAGCAGTATCCGCAGGTACGCATTCAGCTGGATGTGTCGGATGCCTTGAGTTCACTCGCCGCCGAAGGCTACGACCTGGCCGTGCGCCACGGTTTCCAGGTACCGGAAACCCACGTGGCCTGGAAGCTTTGCGACACCGGCTCGGTGCTGGTCGCCACCCAGGACTACCTCAAGCGTCACGGCGAACCCCGCGAGCCGGGTGACCTGTCGGCCCACAACTGCCTGTTCTACCCTCGCGGCACCGACCAGCCCGCCTGGACCTTCGAGCGCGGCAGCAAAAACGTCGAACGCCTCACCGTGCCCATCGCCGGCAGCTTCGCCACCAACAACAGCGAAGCCCTGCGCGACTCCGCGCTCAACCACCTGGGCATCGCCCTGCTCCCGGACTTCAGCGCCCACGCCGCGCTGGCGAGCGGCAAGCTGGTGCAGGTGCTCAAGGGCTGGACGCTCACGGGCGCGTTTGCCGATGAGATTTACCTGATAAGGCCGTATTCGCCGCACGTGCCGAAGTCGGTGAGTGCGTTGGTGGGGTTTTTGAAGGAAAAGCTCTCGGGAGGTTTTCGATTCATTGGGTAAGGTTTACCGCTTGATCAAAGAAACTAAAAGTCCATAATGGACAAAATAGTTTATTCGCGGAGACATCAATGCCCAACACACCGCACGTGATCAACCAAACCCAAGCCCGCGATTTGCTCGCACAGGTGGACGTACCACAGATCTTGCGCAAGCTGTTCCGTGACCTGGCCGCCGGGCACGCGGTGCAACCCGCGCAGCAACTGGTGGAATTCCCCCAGGGCGCCGGCGACTTCATCAACTACCTGGGTGTGCTGGCTGAAGACGGCGTGTACGGCATGAAGACCTCGCCGTATATCGTGCGTGAGCAAGGGCCGCTGGTCACCGCCTGGACCCTGTTGATGTCGATGCAAACCGGCCAGCCCTTGCTGCTGTGCGACGCCGCCGAGCTGACCACCGCGCGCACCGCCGCGACCACGGCGTTGGCGGTGGATGCGCTGGCGCCACAGGCGGCGCGGCGTTTGGCGATTATCGGCAGTGGCAAGGTGGCCCAGGCCCATCTGCACTACGTGAAAAACCTGCGCGACTGGCAGAGCATCCGTATGTTTTCACCGAGCCTGACCGACGCCACACAACTCAAGATCCTCGACCCTCGCTTGAGCATTGCGTCAACCTGCGATGCCGCTTTGGAAGACGCCGACGTGATCCTGCTGTGCACCTCCTCGGCCGGGCCGGTGATCGACCCGGCACGCCTGAGCAAACCGGCGCTGATCACCTCCATCAGCACCAACGCGCCGCGCGCCCATGAAGTACCGCCCCAAAGCCTCAACGACATGCAGGTGTTCTGCGACTATCGCCTTACCACCCCAGGCGCAGCTGGCGAAATGCTGATCGCCGCCGAACAGCACGGCTGGGACTCGAACGCCATAATCGGCGACCTGCCCGAACTGCTCAGCGACCAAGTGCCGCGTCCGTCCTACGACCGCCACGTGTTTTTCCGCTCCATCGGCCTCGGCCTGGAAGACATCGCCCTGGCCAATGCCCTCTGGAGACTGTTATGAGCCACGCAGATTTCATCATCATCGGCGGCGGCATTGCCGGTGCCTCCACCGGTTACTGGTTGTCGCAGCACGCCAAGGTGCTGGTGCTGGAACGTGAAAATCACCCGGCCTATCACTCCACCGGGCGCTCGGCGGCGCTTTACACCGCCGCGTACGGCACTCCGCAGGTGCGTGCATTGACCCTGGCCAGCCGTGAGTTTTTTGACAGCCCGCCGGCGGGCTTCTGTGAACACCCGTTGCTCACGCCACGCGGCGAAATGACCGTGGATTTCATCGGCGACGCCGCCGAGTTGCAGGCCCAGTACCATAGCGCCAAGGCCACCGTGCCGCAGGTCGAACTGCTCAGTGCGGATGAAGCCTGTAGGAAGTTGCCGATCCTGCGCCGCGAAAAAGTCCACGGCGCGCTGTATGACCCCACCGCCAGCGACATCGACACCGACGCCCTGCACCAAGGCTATCTGCGCGGTATCCGCCGCAACCAGGGCGACGTGCGCACCGACAGCCACGTGCTGGGCTTGAGCCGTGACAGCGCCGGCCTGTGGCATGTGAACACCCAGGACGCAACCTACATCGCGCCCGTCATCATCAACGCCGCCGGCGCCTGGGCCGACCATATTGGCTCCCTCGCCGGCGCGGCGTCGATCGGCCTGCAACCCAAGCGGCGCTCGGCGTTTATCTTCGCCGGCCCCGAAGGCGTAGACAGCCATGCCTGGCCGATGCTGGTAGCCCTCGACGAAGCCTTCTACATGAAGCCCGACGCCGGCATGTTCCTCGGCTCGCCGGCCAACGCCGACCCGGTGGAGCCCCAGGACATCCAGCCCGAAGAATTGGATATCGCCATGGGCATCTACCAGATCGAAGAAGCCACCACCCTGACCATCCGCCGGCCGACCCGCACCTGGGCCGGCCTGCGCAGTTTTGTGCACGATGGGGATTTGCTCAGCGGTTTCGACCCCCAGGTGCCAGGGCTGTTCTGGGTTGCGGCGCAAGGCGGCTATGGCATCCAGACTTCACCGGCCATGGGCCAGGCCAGTGCGGCCCTGGTGCGCGGCGCCGCGCTGCCGGAGGGGTTGACCCGGTTCGGCCTCGACGCTGGTATGCTCTCCCCTGCCCGCCTGGAGCCGCATCGATGAACAGCGCTGAACCCGACAAAACCCTGCAGAATTTTCGCGCGATCAGCGACGCCATCGCCACACTTTTTTTTCCCCACGCCGAAGTGGTGCTGCATGACCTGCGCACGCAAAAAGTCGATTACATCGCCAATAACCTGTCCAAGCGCAGCATTGGCGATGACTCGGCGCTGGAGGACATGCTCAGCGATGATGTCAGCGAAGTGAATATCGGCCCGTACGAGAAGCTCAATTGGGACGGTCAGAAAATTCGCAGCCTGAGCACGGTATTGCGCGATGGCAAGGATCGCCCGCTGGCGGTGTTGTGCATCAACCTGAATATCTCATTGTTCGAAAATGCCAAGGCGGCGCTGGACCTGTTCCTGTCGCCGAGCAAGCTGATTCCACAACCGGATTCGCTGTTTCGCGATGACTGGCAGGAACGTATCAACACCTTTTTGCATGCCTGGCTGCGCGAGCGTCAGCTGAGCCTGAATCTGCTGACCCGCGACCACAAGCGCGAGCTGGTGCTGGCCCTGCATGCCGAAGGCGCGTTCAAGGGCAAGAGCGCCTCGAACTATGTGGCCAATGTGCTGGGGATGGGCCGGGCGACGGTGTACAAGCACCTGAAAGAACTGAAAGGCTGATCAAATGTGGGAGGGGGTTGCCCCCTCCCACATTTTGACCGCGCATGACATTTAATCGCCGTAGATGTCAGCCTTGAAATACTGCTGCGAAATCTTCTGGTATTCGCCACTCGCGCGAATGCCATCAATGGCCGTGTTCAGCTCATTCACCAGCTCGCCATTACCCTCGCGCACCGCAATCCCCGCGCCCTCGCCCACGTATTTGGGGTCCTTCAGCTCCGGCCCGACAAACGCGTAGCCCTTGCCCCGTGGCATCTGCAGGAAGTCATTCAACGGGATGGTGTCGGCGAAGATCGCATCCAGCCGCCCGGACGCCAGGTCCATGTAGATTTCTTCGTTATTGCTGTAGCGCTTGACCGTGATGCCCTTGGGCTCGAACACCTCGGTGGCATACCGGTCGGTGGTGGTCGCGCGCTGCACGCCCACGGTCTTGCCCTTGAGGCTGGCGTACTGGTCATCCACCACCGCGCCGTCCTTCATCACCAGGCGCGAGGAGGTGAAGTAGTATTTGTGGGTGAAGTCCACCGACTTCTTGCGATCTTCGTTGATGGTCATGGACGACAGGGCCATGTCGATTTTCTTCACCTTGAGGGAAGGAATCAGACCGTCGAATTCACCTTCGACCCACACGCACTTGACCTTCATTTGCGCGCACAGCGCATTGCCGATGTCGTAGTCGAAGCCGACGATCTTGCCCTCCTCGGTCTTGGACGCGAACGGTGGGTACGCCGCCTCGATGCCGATGCGCAGGGTTTTTTCGGCGGCCAGCAGATGGCTGGAAGCAAGCAGGCTAAGGGCCAGGGCAGGTATAAGGGCGCGTTTCTTCATGATCGTGTCTCGCAAGTTGTTGTTGGTTTAGGCAAGAGAGAAGAAAAATGCAGCAGATTATTTTGTACTTATAATTCCATACTGGACTTTTACGTATAAACCGTCAATCCGCACCCAAACCCGACAATTCGCTATTAACAATCATTCTCGTTTGTTATATTCCGCCGCGCTTGCTCCCATGGCTGTCAGGTAGCGTTATGTCCGGCTCAGATCTCAAGGCGTTGTATCTCGCTCATCGCGGAGAAATCCAGGCGTACCTGGATCGCCGTTTGCGCTGCAAGGAAACCGCAGCCGACCTCACGCAGGACGCGTTCATTCGCCTGTCGGAACAGATGGGCCGCACGCGCATCGAGAACTTCCGCGCCTACCTGTTCTCGGCGGCGCGCAATCTGTTTATCGACCACACCCGCCGCCAGGAACACCGCAAAGGTGAGCCGCTGGACCAACAGGCGCCCGACAGCCTGGAGCAGCCGAGCCCGACGCTGGAGCAAGCCGCCATCGCCCATCAGCAACTCGCCGCCCTCAACGCATTGATCCAGAACATGCCCGAGGCCTGCCGCGAAGTATTTTTGCTGGTGCGCATCGAAGGCCTGACCTACGTGCAGATCGGCGAGCGCCTCGGCATCTCGCCGAAAACCGCGTACAGCCGCATGGTGCGCGCCCTGGACTTGTTGAAGCTGGGCATGCCCGAGTGAGCGCCTTCACTTATACTCGGCCGCTTGAATGTGCCTCGTTGAATTGATGACCCCATGAGTGTTGAACCGCCGCGCCTCGTCCACACCAGCCCCCGGCCCGATGACGCCAGCCATCAGGCCAGCGAGTGGTTTGCCTTGATCCAGGCCGGCGCGCCGACCCCGGCCGAGCGCGACGAACTGGCGCGCTGGCTCGCCGCCGACCCACGCAACGCCCACGCCTACGCGCAGTTGGAACAGCTGTGGGCGGCCACGGCACAGTTGCTGCCGCCCAAGGCGCACACCGCCCCGCAACTGTCACGCCGGCGCTTTGTCGGCCTGGGGCTCGCCGCCAGCGTGGCGGTGGTGGCCAGCGGCGCCACCACCCTGTGGCTCAAGGGCATAAGCTCACCGTTTGCCGATGTACGCACGGCGATCGGCGAACGGCGCACGCTGCAATTGCCCGACGGCTCCAGCGTGGAACTGGCCGGCAACAGCGCGCTCAACCTGGACTTTTCAAGCACCCGCCGCGCCGTTGAGCTGTTGCAGGGCGAGGCGTTTTTCCAGGTCAAACCCCACGCTTCCGGCGAGTTCAGCGTGCAAACCCAGGCCGGCCGGGTGCTGACGGGCGCCGCTGACTTCTGCCTCGCGTGCGAGGCGCAATCGGCGCAGCTAAGCGTCAGCCGCCACGCCGTGCGGGTGATCACCCCCAACCAGCAAACCGACCTCGGCGAAGGCCTGTCGCTGCACTTCAGCAGCACGCAAACCGGGGCGATCCAACGCGCCGAGCTGGAGCAGGTGCTGGCCTGGCGCAACGGCCGCCTGGTGTTCTTCGACACCCCGCTGCTCACGGTGGTCAACCAGCTGCAACGCTGGCGTGAAGGCAAAATCTTCATCCCCGACCCGCAACTGGCGGCGCGGCGCGTGAGCCTGATCCTCAACCTTAACCGCCCCGACCAGATGCTCGACGTGCTGTCCAAGGCGCTGGCCGTGCGCACCACCCGCTACACCGAGCTGATTACGCTGATCCAACCGGCCTAATCGCAAATAATTCACATCGCCATCAGGTATCGCGAAGCCTCATCCGTCCTAAAGGGATTGATAGCGCGACCTCATAGGGAACCACCTGAATGGCAAAGCATCCTCAACCCACCCAGCACTGGCGCGCCGCCGCCCTCGCCTGCAGCCTGCTCATCGGCGCGGTACAGGTGCAAGCGGCACCGTCAGCGGCCGCGAGCGCCAGCATGGCCATCAACATCCCGGCCCAGTCACTGCGCCAGGCCTTGTTGATGTTCAGCCAGCAGTCCGGGCAAAACGTGCTGCTGGACGGCAATCTGGATGGCGCGCTGCGCAGCTCGGCGGTGGTCGGTGTGTACGCCCCCGAACAGGCGCTGGCCGAGCTGCTCAAAGGCAGCGGCTACAGCTTTGCGCGCACCGACGCGGTGACCGTCTACCTGGTGCCGTTGCCGCAGCAAGCCAGTGAAATGACCCTGCCGGCCATCCATATCCAGGACTACGCCACGCAAGACGGCGGTCCCAGCGTCGGCTACCAGGGCAAGCCCGTGTCCAGCACCACGCGCCTGGGCCTGACCGACAAACAAACCCCGCAGGCGATCACCGTAATTACCCGCGAGCAACTGGACGACTTCAAGCTCAACAGCGTCAAAGAGGCCCTGCGCAGCGCGCCGTCGGTAACCGTCGAGCAGTTTGAAACCGACCGTACCGCGTTCACCTCGCGCGGTTTCAAGATCGAAAACTTCGAATACGACGGCATGGGCCTGCCCTTCTCCGGCGGCGTGCTGGTGGGCGAACAGGACATGACCGAGTTCGAACAGGTCGACGTGCTGCACGGCGCCAACGGCCTCATGAGCGGCGCCGGCGACCCCTCCGCCACCGTCAACCTGGTACGCAAGCGCCCTACCGACACCTTCCAGGCCAAGATCGACGCCAGCGTCGGCTCCTGGGATAACCGGCGCCTGGGGTTCGATGTGTCCGGCCCCCTCACCGACAGCGGCAACGTGCGCGGGCGCTTTATCACCTCCCATGACAAGGGCAATTCCTACCTCGACCACTACAGCCACGAAGTCAACGTCACCGCCGGCCTGCTGGCCTTCGACCTGTCCGACGCCGACACCCTGACCGTGGGCTTCTCCCAGCAGGACAGCTACTCCAACGGCAGCACCTGGGGCGGCCTGCCGATTGCCGACTACGCCGGCAACCGCATCCACTACAGCAGCCGCAGCTCCAGCGTGGGCCAGCCCTGGACCTACTGGAACATCCAGACCCAGCGTGCTTTCGCCGAGCTGACCCACACCTTCGAAAACGGCTGGAGCAGCAAGATCACCCTGACCGGCACCCGCCAGCATTCCGATACCAAAATGCTCTACGCCATCCCGATCACTGCCGACACCGTGGCCGCCTATATCAACCGCACCACCAGCAAGGAACACCAGGTCACGGGCGAAGCGCAGTTGGCCGGGCCGTTCAGCCTGCTCGGGCGCGAGCATGAGTTGACCCTGGGCGCCAACTACGGCCGCCTGCACCACACCGAACGCGGCCACTACCGCACCGCCAGCGGCAACCAGGTGGAAGACCTCGCCGACGTGCTGGCCGGCAACGTGGTGGAGCCAGCGCTGAACTACACCGACGAACTCAACACCCAGCTGTTCACCGACCGCCAGAAAAGCCTGTTTGCCGGTGCGCGCTTCAGCCTCACCGACGACCTGCACTGGATCGCCGGTGCGCGCATGCTCAGCGCCGACGGCGATGGCATGGGCTACGGCGCGCCCCACGACACCCGCGTGCACGGCAAGGTCACGCCCTACACGGGCCTGGTCTACGACCTGACCCCGCAGTGGAGCGTCTACACCAGCTGGACCGAAATCTTCAAACCGCAATACCTGCGCAGCACCGCCGGCGGCCTCATCGAGCCGCTGGAAGGCAAAAGCATGGAAGTCGGCATCAAGGGCAAGCTGCTCGACGAACGCCTGGGCGTCAGCGCGGCGCTGTTCAAGACCGTGCAACAAAACGTCGCCGAAACCACCGGGGAAATCGCCAACGGCCAATACCTGTACCGCGGCGTGGACTACAAAAGCCGTGGCCTCGAACTGGAAGCCAATGGCGAAGCCTTGCCGGGCCTGTCCATCGCCGGCGGCTACACCTACGTCAACATCGAAGACAACCACGGCGACCGCGCGCGCCAATACGTGCCCACCCATAGCGTGCGTGGCAGCCTCACCTACCGCTTGCCCGGCCTGCCCCAGGCCAAGGTCGGCAGCCGCGTGCAGTGGCAAAGCCACACCGAAGTCGACAGCAACAGCCGCGTGCAGCAAGACGCCTACGCGCTGGTGGACCTGATGGCCAGCTATGACTTCGATGCGCACTGGAGCACCTCGCTGAACCTCAACAACCTCACCGACCAGAAGTACCTGCTGTCGCTGTACCAGGCGGCCGGCTCCACCAACTACGGGGCGCCGCGCAACCTCACCGCGTCGGTCAGCTGGAAATACTGAGCATGACTTTTTTGCACAACGTACCGGTGTTTTTGAGCGTTCATCTCTAGATTTATGCGTGCCTATACTCGGTTCAGCCTGCGGGTTGAACCGCAGGTCAGTCCCTACAACAATAATCAAGGACACCGACCATGACCCAGCCCTTCCTGGCCGCGCGGGATTTTCTGCTCGCCCACCGCACCGACTACGCCACCGCCGCGCGGGATTTCCGTTGGCCGCAACTGGGCGAGTTCAACTGGGCCCTGGACTACTTCGATGCCATGGCCGAGGGCAACGCGGCCACTGCGCTGTGGATCGTCGAAGAGGACGGCAGCGAGCAACGTCACAGCTTCCAGCAACTGGCCACGCGTTCCAACCAGGTGGCTAACCACCTGCGTTCGCTGGGGGTGCGCCGTGGTGACCGGGTGCTGCTGATGCTCGGCAATGACGTGGCGTTGTGGGAAACCATGCTCGCCGCGTTCAAGCTCGGCGCGGTGGTGATCCCCGCCACCGCCCTGCTCAACCCGGATGACTTGCGTGACCGCATCGAGCGCGGGCAGGTTCGCCATCTGGTGGTCGGTGAAGCGCATGTCGGCAAGTTCGAGGGCTTGGGCGATGGCTGCAGCCGCATCTGCGTGGGCGCGGCGCCCACCGGCTGGGT
Source organism: Pseudomonas sp. AC463 (assembly GCF_979253585.1). NCBI lineage: Bacteria > Pseudomonadati > Pseudomonadota > Gammaproteobacteria > Pseudomonadales > Pseudomonadaceae > Pseudomonas > Pseudomonas sp. AC463. Next base: position 62,619 of record NZ_CEEDDZ010000023.1, on the reverse strand, counting down.
CGCCCACAACGCCGCGTTCGAATACCCCGCGTCGTTCGAGGCCGAAGGCCGCACCCTGGCCACCGACTCGATGCTGCTGTATTTCACCTCCGGCACCACCTCGAAACCCAAGATGGTGCTGCACAGCCACCAGAGCTACCCGGTCGGGCACCTGTCGACCATGTACTGGATCGGCCTGCAACCGGGCGACCTGCACCTGAATATCTCCTCCCCAGGCTGGGCCAAACACGCCTGGAGCTGCCTGTTCGCGCCGTGGAACGCCGGGGCCTGCATCTTTATCCATAACGTCGCACGCTTCAGCGCGCAGGCCCTGCTCGGCGCGCTGGAAAAGTACCGCGTAACCAGCCTGTGCGCGCCGCCCACCGTATGGCGCATGCTGATCCAGGAAGACCTGGCCGCCTACAAAACCCGCCTGAACCTGCGCGAACTGGTGGGGGCCGGCGAGCCGCTGAACCCGGAAATCATCGAGCAGATCCAACAGGCCTGGGGCCTGCCCCTGCGCGATGGCTTCGGCCAGTCGGAAACCACCGCGCTGGTCGGCAACACGCCGGGCCAGTTGCTCAAGCCGGGGTCCATGGGGCGGCCGTTGCCGGGTTATCAAGTTGCCCTGCTCGACGCTGACGGTGTGCCGGGCACTGAGGGTGAAGTGGCCCTGCCGCTGGATGTGCGGCCGCTGGGTTTGATGCTGTGCTACGAGGACAGCCCGGAGAAAACCGCCGAGGTCATGCGCGACGGCTACTACCGCACGGGCGATACGGCGCAGATCGACAGCGACGGCTACATCACCTTTGTCGGGCGCGCTGATGACGTGTTCAAGGCGTCGGACTACCGCATCAGCCCGTTCGAGCTGGAGAGCGCGTTGATCGAACACCCGGCGGTGATGGAGGTGGCGGTGGTGCCGAGTCCGGACCCATTGCGGTTGGCGGTGCCCAAGGCCTTCCTGATCCTGGCCCACGACGCCCCCGGCAGCGCCGAGCTGGCGCGGCATATCCTTGAGTTCGCCCGCGAGCACCTGGCGCCCTACAAGCGAGTACGCAGGATTGAGTTTGTCAGCGAATTGCCCAAGACCATTTCCGGGAAAATTCGCCGGGTGGAGCTGCGGCAGATGGAAGTGCTACGCCGCCAAAGTGATACGCGGGGCGAGCAGGAACACTTCGAGGAAGACTTTTCACAGTGAGGTCTATCTGACTGACCTATATAGATCCAAATATGGAAATCCAAATGTGGGAGGGGCGGTGCGACGATTCGACTTGCCCCCGATGAGGGTGTGTCAGTCAATAAATCTATCACTGACCCACTGCTATCGGGGGCAAGCCCCCTCCCACATTTAATCGCGTTCCAGACAGAAGCGACCAAGCTTCAATAACGCGGTTTGACGGTTTTCCACTCCGGCTTGTAACGCTGCATTTGCTTCACATCATCGCGCTGGCGAATGCCGCAGCTGAGGTATTGGTCATGCAGCTTGCCCAGCTGGTCATGGTCCAGCTCCAGGCCCAGCCCCGGTGCGCGGGTGATGGTCACGCAGCCATCGACAATCGGCAGCTTGCCGCCCTTGATCACCTCTTCGTCCGGCTCTTGCCAGGGGTAATGGGTGTCGCACGCGTAGTCGAGGTTGGGCACCGAGGCCGCCACGTGGGCCATGGCCATCAGGCTGATGCCCAGGTGGGAATTGGAGTGCATCGACACGCCCAGGCCGAAGGTCTGGCACATCTTTGCCAACACCTGGGTGTCGCGCAGGCCGCCCCAGTAGTGGTGGTCGGCGAGCACGATCTGCACGCTGTCCTGCGCCACGCTGCGACGGAATTCATCAAAGTCGGTGACCACCATATTCGTCGCCAGGGGCAAGCCGGTGCGTTTGTGCAGCTCGGCCATGCCGTCCAGGCCGGGGGTTGGGTCTTCGTAATATTGCAGGTCGTCGCCGAGCAGTTCGGCCATGCGAATCGAGGTTTGCAGCGACCAGTTGCCGTTCGGGTCGATGCGCAGCGGCACGCCCGGGAAGGCTTTTTTCAGGGCCTTGATACACGCCACTTCGTGCGCAGGCTCCAGGGCGCCGGCCTTGAGCTTGATGCTTTTGAAGCCGTAGGTGTCGATCATGCGCCGGGCCTGGGCGACGATCTGTTCCTCATTGAGCGCCTCGCCCCAGCTGTCGGGCTGGTAGGGCGAATCGATATGCTCGGCGTACTTGAAGAACAGGTAGGCGCTGAACGGGATCTGCTCGCGAATCGCCCCACCCAGCAGGTTCACCAACGGCACGTTCAGCGAGTGCGCCTGCAGGTCGAGAAACGCCACCTCGAACGCCGAGTAGGCATTGCTCACCGCCTTGCTGGCATGGGAGCCCGGCGCCAGTTCGGCACCGCTGAGGCTCGCCGGTTTGTGCGCGGCCACGGTGGCCTTCACGATGGCGCGCAGGCCGTTGAGGTTGAAGGGGTCCAGGCCGATCAGTTGCGCCTGCACCTGTTGCTGGATCGCCAGCGCCGGGGCGTCGCCGTAGCTTTCGCCCAGGCCGATGTAGCCGGTGTCGCTCTCCACCTCGATGATCGAACGCAGCGCAAAGGCTTCGTGAATGCCGCTGGCGTTGAGCAACGGCGGGTCGCGAAAGGCAATCGGGGTAACGGTAACGCGGACAATTTTCAAGAGGCGGCTCCCTGTGGACCGGAACGCAAGGCGTGTGGATGAGTGGTAGACGTGGACCGAGGCGTGGTGCGGGCAAAAAACACCACCACCGCAGCCACCAGCGACGTGGCGGCCAGGCCATACAGGCCGCCTTCGATGGAGCCGGTGGTCTGCTCCAGCAAGCCGAAGGTGGTGGGCGCGACAAAGCCGCCCAGGTTGCCGACTGAATTGATCAGCGCGATCACCGCCGCAGCGATCCGCGCATCCAGGTAACCCTGGGGGATCGGCCAGAACAGCGCCGACGCCGCCTTGAAACCAATCGCGGCAAAACAGATGGCCACAAAGGCAAACACCGGCCCACCGGTGGTGGACATGAACATGCCGAACGCGGCGATCACCAGCATCAGCGCCACCCATGCCTGCTGGTGTTTCCACTTGCTGGCCAGGGCGGCAAAACCGTACATGGCGACGATGGAAATCAACCACGGAATAGCGTTGAACAGGCCCACCTGGAAGTCGCCCAGGTTGCCCATTTTCCTGATCATGCTCGGCAACCAGAAGGTGGCGCCGTAGATGGTCAGGGCGATGGAAAAGTAGATGAAGCAGAACAGTGCGATCTGCCGGTCGGCGAGTAATTTGAAGATCGACGGCCGTACGCTCTGGCTCGCTTCACGGGCCTGCTGCTCCAGCGCGATGGCGCTGACCAGGGCCTGTTGTTCTTCGGCGCTGAGCCACTTGGCCTGGTGGGGATGGGACTGCAGCCAGAACCACACAAACCCGCAGAGCGCGATGGAGGCAAACCCTTCGATCAGGAACATCCATTGCCAGCCGTGCAGGCTCAAGCCACTGACACTGAGCAGCGCCCCCGACACCGGCCCGGAAATCACCGAAGCGATCGCCGACCCGCTGAGAAAAATCGCCATGGCCTTGCCACGCTCGGCGGCCGGCAACCATTGGGTGAAGTAGTAGATGATGCCGGGGAAAAACCCGGCTTCGGCCGCGCCGAGCACAAAGCGCAGGATATAGAAGCTGGTTTCACCTCTGACAAACGCCATGGCCATCGCCGCCGCGCCCCAGGTGAACATGATGCGCGTCAGCCAGGCCCGCGCGCCGTAGCGCTGCAGCAACAGGTTGGAGGGCACTTCGAAGATCGCGTAACCGATGAAAAACAGCCCGGCCCCCAGGCCATAGGCCGCCGCGCCGATGCCCAGGTCGGTCTCCATATGGCTGCGCACAAAGCCGATATTGACGCGGTCGATGTAATTGACGATGAACATCACCACAAACAACGGCAGTACATGGCGCTTGACCTTCGCGGCCGCACGGGCGAGCACGGTCGGGTCTGGCGGGGTGTGGAGGGTATCCAAGAGGCAACTCCCAATCATTGTTTTTTTAGGGACGAAACGATGATGGACGCTGGCTATTGATCCCGTCTAATCTAACTTGGCATTCGATTGATACCTGGATTAGATCAATGTTCGAACTGACTCAACTGCGCTGCTTCACCACCGTGGCCACCGAGCTGAATTTTCGTCGCGCCGCCGAACGGCTGAACATGACCCAGCCGCCGCTGAGCCGGCAGATTCAATTGCTCGAACACCACCTGGGCGTGGCGCTGTTTGCGCGCACCACCCGCAGCGTGGCGCTCACCGCTGCGGGCCGGGCGTTTTTCATCGAGGCGCAGAACCTGCTGGAACGCGCCCAGCAGGCGGCGGTAACCGCGCGGCGCTTCGCCGAGGGCGATATCGGCACGGTCAATATCAGCTTCGTCGGCAGCGCGGTGTATGAGTTCTTGCCCAAGGTAATTGCCGAGGCACGGCTCCAGCAGCCCCAGGTGAAAATCGACCTGTCGGAGATGAACACCTACCAGCAATACGAAGCCCTGCGCGCGCGGCGCATCGACCTGGGCATCGTGCGCGCGCCCTTGCTGGAACCGGGCTACGCCACCGAATGCCTGGTGCGCGAGCCGTTTGTGCTGGCGGTGCCAAGCAGCCACCGGCTGGCCAGCGCCGAGACCGTCAGCGTGCGCGACCTCGACGCCCAACCCTTCCTGATGTACGCCCACGCCGCCTACCCGCCGTTCAACGAACTGCTCACCGGCCTGCTGCGCTCGGCGCGTGTCGCCCCGGAGTACGTGCAATGGCTGGGTTCGTCCCTGACCATCCTGGCCCTGGTCAACGCCGGCATGGGCCTGGCCCTGGTGCCGCGGTGCGCCAGCAGCGTGGTGTTCAAGAACGTGGTATTCCGCGATATCGACCTGGGCGAAGGCGCGCAGAGCGAGCTGCATTTGATCTGGCGCGAGAACAACGACAACCCGGCGTTTGCCATGTTGCTGGAGGGGATTCGCAGTGCGGTGCGCGAGGGGTGGGCTTGACTATCAGTGGGTTTTCAACGGCTACCAGCAATACCAGACGTACCAGATCATTGAGGCGAAAAACCATATCATCCCGAGATTGGACGGCCACAATGCCCAACGTTTAAGAGACTGGGGAACAGACGCCAGCTCAGCCTCGGTCACATCCCCTTGTTTGATATGCGTTTTTGGCATTGCCAACAGTTGAGTGATCAGAATCAAGCGATGAAACCTGTCAATGTGCTGATTTCTGCCCCAAAAGCGTTTGTGATCGCACACCACCTTATTTTCGCTGAAGTAGCTCTCCAACTCTTCGAGCTTTGTGTACTCGACGAATAAGGTGACCCCAGAGCCTACGATTGCACCTACAAATAAAAAGATTGCAGAGATGATCTGAAAGTTCATGGTCAGGCACCGTCTGGTTGAAAGATCAAATCGCCATCGATCTCTACGATTTGGCCGCCCAAAAACGAACCGGCACCACCACCTGCCTTGCCTCCTGCATACCCTCCCGCAGCGCCGCCAATAACGGCGCAGGCCAGCTCCCCACGTCCTCTAGCGGCGACACCCAACAAAATCCTACAGCCGCGACGGGCCAACTCCGCCCCGACCTTCCCTGCCCGATGCGCCCCCGCCGCACTCCCCGCCAACTTCCCCGTCTCCACATACTTCGCCCGTCGACACTGCGCCTCCCGCCCGTCCACACAAGCCTCCTTGATCTCCAGCCCCGTCACGCCCACATCCAGCGCCAACCCCACGTACGTGCCCTTCCCCAGCCACTTCGAGGTCTGCGAAATCTCGCGCATGCGCTGGGCATACCCGGCAATTTCCCCCTTGTGCAAATAGCTCTTGGTGGAAATCCCCAACACCTTCTTCAACGCTGTGTTACTGCGCAGCCCCGTGCCAAATCGCGCCGCGCCTTGCAGCTGGGTATCCAGCCGGTCAAACAGCACCTTGCGCTGGCGAAAAAACGCCTCACGGTCCAGGCCGCCCGCCCTTAACCGCTGATGCAAGTGCTCGACCTGTTCCAGCGTATGCGCCACCTCATCCAGGTGCCGCGCCCACGCCGATGTCGCGCTGCCGATGCCCAGCGAGGTGTACCCCAGCAGGCTTTGCAGCAGGTCGTAGTTATTGACGACCTGGGCGGCGGTGTCGCGCTCCAGTTCCCGCTGTACTTTTTCAGCGTGGCGCATCAACCACGCTTCCTCCATCCAGCAGGTAAAACCGTAGGCATCAGGCACTATCACCAGCTGCCCAGGCGTCACCAGCCCACGGCGCAGGTGATGGTTGAGCACATCAAAATGGTCAGACCGTTGCGGGCTGATGCCAAGGCCCATCACGCGGGATTTCAAGCTGTGGTAGTCCGTTGTTCGGTCGTTGATATAGCCCTGCGCCATGCCTCGCATCCCTGAATGCAATGAAGATGGCTTCGGAATATAGGCAAGCGAATACGCCTGGGACACAAGCTCGGAGGGTCTGAACTACATTTGGGAAGCTGCCTACATACCAGGGAATAAGCACCTACAAAAAAGACGGCTGCCACATTTTTTGACCTGCCTCGCAGGTGCAATCCTCTTGAATGCTTGCCTGATCCTGCGAACTTTCGGCCTTTCGGATTATTCCGCGTAGATACCCCTTGCGCACTGGTCTAGAGTTCGACAATAAGCGGCCATCGCCTCCCCACTATTAAAAAGGCCGCACCTACCGTCGATCAGCAGGTGAACCAGCCATGGAATTACGTATCAACCAGAAGGCCTATCAGGTCGATGCCGACGCGGACACGCCCCTATTGTGGGTGATCCGCGATGACTTGGGCCTGACCGGCACCAAATACGGCTGCGGCCTGGCTCAATGCGGTGCCTGCTCGGTGCTGGTGGACGGCAATGTGGTGCGCAGCTGCGTCACGCCGGTGGCCGCCTTGGTGGGCCGCGAGATCACCACCATCGAAGCCATCGAGGCCGATGAGGTGGGCAAGCGCGTGGTCAGCGCCTGGGTCGAGCACCAGGTGGCGCAATGCGGTTACTGCCAGTCCGGCCAGGTAATGGCGGCCACGGCGCTGCTCAAGCACACCCCCACCCCTACCGACGCGCAGATCGACGCGGCAATGGTCAACCTGTGCCGCTGCGGCACCTACAACGCCATCCATGCCGCCATGCATGACCTGGCCGCCGGGAAGGAGACCGCTTGATGAACAAGCCTGTCGATATTCCCGGCGTGGTGTTGGGCGACCCGGTCAACCTGTCGCGTCGGCGTTTCCTGGCCAGCACGGCGGTGGGTGCGTTGGTGATCGGTTTCGGCCTGCCGTTTGGCGCATCCCGGGTACAAGCCGCCACTGGCGCTGCCGTAGAGCGTGGCACGCAAGTGCCGGCGTTCCTGGAGATTCGCCCGGACGGCAGCATCCGCCTGCTCAGCCCATTCATGGAAGGCGGCCAGGGCACCCACACCGCCATGGCGCAGATTGTCGGCGAAGAGCTGGATGCCGACCCGGCCACGTTTATCGTTGAAGCCGCGCCGCCCGGCGACGCCTATGTGGTGATGGACAACGGCATGCGCATCACCGGCGGCAGCATGTCGGTGCGCATGAGCTACCCGACCATGCGCCGCCTCGGCGCCCTGGCCCGCGCCATGCTGCTGCAGGCCGGCGCCGCGCAGCTCGGCGTGCCGGTGAGTGAGCTGACCACCCAGCCCGGCCGCGTGGTACACGCCGCCTCTGGCCGTTCCCTGGGCTACGGGGAGTTGGCCGGTCGCGCGCTGGACATGCCGGTGCCAGACCCTTCCACCATCACCCTGCGTGACCCGAGCCAGTTCCGCTGGATCGGCAAGCCGGTGAAACGCGTGGACGCCTACGACAAATCCACCGGCAAGGCGCTCTACAGCATCGACCTGAAAGTCGACGACATGCTCCACGCCGCCGTGCAACACGCGCCGCGCCTGGGCATGACCGTGGGCAGCCTGCGCAACCAGGCGCAGGTCGAGGCGATGAAGGGCGTGCACTCGGTGCACCAACTGCCCGGCGCGGTGGCGGTGGTGGCCGAGCGTTGGTGGCATGCCAAGCGCGCGGTGGAGGCGATTCAGGTCGACTGGCAGGAGCCAGGCGCCGACTCCAAAGTACGCGGCATGCCGGCCGATTTCTCCAGCGACAAACACTTCGAGTTTCTCGCCGCCCAGCAAGGCCCGGCGCGTGACGACGAAAATGAAGGCGACGTGGCTGGCGCGTTGAAAAACGCCAAAACCACCGTCGAAGCCACCTACCACAACCAGTACGTCAACCACGCGCAGCTGGAGCCGCCATCGGCCCTGGCGCGCTTCAACCCTGACGGTACGCTGGATATCTGGCTGCCCAACCAGGCGCCCGACATGTTCCGCGCCGACATCGCCAAGCGCACCGGCCTGGCGCTGGAGCAAATCAACCTGCACTCGCCGTTGCTGGGCGGGTTTTTCGGCCGGCATTTCCTGTATGACTCGGCCAGCCCTTACCCGCAGGCCATTGCCTTGGCCAAGGCGGTGGGCAAGCCGGTCAAGCTGATCTGGAGCCGCGAAGAAGAGTTCCTGCGCGACGTGCTGCGCCCGGTGGCGGCGGTCAAGTTCCGCGCCGCGCTGGACGCCGACGGCCTGCCCGTGGCGATCGAAGCGGTGAGCGCCACCGAAGGCCCCACCGAAGGCATCGCCGGCAAGCAGGGCGAGAAAATCGACCCCACGGCGCTTGAAGGGCTGTCGGGCAAAAGCTACGCGATCCCCAACAAGCGCATCGCGCAGATCTACGTCAAAGGCCCGGCCATGCTCGGTTACTGGCGCTCGGTGGGCAATTCGCTGAATGACTTTTTCTATGAATCGTTCCTCGATGAGCTGGCCGACAAAAGCGGCCGCGACCCGTATGAATTGCGCCTGCACCTGCTGCGCGACAACCCACGGCTGACCACCCTGCTCAACGCGGTGGTGGAGTTGTCCGGTGGCTGGAAGCGTGGCCCCTACACCGCCGAAGACGGCAGCCGCCGCGCGCGTGGCGTGGCCATGGCTTCGCCGTTCGGTTCCCACGCGGCGGTGATCGCCGAGGTGTCGATTGAAAAGGGCCAGGTCAAGGTGCACCACATCTGGGAAGCCATCGACCCGGGCAGCATCGTCAACCCGGCGATTGTCGAAGCACAGGTAAATGGCGCGGTGGCCTTGGGGTTATCGCAAACGTTGCTGGAAGAAGCGGTGTACGTGGACGGCAAGCCTCGGGCGCGCAACTACGACCTTTACCCGATCCTGCCGCCCTCGCGGATGGCCAAGGTGCACGTGAAGATCGTGCAGAGCGGTGAAAAAATGGGTGGTATCGGTGAACCGCCGCTGCCCGCCGTGGCGCCAGCAGTGGCCAATGCGGTGGCGCAGTTGACCGGCCAGCGTGTTCGCAGCCTGCCTTTAAGCCGACACACCTTCAGCTAACCGAGCGAGACCGCCCATGAACAACCGTCGATTCGCAAGAACCGCAGGCTGGCTGGTGCTGCCCTGCCTGGTCGTCGCTGGTGCGCTGGCCTGGTACGTCACTCGCCAGCCCGCTACCCCCTTTGAACAGGCGCAAGCCGCCAGCGCCGACGCGGCGCTGGTCAGCCGTGGCGAGTATGTCGCCCGCCTCAGCGACTGCGTGGCCTGCCACAGCCTGCCCGGCAAGGCACCGTTTGCCGGTGGCCTGGAAATGGCCACGCCGCTGGGGAATATTCACGCCACCAACATCACGCCCGACAAAGGCAACGGCATCGGCGCCTACAGCCTGGCCGACTTCGACCGCGCGGTGCGCCATGGCGTTGCGCCGGGCGGCCGCCGGCTGTACCCGGCCATGCCCTACCCTTCGTACGTGAAGCTCAGTGACGATGACATTCGCGCCATGTATGCGTTTTTCATGCAGGGCGTGCAACCGGCCAGCCAGGCGAATATCCCCAGCAGCATTCCCTGGCCGCTGAATATGCGCTGGCCTATCGCGCTGTGGAACGGTGTGTTTGCGCCGACCGCCACATATGCGACGAAACCCGAGCAGGACGCGCTGTGGAATCGCGGCGCGTACATCGTGCAAGGTCCGGGGCACTGCGGCAGTTGCCACACGCCGCGTGGCTTGGCGTTTAATGAGAAGGCGCTGGATGAATCCGGTAAGCCATTCCTGGCCGGGGCGCTGCTTGATGGCTGGTACGCACCGAGCCTGCGTCAGGATCACAACACCGGCCTGGGCCGCTGGGATGAGCCGGAGATTGTGCAGTTCCTGAAGACTGGTCGGAATAAACACGCGGTGGTCTATGGCTCGATGACCGAGGCGTTCAACAACTCCACGCAGTTCATGGCCGACGATGACCTGGCCGCTATCGCGCGTTACCTCAAGACCCTGCCCGGCGACCCGCAGCGTGACGGTTCGCCGTGGCAGTACGTAACCGCAGATGCGCGCCAGGATGTGCCCGGCGCCCACACTTACGCGACGCGCTGTGCGTCGTGCCACGGCGCTGACGGCAAGGGCCAGCCGGAGTGGATGCCGCCGCTGGCGGGGGCCACGTCGGCGCTGGCCAAGGAGAGTGCTTCAGCGATCAATATCACCCTCAATGGGTCGCAACGTATCGTGGCTGCGGGTGTGCCGGATGCTTACCGCATGCCAGCATTTCGTGAGCAGTTGTCGGACGCGGAGATTGCCGAGGTGTTGACCTATGTGCGCGGTACCTGGGGTAACCAGGGCGGCGCGGTGGAGGCCAAGGCGGTGGGCAAGTTGCGCGAGCATACGGACCCGGCGAGCAGCAGCCCGATTATTTTGCAAATGCGGTAACTGCATAAACTCGGTTAAAAATGTGGGAGGGGGCTTGCTCCCGATGGCAGTGGGTCAGTTAAGAATTTATCAACTGACACACCCTCATCGGGAGCAAGCCCCCTCCCACATTTGATTTCAATACATCAGGTGGATATCAGCCTGCTTTTGATTACAGGTCGTACCGCACCGCCATGCCAAAAGTGCGCGGCGCACCGACGTCGATGATTTCATCATCACGGTTGTTGGTGACGTACTCCTTGTCGAACGCGTTTTTCACGAAGCCAGACACCGCCACATTCTTGGTGACCTTGAACTCGCTGCTGAAGTTGGCCAACACGTAGTTGTCACTCCGGCGCTCGCCGGTCACCTTGCCGGCCGCGTTGAATTCATACGCGGACGGTGCGGCACTCTGGTAGGTAACGTCGGTATTGAAGGTCAGGCGGTCGTTGAAGCGATAAATCCCGCCCACCGACGCTTTGTACTTGGGCGCGTAATAAAACGCCTGGCCGCTGCGGTCCTCGCCCCGGTTGGTGACGAAGTCCTTGTACTTGCCATCGGTGATCGCGCCACCCAAGGTCAGCGTCAGTTGCTCGCTGAGGTCTTTCTCGATGAACACTTCCAGGCCTTTGATATCGCTGCGACCGGCGTTGTACACGTCGATGACGTTGGTGTTGGCCTGGCGCACGCTGACCTGCTGGTCTTTCCAGTCGGTGTAATACAGGTTGGCGCGGGCGCGCAGGGTGTCTTCAAGGAATGAGCCCCGGTACGACAGCTCATAGTTGGTGGTGTATTCCGGGTCATACGCCTCGTGGCCGCTGCCGGAGCGCACGTTGACGCCACCACCGCGGTAGCCTTTTTGCACCATGAAGCCCAGGTACTGGCCGGTGGCGAGTTCGTAGTTGATGCCGAGTTTGGGCAGCAAGGCGGCAAACGACTTGTTGACCTTGGCCGGCTCGGAAATGTCGTCCTGCTTGATGTCGGTGGCGTTGGTTTCGTGGTCGTAGCGCAGGCCGGTGACCAGGGTCCAGCGCGGCGCGAAGGTCCAGTTAACCTCACCGAACAGCGCCTTGTTTTCGATGGCGGTGTCGCCCTTGACCGTCGCCGCCAGCACATTGTCGAACAGCAAGCGGTCGTGGAAATTGTTGGTGTTGTGGCCGTAGTAGATGCCCGCGAAGCTCTTCACGGTGTCCGAGCTGTAGTTGAGGCGCAATTCCTGGCTGAACAGATCACCATCCTGCTTGCGCAGGATCACTTCGTTGTCGATGGCATTCTGGTCGAAGTCCAGGCGGTTGCTGTAGGTGGAGCTGGTGTTGGCGGTGAGGCTGGTGATCGACCACTGGTCATCGAGGCGGTAGTCAACCTTGGCGCTGACGGTGTCCTGCAGCAGATTGTCGAACGCCTGGGTGTTGGACGACACCTTGTAGTAGCGCACCTTGTCCGGGGTGCGAATCACCGAGTTGTCGCCCTGGCGGTGCTCGTTGTGGGCGTAGGTCAGCAACACGTCGAGGTCGTCGTTGGGCAGGATGAGCAGCTTGCCGCGCGCATTGCTGGTGCGGTGGGGGTTGGCGTCTTTGTCGAGCGCGATGTTATCGATGTAGCCGTCGCCATCCTGATAATCCAGGGCGATGCGCCCGGCAATCTTGTCATCGACGATGGAGCCGCCACCGGCCACGGCCGCGCCTTTTTCACCGTAGTTACCCACGTTGGTTTGCGCCGAGAAGCTGGGTTTGAAGGTCGGGTTGCGGGTCTGGATCACCACCGCACCGGCCAGGGAGTTGCGCCCCTGGGTGGTGGACTGCGGGCCGAGGAACACTTCGGCCTGCTCCACGTCCCACAACGTGGTCGGGCTAAGGGTCAGGCTGCGGTTGGGCTGCACGGCGCCATCCACATACACCGACACGGCGCCGTTGAGGGTGGCCGGGCCCTGGTCGTCGAAACCGGACACCGGCACGCCGCGAATGCCCCAGTTTTCGTTACCGGCCTGGCTGTACACACCCGGCGTGCGGGCGAATACATCGACCAGGCTGTGATCGGCCTTGTCGCGCAATTGCTGTTCGGTGACCACCACCACGCTGGACTGGGTTTGCTCCAGGGTGCGGTTGATTTTTTCCCCGCTCACCGTGATCGGCGCGATTTCCAGGGTGTTTGGCTCCGCCGCCCAGGCACCACCGGCCATGCACGCCACCGACCCTACCGCCAACGCAATTGTAGTTTTTTTGAAATTCACGCCCTGCGCCCCTGTCCCGATCATTATTGTTTTTGCGGCGGGCTCGAAGCGGCCAAGCGCCAGCGGGGCGGAGTCTAAGCGATATGTAACAGGAAGTGAATGTTATTGATTAACAATCTCATTCGTTACTTGTAGCGCCTTACGTATCTGGGTGAATACATTGAACCGGCGCCGAGTAACCCGGTGTTTATGAAATTGCGACCGATAAAAAATCTGCAGGATTGCTCGCCGCGCCCCGGCATGATCGGGCTATGATCGCCCATCCGAACCAGACGCCCGCCCCCCCATGCCCGTTGATCTACAAGCCCTGTACCCCAAACTGATCCACCTGATGCTGGACACGGTCTTCGTCGTCGACCGCGATAACCAGATCGTGTTTGTCAGCGATGCCTGCGAGGCACTGCTCGGCTACCGGGCCAACGAGCTGATGGGCACCTTGATCACCCACTACATGCACCCTGAAGACCTGGCGCGCACCCGCTCCTCGATTGTGCGGGTGATGAATGGCCAGCCCCATGTCGACTTCCGCAACCGTTATATCCGCAAGGATGGCAGCGTGGTGCACATCCTCTGGGCGGCGTTCTGGTCTGCCGACGTGGAGGCGCGTATCGGCGTCGCACGGGACGTGACGGCGCTGACCCAGGCTGAGGAAGAGTTGCGGTTCCTTGCTCACCATGACCCGCTGACGGCCCTCACCAATCGGTCGCTGTTCAACGATCGACTCGACGCCGCCCTGCACGAAGCACAGCGCCACAACCGTAGCCTGGCGTTGCTGTTTGTGGACATCGATGGCTTCAAGGGCATCAACGATGAGCATGGCCATGCGATGGGCGACCGCGTGCTCTGTGCGATTGCTCGACGGCTGGAACGATGCGTGCGCGAGAGCGACCTGGTCGCGCGGATGGGCGGTGACGAATTCACGCTGATGCTGACGGATATCCAGTCGCCGGAAGCCGTCGCCCTGCGAGTAGCGCAAATACTCGCCTTGATGGCGGAGCCACTGGGCGCCGAGTTTGGCGGGTTGACCATGCCGTCCTGCAGCATCGGCGTGGCGGTTTACCCGGCCGACGGGCTGGATGCCGACGCGTTGCTCAGCCATGCGGACGGCGACATGTATCGGATCAAACGGCAGCGGTTAGCAACGGAGTGACCAGGCGGATTCTCGACTTCCCCACGCCGCCTAGTCGCTGCTGACTACGCGGACGACTCTTTTGAACCCGGCCCCTGCGCCCCCTCGACCGATAATCGGGCATCGCCCCATTCATCGCCGAGGCCTTCCCCATGACGCGCCCCACCACCGAACAGGTCAGCCCCCAAACCCTGCGCAAAGTCATCATCGCCGCCGGCATCGGTAACTTCGTCGAGTGGTTTGACTTCGCCGTCTACGGTTTTCTCGCCACCACCATCGCCCAGCAATTCTTCCCCAGCGGCGACGCCAGCGCCGCATTGCTCAAGACCTTCGCGGTGTTCGCCGTGGCCTTCGCCTTCCGGCCGCTGGGCGGGATTTTCTTTGGCATGCTCGGCGACCGCATCGGCCGCAAACGCACGCTGGCCATGACCATCCTGCTGATGGCCGGCGCTACCACCTTGATTGGCCTGCTGCCCACCTACGCGGCCATCGGCGTGGCTGCACCGATTCTGTTGTCGCTGATCCGCTGCGCCCAGGGGTTTTCCGCCGGCGGCGAATACGCCGGGGCCTGTGCCTATCTGATGGAGCACGCCCCCAGCGACAAACGCGCCTGGTACGGCAGTTTCGTGCCGGTGTCGACGTTTTCCGCGTTCGCCGCCGCCGCGGTGGTGGCGTATGCCCTTGAGGCGTCGTTATCCGCCGAGGCGATGGGCAGCTGGGGCTGGCGCCTGCCGTTCCTGATCGCCGCGCCGCTGGGCCTGGTCGGGCTTTACCTGCGCTGGAAGCTGGATGAGACGCCGGCCTTCCAGGCCGTGAAGCAGGAGCACGCGGTCGCGCACTCGCCCCTCAAGGAAACCCTGCGCAACCACGCGGCGGCCATCTGCTGCCTGGGCGCTTTTGTGTCGTTGACGGCGCTGTCGTTTTATATGTTCACCACCTACTTCGCCACGTACCTGCAAGTGGCGGGTGGGCTGAGCCGGGCGATGGCCTTGCTGGTGTCGCTGATCGCCTTGATTTTTGCCGCCGCGATTTGCCCGCTGACGGGGTTGTATTCCGATCGCGTGGGGCGCCGGGTCACGGTGATGACCGCGTGTGTGCTGTTGATGGTGGTGGTGTATCCGTCCTTCCTGATGGCCAGTTCCGGTTCGTTTGTGGCGTCGGTGGTCGGCGTGATGTTGCTGGCGGTGGGCGCCGTGTTGTGTGGGGTAGTCACAGCGGCATTGCTGTCGGAAACCTTTCCGACCCGCACGCGGTACACCGCCTCGGCCATCACCTACAACATGGCATATACGATCTTCGGCGGCACCGCACCGCTGATGGCGACGTGGTTGATCAGCACCACGGGCAGCAACCTGTCACCGGCGTTTTACCTGATCGCCGTGGCGTTGCTGGCGTTGGCCGGCGGACTGGCGCTGCCGGAGACGTCGAGGATTTCCCTGCATGACGTGGGCACAGCCGAAAAAGACGCTGCGCCGCTGCTCTCGCGTTGACGTCTGCGGGTAGGATCCAGGCTGACCCGGGCGACTGCGAAGTTTTACAGAAATGAGTGGGCAAGCCCAAGGACTCCCCACGCATGGCCGATACTGCTTTTCTATTGATGCGAGTCCGCCTCCTCAGCGGGGTAAAACTCGCCCGCCTTGCCACTCTTTTTCAGCCGTTCGCGCACCATTATCTCAACCCGGGCGACTGCGGCTTGATCATCAGGATTGACCCCCTGCACACACAGGCGGCGGACATTCTGATCGTGGGTGCCCTCGCTCATCATCTCGTGCGTGAAGACCTGCTCGCGACGCCATAGGCACAGCTGGGTGTGAGTGTCGCCGAGCCATATCTCGTTGATTGATCCAAGGTCGGTGGTATCCAGTTGATCCACGGTGATGGTCTTATCCATGGCGCTATACCTTACCAATGAGTAGGTAGAGATAGACTTGCAGGCACAGGCGGTCGTTCCAAGCGTCGGCAGTTCAACAGCGCCAATGAGACGTCGTATTGCTCATGGGGTATCTCCTGGTGACGGACGGGATCGAAGCGGTTTGGCAAACCGGGTCAAAGGTGCAACGCGGGCTTGGGCTGGCGAGCGCCATGGGCAGACGGGACGCGGACCCGCAGCGCAATCAGCAACGCCGCCAGCAACATCAGCACCGCCGCTGCGACGAATACGCCTGCGCTGCCACCGAGACTGAACATTGCACCGCCAGCGGCGGCGCCCGTGGCGATGGCGGACTGCACAGAGGCCACCACCATTCCGCCGGCGCTTTCTGCCTGATCCGGTACCGCGCTGGCGACCCAGTTCGACCACGCTACCGGCACGCCACCAAAGGCCAAGCCCCAGATCGCCAGCAGTACCGCCTGCCCAGGCACCGAGGCCGGCAACAGCACCAGCGCCAGTGCTGCAACGCCGACCAGCGCGGGCATCAACACCAGCGTGGCCAACGGATGGCGCTCCAGCAGCCTGCCGGCCAACAGCGTGCCGACGAAGTTCGCCGCACCGAACCCCAGCAACATCAGCGACAGCCCTTGTGCGCCGATGCCGGTCGTCCCTTCAAGGAACGGCCGAACATAGGTGAACATCGCGAAGTGGCCGCTGTGCACCAGCACACAACCGAACATGCCCATGGCGATGCCCGGGCGCTGCAACACCTCGAGCACGGTGCGCAGTCTTGCCGGCCGGCGCGGCGCGAGGCGCGGCAGCGTGAACGACTGGAAAGCCAGGGTCACCAGGCCTACCGCCGCCGCGGCAAAGAACGCGCTGCGCCAGCCATACAGCCCGCCCAGATAGCTGCCCAGCGGCACCGCAACGACCGTGCCGATGGCGATGCCGCTGAAAATGATCGACAGCGCCCGGGGCAACAAGGCACTCGGCACCAAGCGCATCGCCACCGCCGCCGCCATGCTCCAGAACCCGCCAAGGGCAATGCCCAGCAGGATGCGCATCAACAACAGCACGGCGAAGCTGGAGGAAACGGCGACCAACAGATTGGAGGCGACCATCAACGTCGAAAAACCCAGCAACACCCAGCGTCGGTCGATGCTGCGGGTCAGGCCTGGCACCAACAAGCCGGCGAACAGCGCTACCACGGCGGTCACCGTTACCGCCTGGCCAGCCAGCGCTTCGGACACTCCCAGGTCGATCGCCATCAGCGTCAACAAACTGGCCGGCAGGTACTCAGCGGTCAGTAACCCGAACACGCCCATAGCCAACGAGAAGACGGCCATCCACGCGGGCGTCGCAGGCTCTACGTCCGCGCCGATGCCGGGATGGCGGTCGGCTACGGCATTACATACACAGTCAGTCATTGCACGGATCTCCCAATTTTCATTGCGAGCCGCAGTCTAGGCGTCGGAAGCTGGATGATCTATGATCCAAAGTCTTCACTTTTTGACTAAAACACCTGAACCATGCCTGTAGATCAGTTTGCGCTTTCCTCGGACCTCATCAATGAGCTGTTGCGCGGCATGCGCCTGCGCGGCGTTGAATACCGGCGCATCCAGGCGGGTCCGACCTTCGGTTTGAGCTTCGCGGAAAAACCCGGGCACGCCTGGTTCCACTTCATGGCCGTCGGCACTGCGGTGCTGCAAATGCAGGACGGCAGCACCTACGCGCTGGCTGCCGGCAACGCCGTGTTCATCTCCCATGGCGCGGCGCACCAACTGTTTTCCCATCCGGACGCGCCGGTTCAAGACATCGACCGTCTGGACGGCGCGCCCTTGGGTGACACCGTCAGCGCGGTGGCTACCGGAACCGATGCCAGCCCCACGCCGAGCACGATTTTGTTCAGTGGTTGCATGGAGTTCGAGCTGGGCAGTATCCATGGCCTTGGCCGGCTGATGCCGGGCCTGATGCTGATTGATGCCGGCGGCCAGCGTTACCCAGGCTTGGTGCCGATCCTGAGCACCATGGAACGCGAGGTCAGCGCCGCCCGTGTCGGCTTCGCCGGTATCCTCGCGCGGTTGGCCGACGTGGTGGCCGCCATGGTCGTTCGCGGCTGGGTCGAGTGCGCCTGCGGGAATGCTTCCGGGCTGGTCGCTGCCTTGCGCGATCCACGCTTGGCCGGTGCATTGCTAGCGCTCCATCAACAACCGGGTCGCGACTGGACCGTCGCGCAGCTGGCCGAACACTGCAATACCTCGCGCTCGGTGTTCGCGGAGCGCTTCCAGGTGACGATTGGCATGACCCCGCTGCGCTATGTCACCGAACTGCGCATGCGGCTTGCGAGCCAGTGGCTGACCCTGGAGAGGCTACCGATTGAAGAGGTGGCGCAGCGTCTGGGCTATACGTCCCAGGCCGCGTTCAGTCGTGCATTCAAGCGCATTACGGGCAATACACCGGGTTTGAGTCGTAAGGTGAGGCAAGCCGGGCGCAGGTAGTCGATGATCCTTGCCGCAGGCTCATTTACCGCCCGTTACGTCGAGGAATGTACCGGTAACGAATGAAGCCTGCGCGCTCGCCAGCCATAGAATTGCCTGTGCGACCTCCTCCGGCTGGCCGCCGCGCCCCATGGGGATAGAGTCCTTGACACGATCGACCCGCCCCGGCTCTCCGCCACTGGCATGCATGTCGGTATAGATATGCCCGGGGCGAACACAGTTGACGCGTATACCTTCCCGGGCCACCTCCTTGGCAAAGCCAATGGTGAACGTCTCCAACGCGCCCTTTGACGCCGCATAGTCGACGTACTCATTGGGGCTGCCAAGGCGCGCCGAGGCCGAAGACACATTGATCACCACGCCGCCCGGACCGTTATAGCGGTAAGCCATGCGCTTCACCGCCTGCTGGGCGCACAGTATTGGCCCAATGGCATTGACCGCGAAAATACGCTGCATCCGCTCGAAGCCGAGGTCTTCCAGGCGTGACTGCGGCGCCAGCATCCCGGCGTTATTGACCAGTACGTCGATGCGTCCGAACGTGCGGTCGATGGCCGCGAACATATCGGCCACCTGCTGAGGGTCCGCGCTGTCGGCACGCATCGCCAACGCCCTGCGCCCGAATGCTTCGACATCCGCAACCACGGCCAACGCGGCGGACTCGTTGGCAACGTAGCTGATAGCCACGTCATATCCTCTTTCGGCGGCCAGCCGGGCGGTGGCTGCCCCCACTCCACGACTTCCCCCCGTGATTAGAATCAGCGGTGCCTGCGAGACGTTGACCATGAAACATACCTCCTGAGCCGTTGGCTGTATCAGCCGATGATGAGGGTGCCGCTGGCGATCACTACGCACGCCAGTATCCGCCGGGCGGTGAGCGTCTCGCCGAGGAACACATAACCGATCAACGCCGCAAACAGCACGCTGGTTTCGCGCAATGCCGATACCGCGCCCAGGGGCGCTTCGTTCATGGCGTAGATGACCATTCCATAGGCGAGCAAAGAGACCAGCCCGCCGACCAGCGCGGTCACGGTTCCGGGCCGCACGCAGAACAAGCTGCGGGTATCACGCAGGCCGATGTAGACCACCGGCATCAGCACGCCCCACAGGGCGCACATCCACACGGTGTAGGCCAGCGGCGCACCGGAGAGCCTCGCGCCGATGCCGTCGACCACGCTGTAGGCCGCAATAAAGACCCCCGTTCCCAGCGCATAGGGCAGGCTGGGAACCGATAGACTGCGCCCTCTGAAAGCCAGCGAAATAATCCCGCCTGACACCAGCGCAATACCGAGCAACTCGCCAGGCGTGATGCTTTCTCCAGCAAACACCGCGGCCCCCAAGGTGATCAGCACCGGCGACGAACCCCGTGAAATCGGATAGATCTGCCCCAGGTCGCCGACTCGGTAACTGCGCACCAGAAACAGGTTGTAGCCCACATGCAGCAACGCCGACAGCAGCGCGTAGCCCCAGCTTTCAATCGCGGGGGGCACCATGAACGCGGCGGCAACGACACTGGTGATGGCAATGGCAATGCACATCACCGTCATCGACCACAGCCGATCGGCACCGCTACGCAGCAGCGCGTTCCAGCTGGCATGCAGGAGCGCGGCGAACAGCACAATGAAGATGAGATGAATAGGCATGCGCCACTTTAGGCAATCCGGCGCCGGGGCTACAGCGAAGTCTCCTCATCGCAGCATGAACGTATGCTCATGGCTTACTGATCGACGCGTTGCACTTTCAGCGCCTCGCTGACCAACCATTGGCGAAAGCTGACGATGTGCGGCTGCGCTTCGATGCCCTTGGGGCAGACGAAGTAGTACGCCAGCGGCGATGGAAGCGGCACATCAAACAGCCGCACCAAACGGCCATCGCTGATTTCGTGCTCGACATGCCCGCTACGCACCAATGCAACGCCCTGGCCGAGCAAGGCCGCCTCGACCGTCATGTTGGTATCGCCAAATCTGACGCTCTCCTGGAGCGGTAAATAGGCCAGCCCCACAGCCTGAAACCACACCTCCCACTTGGGCACCAACTCGGCGCCATCGCGCGTCAGCAGCGGGAAGTGCAACAAGTCTGCCGGGCTCTGCGGCGTCCCCACACGCCGCAGCAGTTCGGGGCTGGCCACAGGAAATACCTGCTCCCCAAACAGGAACTCCGAATGCAGACCTGGGTAATTGCCCTTGCCGAGCCTGATTGCAACATCCGCCTGGCCGTGGGAGAAGTGGATGATTTTATCGGTGGTATCCAGCGAGACCAGCAGCTCGGGGTGCTGGCGAGCGAGACGCGGCAAGCGTGGCAGCAGCCATTTGAGCGCGAAGGAATAGGTGGTGCTGACGCTGAGCCGAACCCTGCCCTTTTGCTCGCGCAGATCACCCAGAGTCGCCTCCAGGCTGATGAAAAACTCCCGCACGATCGGCGCCAGCGTAGCCCCCGCAGCCGTGAGGCGTAACGCCTTGCCACGCTCGAACAACTGCAGCCCCCAAAGCGCTTCAAGATGCTTTAGCTGGTGACTGACCGCGCTTTGAGTAACATGTAGCTCCTGTGCGGCGGCTGTAAACGTCGGGTGGCGGGTTGCAACTTCAAAAGCGCGCAAGGTCGCGGTGGGTGGCAGGTCTCTCATAGGGGCGGTGTCCGGCGAGTTATCGCAATAGCGCGTACATGAACGTTAGCTCATGCTGGTAATGAACTGCACCCCTGGTAAGCGCGCGCGAGTCAACCGGGAATAGGCCGCGCCCGCATTACACCCACGCGGGCCATCACCTGGCGAATTAAGGTGAAGGCACCGTCCAGGACGCGTTAACCTGGGTTACCCCTGGCACACGCCCGCCGCTGCGTCCAACCCCTTCTGAATTTCCAAAGGAATGTGCAATGCCTCCAGGCAAACGTGAACTGGCGCGGATCGAACGCCAGTTGATCACCACCCTGACCGACGCGTGCGAAACAGCAAAAGCTGAAATCAAAGGCTTTATCTGGCTCACCCACACCGCTGACCTGAACGCGTTGGCGCAAACACTGAAGGTCATCTGGGTGTTCGAGACCCAGGCCGACCGGACACGCGCCCAGATTGATGCGAAGGCGCGCATCTTTGAGCTGATGGCCATCGCATTGAATGCCGCCAACATCAATCTGACCCCTTCAGATCGCAATGTCCGGTTTGACTCTGAGCAAGAGTGCCAACGTATCCACAACGGCGATTGGCAGAAACGCCTGGTTAAAGGCTATTGATGATGGCGAAAGAAATCGAAAACCCCTGCCTCTCGATTTGCCAACTGAGTGGTGAACTGTGCGTGAGTTGCGGGCGGAGCAAAGATGACATCAGAAAGTGGAAACGCATGAAGCGGCCTGAAAAATGGCTGCTGTGCAAAGGGCGAATATGCGCTTGAAAGGACTGAAGAAAGGACAGGGTTAGTTACTTACGATTACCCTGGGTTCCCGCATAAACGAAAAAGACGCCGAAGCGTCTATTCCTAAAATCACAGGCAAAAAAAAGCCACTCGATTGAGTGGCTTTTTCTTTAATACTTGGAGCGGGAAACGAGACTCGAACTCGCGACCCCGACCTTGGCAAGGTCGTGCTCTACCAACTGAGCTATTCCCGCTTGGTGATGCGCATTCTATAGAATCCTGAGCACCCGTCAACCTCTTGATTCAAAAAAGTTTTATTTCTTTTCAACCTCAGTGCGCAGATGTGGCCAGGCGGCCCGCAGATACTGGAGCATGGACCACAGGGTCAAGCCGGCAGCGATCAGCAGCAAGGCGTAGCCCAGCAGGACCCAGAAGGTGAAGTCCGACGGGTTGGCCAGCAGGATGACCAGCGCGAGCATTTGCGCGGCGGTTTTCCATTTGCCCATGTTGGAGACGGCAACGTGGGCGCGGGCGCCGATTTCGGCCATCCATTCGCGCAGGGCCGAGACGACGATCTCGCGGCCGATGATCACCGCAGCCGGCAAGGTCAGCCACAGGTTGCCGTGCTCCTGTACCAGCAGGACCAGGGCGACGGCCACCATAAGTTTGTCGGCCACCGGGTCGAGGAACGCGCCGAACGGCGTGCTCTGTTCCAGGCGGCGGGCCAGGTAGCCGTCGAGCCAGTCGGTGGCGGCCGCAAAGGCGAACACCGAACTGGAGGCCATGTAGCTCCATTCGTAGGGCAAATAGAACAACAGAATAAAAATCGGGATAAGCAGGACGCGTAGTACGGTGATCAGATTAGGGATATTCATCGGCACAACTGGCTACGAGGTGGAAAGGCATTCTATTCGCTGTGCAGACTTGCATAAATCAACTCAGCGAGCTTTTTACTGATACCGGGTGCTTTGGCAATTTCGTCAATGCTGGCACGGGATAGCTCCTGCAAGCCACCAAAATGTTTAAGCAGATCACGCCGACGCGTCGGGCCGACACCCGCCACCCCTTCCAGGGTTGAGGTTCGCCGGGTTTTGCCACGTCGGGCACGGTGGCCGGTAATGGCGAAACGGTGGGCTTCGTCGCGAATCTGTTGAATCAGGTGCAGGGCGGGTGAGTCGCCCTTCAAAGTGAACTCATGGGCCGCATCATTCAAGTACAACGTCTCGAAACCGGCCTTGCGCGTGGCGCCCTTGGCCACGCCGAGCAGGATCAGGTCGGGCACCGCGAGTTCGTTGAGCACATCACGGGCCATTGACAGCTGGCCCTTGCCGCCGTCCACCAGCAGGATATCCGGCAGCTTGCCCTCCCCGTCCTTGAGTTTGCTGAAGCGTCGCGTCAGGGCCTGGTGCATGGCCGCGTAATCGTCACCGGCGGTGACGCCTTCGATGTTGTAGCGCCGGTAGTCGGACTTGATCGGTCCTTCCGGCCCGAACACCACACAGGACGCCACGGTGGCCTCACCGCTGGAGTGGCTGATGTCGTAGCACTCGAGGCGCTGGGGCGGTTCGTCCAGGTTGAGGACTTCGGCCAGGGCGTCGAAGCGCGCGGCGACGTGCTGTCGATTGGCCAGGCGTGCGCCCAGGGCCTGCTCGGCGTTGGTCACGGCCAGTTGCTGCCAGCGCGCGCGCGTGCCGCGTACGCGATGGCTGATGTCCAGCTCGCGGCCGCGCAGTTCGTGGATCGCCTCGATCAAGGTGGGGAAGTCTTCATGCACCACGTTGACGATCAGTTCAGACGGCAAGTCGCGCTCAGGGCTGCTGACATAGTACTGGCCCAGGAACGCGGCCATGACTTCGGCGACTTCCTCGTCGATACCGGTCTGCGGGAAGAAGTTCTTGCTGCCCAGCACCCGCCCGCCCCGTACGCTGATCAGGTGCACACAGGCGCCGCCCGGATTCACGAACGCCGCGATCACATCCACATCACCGGTGCCGCCTTCCATGCTTTGCTGATCCTGCACGCGGCGCAGCAGGGAGATCTGGTCGCGCAGCTCTGCAGCCCGTTCGAAATCCAGGGTACCGGCGGCCTGCTCCATGGCGCCAGAGAGTTCATCGGTGAGGGCATTGCTGCGACCTTCGAGGAACATCACCGAATGGCGCACATCCTCAGCGTACTCCGCCGGCTCAACCAAACCCACGCACGGCGCCTTGCAACGCTTGATCTGGTATTGCAGGCACGGCCGCGTACGGTTCTTGTAGAAGCTGTCTTCGCACTGGCGCACAAAAAAGGTCTTTTGCAGCAGGCTCAGGCTTTCGCGAATCGCACCGGCACTGGGATAGGGCCCGAAATACTTGCCCTTGGCTTTTTTGGCACCGCGGTGAATGCTCAGGCGCGGGAAATTACCGTCGGATAAAAACACGTAGGGGTAGGATTTATCGTCGCGCAGCAGGATGTTGTAGGGCGGCCGCCATTCCTTGATCAACGTCTGCTCAAGCAGCAGCGCTTCGGTTTCATTGGCGGTGATGGTGGTTTCGACCTGGGCGATACGCGCCACCAGCGCAGCGGTCTTCGGCGCCAGGCCGCTCTTGCGAAAGTAGCTCGCGAGGCGGTTTTTCAGGTTCTTGGCTTTGCCCACGTACAGCAGGCGCGCCTCGCTGTCGAACATGCGGTACACGCCGGGGCGGCCACTGCAGGTTGAGAGGAAGGCACTGGGATCAAACGGCGTGGTCATGTCAGGCGCTGGCGTCCACCATGCCGTGGCGCACCGCGAGCAGGGTCAATTCAACATCACTGCTGATGGCGAGCTTCTCGAAAATGCGATAACGGTAGGTGTTGACGGTCTTGGGCGAGAGGCACAGTTTGTCTGAGATCGTCTGCACCTTCTGGCAGCCGACAATCATCAAGGCGATCTGGATTTCCCGCTCCGACAACGCGTCAAATGGCGAGTCGCTGACAGGCTGGAAGGATTTGATCGCCAACTGCTGGGCAATCTGCGGGCTGATGTAGCGCTGGCCGGCAAACACCAGGCGAATGGCTTGCACCATTTCCGCCAGGCCTGCGCCCTTGGTCAGGTAGCCGGCAGCCCCTGCCTGCAAGAGGCGGGTAGGAAACGGATCTTCCTCGCACACGGTGACCACCACGACTTTGATGTCCGGATGGCTGCGCAACAATTTGGTCGTGGCGCCAAGCCCACCGATACCGGGCATCTTGACGTCCATCAACACCACATCGGGCTTCAACTCCCGGGCCTTGATCAGGGACTCTTCCCCCGATTCGGCCTGGCCGACTACTTGCAGGCCATCGATGTCAGCCAGCATTCGTGTAATGCCTGTACGAACGAGATCATGGTCATCGACTACTAGCACCCTAATCAAGCAGACACCTCGCGATATGGTCTTATAGGTTGCTGAACACCTTAGCAAAAAACCAAGGCGCAGACCTAGCTGCAAGCGTCATATATATAGAGTTTGAGGGCGCAGTAACCGCCTGCCGAACGACAGGCGGCCAGATTTACTGGGCGACGGGTCAGGAATCCTGGGGGGAAACCTTGGCTTTTCCATTTGATGAAACAGAATGTTCGGCCAGGGTCGACGTCAGACGGCGGATTGCATCCTGGTCTTCCTTGAACATGGAGCGGTAGTCAACCAGCACCTTCTCTTCGACATGGCTCAGGTTTTCCAGTTGAATCGGCGTGGCAGTACCGGTCAACACGTACAACAGATCCACACCCCTTGCGGCGACACGCGACAAGTAATCAGCCTTGGGCGCACGCCCTCCACTTTCGTATTTACCTTGGGCGTTGGCCTCGACGCCGCCTATTTCACCAAAAACTTTTTGCGACAGACCTAGTCGCTCTCTTTCTTGCCGCAAGCGCGAACCGATTCCACTCATTTGGATGTATGATCCTATTTTTGCACACCCCAAGAGGTGACGTACTCATCTCGTTTTAAACAAACTTGAACGGTTTTGAACTATGCCCGGTATTCGTACAGCTGCACAAGCCAAAGCCTGGCTGGAACACCAAGGAAAATCCGTTCAGGCATTCGCCCGTGAACATGGCGTAGATCCGGCAACCACCTATCAAGTGCTCGCAGGGCGCAAAAAGGGACGGCGTGGAGAGGCCCATAAGGTAGCGGTCCTTCTGGGCATGAAAGAGGGGATCATCCTTGCTGAGGCCGATGGTCAAAACAACGGTCAGGAAGTCGGCTCCTGAAAGCAGTATGCGCTTATTAGGATTGAGCGCATGGTTTAGCTTGAACCGCAGACACGCTCCATTCGCCAGAAGCAGTCTTCATCACCGACGATACTGAACCCCATGCGCTGATAGAGCACCCTGGCCGGATTCGACTTGTATACGGTCAACCGCAACAGGCCCAGCGCCTGCGCCTTGAGCGCCATCTGCTCCAACACCCAGCTTCCTGCGCCAAGCCCACGACACCCCTCGAGCATATGTAACTCGCGGATATACAGCGCCCTGCTGTCGCGGCTCAGGCTGATGAAACCCAGGACGCTTTCATCCCGGCAAATCAGCCAGTTTTCGCGGCCGGCCCAGGCGATATCGAAGCCATCGTTGGACCACAGCAACCGGTACTGCAAGTAATAGGGGTTCATGGCCTGATGGGTCAGGGTTCTTGCAAATGGCAGATCCTGATCCGTCGCGGCGCGCAGATTAAAGGCCATTTAAAGCACCACCACGTTGCCAGCCCAACGACCGTCATCTCGACGGGCAATCACCAGCGCCTCGCCGACGCCCGGCGCGGCGACCAGCAACCCACCATCAGCGGCCCAGATAGCGCTGCGACCGGCACAGACCCAGCCACCCGAGGGGCCACCATGGTTGGCCATCAACACCACCAGACCATGCTCGGCGGCATAACCCTGGAGTAACGCACTGTCGGTTGCGTAGCCACCTTCGCTGATCAGCACCCCGGCGGCGTATACCGTTGCGCCCGAGTCCGCAGCAGCACGTGGATGGCTGGCGTGGGAAAAGTCCGCGCACACCGCCAGCGCAACCCGGTCACGCCCCAACTCAAGGGTCGCACCGCCCTGCCCCGGTACAAACGCCACTTCCTCGCCTGCATGCAAATGTTGCTTGGTATAGATCGCCAGGGAGCCATCCGCGCCCAGCACCAGAGCGCCAATCAGCACGCCATCTTCAGGTGCCAGGCGGACCGGCATACCCACCACCGCCGTCAGTTGCAGCGTCCGCGCCAACTCGCGTAACGGCGCCAGCACAGCGTCCTGCGGAGCAATGGCCAATGCGGCCGCCAACGACGGCTCGTAGCCCGTCAATGACAATTCAGGAAACACCAGCAATTGCACACCGTGCTCTGCGGCTGTGCGCATCAATGCCAGGTGGCGTTCGATATTCGCCGGCACATCGCCAGGGATGGAAATGGATTGAGCTGCAGCAAGGGTAAAGGCAGTCATGGTCGCGTCCGAGCAATCATTATTTTCAAGTGTAGCCAGCATATCGGCACCCTCCTCATAGCCGTAAGCCCCCCAGGTGATAGAAATTACTGATTGAATACTCTCGCGTGCCTCTAGTAAGCTCCCCCCATCATTTGGAGACACACCATGTTGCAACTCACCCACACTCAGGTTTGCCCTGCTGCCAGCGCCCCGCGCTCGGTGTCGGCTACCCGTGTGAACGGTTCGAGCGCACTGGTCAGCTTTTATTTTGGGTATTGGTTTAGCCACTGGCGCGCCTGATACCTGAAATCGGCGCCCACTACTCAAGGGGTCGCCTACCAGAGAAATCTAACCCCCGGTCGGCTCCCCGACCGGGGGTTTTGTTTTTTCAGGCCTCAATAATTTTGCTTCACACCGAACATTAAAAGGAATCACGACATGAACTACGCCACTTATTACCGTTACGACACTTCGACTGCATGGCGATTTAGCAAGCTCCGTTCGGGACAGCCTGCCGCCTCCGACCGGTCACCTATTGGTGGCAAGCCAACACACGTAGCCAGTACGGCCAATTGTCGAACACCCCAGTAGGCCAAGCGCGCGGGACCCACCCGCCGCTTGCCCAGGAAGCCTTGAATATGAACTCTGCCACCGCCGCTCTGCCCGTTTCGAACCTGACCAGCGCCAATGAAGCCCTGACCCAGCGCCTGCCCAGTTCCCTTGAGCTTAAACACCAGCTCCCCCTCAGCCCGTTCCTCAACGAGCAGATCCACGCCCATCGCCAAGCCGTGCGCGCCATCCTCAATGGCGAAGACTCACGCCTGCTGGTAATTGTCGGCCCGTGTTCGATCCACGACCCCGAATCGGCCATGGAATACGCACGCAACTTGAAGAAACTCGCGCTGGACGTCAGCGACCAGATGCTGCTGGTGATCCGCGCCTACGTCGAAAAACCGCGCACCACCATCGGCTGGAAAGGCCTGGCCTACGACCCGCACCTGGACGGCAGCGATGACATGGCCGCAGGCCTGACCCTGTCTCGCGAGCTGATGCGCGAAATGCTGCGCCTGGGCCTGCCTGTGGCCACCGAGCTGCTGCAACCCATGGCCGCCGGCTACTTCGATGACCTGCTCAGTTGGGTCGCGATCGGCGCGCGCACCACCGAATCGCAGATCCACCGCGAAATGGCCAGCGGCCTGGGCATGCCCGTGGGCTTCAAGAACGGCACCGATGGCGGCGTCGCTATCGCCTGCGACGCCATGCGCTCGGCCGCCCACCCGCACCGCCACTTCGGCGTCGACAGCCAGGGCCACCCGGCAATCATCCAGACTCCCGGCAACCCCGACACGCACCTGGTGCTGCGCGGCGGCCACCGTGGGCCGAACTACGATGCGCAGCATGTGGCGCAGGTGAAGCACGACCTGGCCAAATCCAAAGTGGCGGCGCGTATCATGGTCGATTGCAGCCATGCCAACAGCGGCAAGGACCCATTGCGCCAACCGGCAGTGTTCAACGATGTGCTGGAGCAGCGTTTGCAGGGCGACACCTCGCTGATCGGCGTGATGCTCGAAAGCCACCTGTTCGAAGGTTGCCAGCCGTTGAGCCCATCGATGAAATACGGCGTATCGGTGACCGACGGCTGCCTGGGCTGGAACGCCACCGAGCAACTGCTGCGCAGTGCCGCCGAGCGCCTTCGCGCCCAGGCCTGATCGAACTAGGCGCTGCTACAGCGGGTACAGCGCCTCATCAAGCCCCGAAACACCGGCGATGCTTTGGGCATCAGGTGCGAATGGAGACGTTTCCTACAGGAACTGGCGACAGTGGCGCGGCACTTGTGATTCCTGGTAAAGAGTCCTTTTCAGAGACGGCGGTTTTTCCGAAGGAACGACGGGCGGATACTCGACTCCATTGTTCATATCCCCTTCAGGAGTTACTGATGTCTACCCCCACGCAAAACGTACCAGCCTTCGGCCTCGGCACCTTCCGCCTGCAGGGCCAGGTGGTGATCGACTCCGTGAGCACTGGCCTGGAACTGGGCTACCGCGTGATCGACACCGCGCAAATCTACGAGAACGAAGCCGATGTCGGCCAGGCCATCGCCAACAGCGGCGTACCGCGTGATGAGCTGTTTATCACCAGCAAGATCTGGATCGCCAACTTCGCCAAAGGCCAGTTGATTGCGAGCCTCAAGGAGAGCCTGCGCAAGCTCAAGACCGACTACCTCGACCTGACCCTGATCCACTGGCCATCACCGGAAGACCAGGTGCCGGTCGCCGAATTCATGGGCCAATTGCTTGAAGCCAAACGCCAGGGCCTGACGCGCCAGATCGGTATTTCCAACTTCACCATAGACCTGATGAAGCAGGCTATCGCCGCCGTCGGCGCCGAGCATATCGCCACCAATCAGGTCGAACTGCACCCCTACCTGCAAAACCGCAAGGTGGCGGATTTCGCAGCCGCCAACGGCATCCAGATTACGTCGTACATGACCCTGGCCTACGGCGAGGTGCTCAAGGACCCGGTGATCCAGCAGATCGCCGAACGCCATCAGGCCACCCCGGCGCAAGTGACCCTCGCCTGGGCCATGCAGTCGGGTTATGCGGTGATCCCCTCGTCGACCAAGCGTGCCAACCTGGAAAGCAACCTCAAAGCCCTGCAACTGACCTTGAGCGATGCCGACATGGCACAGATTGCCGGCCTGGAGCGCGGCCACCGCTTGACCAGCCCCAAGGGTATCGCGCCGAAGTGGGACTAGAGACCGGCCACGTGGCCGCGGGATAACTCCCGCAGCCACGGCAACACCCTCAGGCCCGCCGTGGCATTGGGTGGATCGACGATATCCATGAAGTGTTCCAGATTGACGTTGTCGGGTACGCCCGGCAGGCGTACCAGCACATCCGGCGTTGCGCCAACCGGCGGGCCCGGCTCCAGCAGGTCGTAGACCAGCACATGGCGAGCCTGAGGCTGGGCACCAGAGGTATGGAGCGTCAGGCCCGAATTGATGATCAGTACATCAAAGGGCCTGGCCGGGATGGCGGCGAGTATCTGGACTTCTTCAAAGGTTTGCACCGGCACGATCCGGTGGTACCCCAATCGATTGAGCATTTTTTCGATGTGCAGCCGTTGCATGTGCTGTTCATCGGCGATCAGGATGGTGAGTGCTTTGTTCGGCATGGCAACCCCCTGGGCAGGCAGTGCTCGTCAGTGAGCGAGGCCCATTTTCCAGACATATCTGCAAGACAAAATCAGGTATGTTCCCCCTTCGCGTAGGAGTTATCCCAAACCTACCGAATGGCCATGTTCCGCACTCAAGCCTGCCTGCAGTAGCGAACCAGCGCGTCATGCAAACGCTCGATGGCCACGCCGATTGCCGCCAACGCGGCGCCCAGTGCATCACTGTCGCGCCGCTCACAGACACCCTCCAACGTCTCGCAACAGCTGATCAGCGCCTGGGCCTTGACCATGCGAGCCCCGCCCTTGACGCGATGGGCCAGGTCATAGAGTTTGGCAAAATCAACCGACGTCGGAAGACGTGCGAGCACCGCGCGGTCTTCCAGCAGGCTCCCGATCAAGGGCTCCAGCAACTCGTTGAGCGCGTACTTGTCGCCATCGGTCAGGGTGATCAGCGCACTTAAATCAAACACCGCTGCAGCGTGATCCGTGACGGCACCGAAGGTGAGCGCGGCCAAGGCCATGCGCAGGTCGTCAAGCCCGGTAGGCTTGAACAAGCAACCGTCCATGCCGGCTTCCTGGCAACGTTCGACCTCCTGTGGCTGGGCATTCGCCGTGAAACCGAGCAACAGGCACGGCGCCAGCCCGCGCTGGCGTTCTTGTTCACGAATATCGCGCGCCAACGCATAACCGTCCTTAAAGGGCATATTGCAATCGGTGATCACACCGTCAAAACCACCGCCTTGCCACAACTCAAACCCTTGGTTGCCATCCTCGGCGGTGACGATGCGATGCCCCAGAAAGCTCAGCTGTCGCGCCAGCAACACGCGGTTGGCCGGGTAGTCGTCTACCACCAGGATATTCAACGCGCGCGCCGACGGCACAGGCGGCACAGGCGGGGCCGCCGGCACAGCAGCACTCATCACCAGAGCCAAGGTCACGTCCACGCGCGTGCCCTTGCCCAACACACTGCTCAAGTGCAGTTGGCCGCCCATCATTTCGCACAGATTACGGCTGATCATGAGCCCCAGGCCCGAACCGCTGCGCGACGATTGCTCGTTATTGCTGCCCTGGACAAACGGGTTGAACAGGCGCTGCTGGTCTTCGGCGCTGATGCCAATGCCCGTGTCTTCCACCCATAACCGCAGGCTCAGCGGTCCATCCGCTATGGCCTGGTCCGCCTGTGCGCCCAGGCGTACTTCACCGGTGGAGGTAAACTTGATGGCGTTACCCAGCAGGTTGGACACCACCTGCTTGAAACGCAGCGGGTCGGTCAATACCGAACGGTCGATCAAGGGGTCGAGGTCCACCTGCAGTACCAGGCCCTTGTCCCGTGCCAGCCCCTCGAATACCCGCGCCACCGAGCCCAGCAGTTCATGCAGGTTGGCCGGCTCCAGGCTGAGGGAGAGATGGCCGGATTCAATTCGCGCGATATCGAGAATATCGCCGATCAGCTCCAGCATGCCCCGCGAAGCGACCGACGCCACCTCCAGCGCATCGCGGTCAGCCCTGCCCTGCTCGGCGTTTTTCAGGGCCAGTTCGATCATCCCGATCACGGCATTCATGGGCGTTCGGATCTCATGGCTCATGGTCGCCAGGAAGGTGGTCTTGGCGCGGTTGGCGGCGTCGGCCTCCTCCTTGGCTTCCTGCAACTGCCCCAGCAAGCGCTGGCGTTCGCTGACATCGACCCAGCCGGCAATCATGCCCACCACACGGCCATTGCTGTCGCGGTACGGCAGCATCCATTGGTAGATGGTCAACACGCCGCCATCGGGCAGCTTGAGCACGCGGTCATGGATCTGCGGCTCGCCCAGCTCCATCAAGCGTAAATAATCACTCTGGAACGACTGCGCCTGGGGCGGGTTGCCGGTGTCGGTTTCCACCACGGTCTTGCCGATAACGTCTTCCAACCTGAAACCGAACACATCGAGGTAGGCGTTGTTGCAAGCCATCAACCGGCCCTGGCGATCGCGCACGTAGATAGGATGCGGCGTGCCATCGATCAGCACGCTCATGAATCGCATCTGGTCGCTCAAGGCCCGCTCGGCCTGGGCGCGCTTGCGAATCAGGTTACGCAAATAGAACACCCAGCCCAGGGTGACCAACAGCAGCAGCGCGGCCAGGCCAAATCCTTGGATAATCACCGTGCGGTGATGGATCCAGTAGCTGTCTTCGATGATGATTTCGCTGCGCCAATGGTTGGTCAACTCGTCCATCTCCTCGGGGGTAATACTCAGCAAAGCCTTCTCGAGGATCGAATACAGCTCCAACTGGCTGCGATTGACCCCAAACGTAAAGCGCGCCGGCTCCCTGCCGACGGTGCTGGTGATGCGCAAGCGCTCACGGTAATAGCGCATGCTCATGTAGCGCGCACTCATCAGCGAAACCACGGTCCCGTCAACATCGCCTTTGGCCACCAACGCCAGCGCCTGCTCGGTGTTCTCGGCAGCGACAAACTCGATACCTGAATAATCCTCGGCGATCTGCGCCGCCAGGCTGTTGCCGCTGACCAGCGCCAGGCGCTTGCCGGGCATATCTTCCAGGGTCACCAGGTGCTCGTTATTGGCCGAAACCACCAGTACGTAGGGGTTTGACAGGTAGGGCCGGGTGAAGCGGATCTTCTCGGCGTTCTCGACGCTCGGCGTGATGACCGCCAGCATGTCGACCTGCCCGTCACTGGCGGCGTCGATTTGATGCGGCAGCGTACCGCCCTGCTGCACATCGAACTTCAGGCCCGTACGCAAGCTGATCCGCGAAAGTACTTCGGCGCTCAACCCTTCGAATTGCCCCTGCTCGTTGAAAAACGACAGCGGGACAAACTTGTCGAACGCCGCCACTTTCACCCGCGGATGTTTATCCAGCCAGCGCTGCTCACTGTCGCTCAGGCGCAACCGCTCGGCGCCGAGGAAACCAATGCCGCCCGCACTCCAGCGGCGCAGGATCTCCATCTGTTTGTTGGCGGAAACCACGGCCAGCGCCGAATTGAGGATGTGCAGCAAACGCCTGTTGGCCCTGGGGACCGCGAAGCCGAACGGGTTGGCCTCCATGGCGGAAAAATCCGCCATGCGCACATTGTTGAGGTGGTTCTTGTTGATCAGATACCGAGTGCTGATGGCGTCGCCCAGGTAAACATCCGCCTGGCCGAACGACACCGCACCGATTGCCTCGAAGGTCGAGCCAAACAGCAGCAACTGCGCCTTGGGGTAAAACGCCTGGACCGCATCGGGTTGCATGTAGTGGTAGAGCATCGCCACGCGCCGGCCCGCCAGGTCGACGCTCAGTGCCTGGGTGTCGCCCACCCGCGTCACCAGGGTGGGTTGGTCATTGGCATAGGCACGCGACAGCAACAGCTTGGGGTCGGCCGCTTCATAGCCGTTGGCCGAGCCGACAAAATCCACGGCGCCGGTCTTGAGCGCTTCAATCACCTCATCGCGGGTGTCGTAACGCCGCACCTCGATGGTGATGTTCAGCACCTGGGCGATCAGCGCCGCATAGTCGGCGGTAATACCTTCAAACTCTTCCTGGTTGTTGCTCAGATCAAAGGGCGCGTAATCGGGCGCCGACACGCCCATCGCCAACGTGCGCTGCTCGCGCAGCCAGCGCCAGTCGCCTTCGTCCAGCCGCACGTCAACGTTTTCAAGGCTTGAATGCCCCAACAGCCGCAGGGTTTGCGGCTCGTCGAGGGCCATCGTTGCCAACGGCAACAGGCCCATCAGCAGGCTGGCCGTCAGGTTGATCAGCCGGGAAGGGTTCATTTCAGATCAGGTGGTTGCGCTGCGCAAATTTGGACAGGTGCACCACCGAAGACATACGCAACTTTTCCTTGAGCCGCGTCTTGTAGGTACTGATGGTTTTGTGACTCAACAACATGTCCTCGGCAATTTCCTTGTTGCCCAGGCCCAGCGCCAGCTTTTGCAATACCGTCAGCTCACGGTCGGACAGCGCATCCACCAACTCCTGTTCGGTGGACTGCAAATCATCGCGACGCACCGAGCTGGTGGGCAGGCTGGGGAAACAACTGTAGCCGGACCGGATCGCCCTGATCGCCTTTTGCAGCTCATCGAGTTCCCCCGTCTTGGCCACAAACCCCATCGCCCCGGCGCGCATGCAGCGGGTGGAAAAAAACATCGCCAGATACGAAGTCAGCACCAGAATCTTGCACGGCAGCTCAAGCGCCTTGATTCGGCTGATCACCTCCAACCCGCCGAGCCTGGGCATTGCCAAGTCGAGGATGACGATGTCCGGACGCTCCTCGCGCGCAATCTGCAAAGCATCCGCGCCGTTGCCCGCTTCGAAGATACTGTCGAAGCCTTCTTGCTTCAACAGGTGCTTGACGGTCGCGCGTATGAAAGGATGGTCATCCACAACTAACGCTTTATTGCTCATAAAACTCCCCTAAGAGGATCGGTACGCTCACATATCACGCGAGACCTAGCTACCTGTGAAAAGTACCAGTTCCGATAAACGGCACTGATTACTCCTACAACACTGCCGGCAGTAAAGGCCCCTCCTCTTGAAACAACACGCTAACCAGGTAACGCCGCAGCCGTATTCCTAGGCTGTCGCGGCGCGCAACCTTAACAACGGCGCCGTGTTTCAAATGAAGGGATAATCTCGAGTACTTGTGGGACTTTTCCTCGCAACAATTAGGAAAGTTACTCAGTGGTACTTGGGCTCCAGAATGCCTGCACCACCAGGGTCGAGAGGGAGATCCGCGCCACCAGCGCGTCCAGCTCGTCACCGTCCACCGACGTCACGGCCAGGGTGGCTTCGATTTCCACTTCCTCCGTGCCAAAAGGCCGCACGTCAACATCACTGGCCGGGTAGTTGCAGCGCGCCAGCTCGGCTTCCAGCAACGCCAGCACAGCTTTTTGCTGGGTACGCCGGGCGATCACATACAGAATATTGGTGACCTCCGCCGACACCACGTCCAGCGGCTGGCGGTTGATGTTGTTGACGATCGGCCGCAGCAGCGTATTGGCCGCCAGCACAAACAGCGTGCCCAGCAGCGCTTCGAGGATCAGGTCGGCACCGGCGCACGCCCCCACCGCCGCCGACGCCCACAGCGTGGCCGCCGTGTTGAGCCCGCGCACATTGCCCTCTTCGCGCATGATCACACCGGCGCCCAGAAAGCCGATGCCCGACACCACGTACGCCACCACCCGCACCGCGCCTTCCGCGCCGCCCAGGCGGTTGGCCATGTCGACAAAAATCGCCGCGCCCACGGCCACCAGCACATTGGTCCGCAAGCCCGCCGTGCGCTGGCGGTACTGGCGCTCGAAACCGATCAGGCCGCCGAGGATAAAGGCCGCGGTGAGGCTCACCAGGGTGTCGATCAGGGAATTGAGGTTGATGTTGTTGATTGCTTGCATAAAAACTTCCTTTTAACTCTGTCGCTCTGCCTGCCTTTTTGTGGCGAGCGAGCTTGCTCGCTCGCCACACGGGCACGGTGCTTTCAGTAGCTTTACTGCCAGCCAAACTTACGGATGTAGTAGCCCTTCACCGCCTGGGTCAGCGCCATGTACGCCAGCAAAATCACCGGCAGGAACACGAAATACAACGACGGCAGCGCCTGCAGTTTGAAGTAGTGCGCCAGCGGCCCCATCGGCAGGAAAATCCCCACGGCCATGATCACGCCGGTCATCACCATCAACGGCATCGCTGCGCGGCTTTGCAGGAACGGGATTTTCGGCGTGCGGATCATGTGCACGATCAACGTCTGGGTCAGCAGCCCCACCACGAACCAGCCCGACTGAAACAGCGTCTGATGGTCCGGGGTGTTGGCATCGAACACGTACCACATGAGCGCGAATGTGGTGATGTCGAAGATCGAGCTGATCGGCCCGAAAAACAGCATGAAGCGCCCTACTTCCCCCGGCTGCCAGCGTTGCGGCTTGGCGAGCATTTCGGCGTCGACGTTATCGAACGGAATCGCGATCTGCGAAATGTCATACAGCAGGTTCTGCACCAGCAGGTGCATCGGCAGCATCGGCAAAAACGGGATAAACGCACTGGCCACCAGCACCGAGAACACGTTGCCGAAGTTCGAGCTGGCAGTCATCTTGATGTACTTGAGCATGTTGGCGAAGGTGCGCCGGCCTTCCAGCACGCCCTCCTCAAGGATCATCAGGCTTTTTTCCAGCAGGATGATGTCGGCCGCTTCCTTGGCGATATCCACCGCGCTGTCCACCGAGATGCCGATATCGGCAGTGCGCAACGCGGGCGCGTCGTTGATGCCATCGCCCATGAAACCCACCACATGCCCGTTGGCCTTGAGCAGGCGCACGATGCGCTCCTTGTGACTGGGGGTCAGCCGCGCGAACACGTTGGTGGTTTCCACGGCCTTGGCCAGCTCGGCGTCGGTCATGTCCTCGATGTCGTTGCCCATCAACAGGCCCTGTTGCTCCAGGCCCACTTCACGGCAAATTTTGGCGGTGACCAGCTCGTTGTCGCCGGTCAGCACTTTTACCGCCACGCCATGGGCCTTGAGAGCCTTGAGCGCAGGCGAGGTGCTTTCCTTGGGCGGGTCGAGGAAGGCCACGTAGCCGATCAGCGTCAGGTCGCGCTCATCCGCCAGGCTGTAGGTGTCGCGCCCCGGGTTCATCGGCTGTGCCGCCACGGCCACCACGCGCAGGCCTTCTTCGTTGAACGCCGCAGTCACTTGGCGGATGCGCGCCAGCAGCTCATCGGTCAGCGCTTCGTTGCTGTCGCCATGGCGCACGGTGTTGCACACAGAGAGGATTTCCTCCACGGCACCCTTGCAGATCAACAAGTGCGGCAAGCCCTCCTGGGCCACCACCACCGACATGCGGCGGCGATTGAAGTCGAAGGGAATCTCGTCAACCTTGTGGAACGCGGTGCCGACTTTCAGCTCGCGATGCACTTCCACATGCTCCAGCACCGCTACGTCCAGCAGGTTTTTCAGGCCGGTCTGGTAGTAGCTGTTGAGGTAGGCCATTTCCAATACGTCGTCGGACTCTTCGCCCCACACGTCGACATGGCGCGCCAGGAAAATCTTGTCCTGGGTCAGGGTGCCGGTCTTGTCGGTGCACAGCACATCCATGGCGCCGAAGTTCTGGATCGCGTCCAGTCGCTTGACGATGACCTTCTTGCGCGACAGAAACACCGCGCCCTTGGCCAGGGTAGACGTGACAATCATCGGCAGCATTTCCGGGGTCAGCCCCACGGCAATCGACAGCGCAAACAGCAGCGCTTCGGTCCAGTCGCCCTTGGTGAACCCGTTAATGAACAGCACCAGCGGCGCCATCACAAACATAAAGCGGATCAGCAACCAGCTGACCTTGTTTACGCCGTGCTGGAACGAGGTGGTCGCGCGGTCGGTGGCGGTCACACGTTGCGCCAGGGCGCCGAAATAGGTGCTGTTGCCGGTGGTCAGGACCACCGCCGTGGCCGCACCGGACACCACGTTGGTGCCCATGAACAGGATGTTTTCCAGGTCCAGCGGGTTGCGCGTGTGGGCGTCCTGCTGCTGGGCGAACTTCTCCACCGGCATCGATTCACCGGTCATCGCGGCCTGGCTGACGAACAGGTCCTTGGCGCTGAGCACACGGCAGTCGGCGGGGATCATATCCCCGGCCGACAGCACGATGAGGTCGCCCGGCACCAGTTGCTTGATCGGCAATTCAATGCGCTTGGCGGCATCGCGACGCAGCACCGTGGCGGTGTTGCTGACCATGGCTTTCAAGGCATCCGCGGCCTTGTTCGACTTGGCCTCCTGCCAGAAACGCAGCAGGGTCGAGAGCACCACCATGGAGAAAATCACCGTGGCGGCCTTCATGTCTTCGGTCAGCCAGGAGATCACCGCAAGCAAGGTCAGCAGCAGGTTGAACGGGTTTTTGTAGCAGTGCCACAGGTGCACCCACCACGGCAGCGGCTGTTCGTGCTCCACCTCGTTGAGGCCGTATTGCACGCGCAGGGCGTCGGCTTCCTGGGTGTTCAAACCCTCGGTGTGGCTACCCAGGGTCCCGAGCAATTGCACGGCACTGCTGTTGGCTGCGACCACCAGGGTTTGCGCCAGGGTCGGCGGCACTTCGCGGCTGACGCTGGCGTCGGTCACGGTGTCGAGCATCGCCAGGCGGCGGAAATGCCGGGCGATGTGCCGGGTCCGCAGGAAGCCGGCAAAGAACTCTTTCAACAGAGTCAGGTTCATGGTGTTACTCCTGCGCGAGGAAAAACCGTCGAGCAGGTACGGCCGTCTGCGCCGCGCCCTTTTTACAGGCACAGCCAGCGTGGCCCGCCTGCCGAAAAAAGGCAGGCGCGTCCGTAGCATCCCGAGGTGAGTCAGGTGCTGGTCAGCGTCGATGAGAGGGGATCAGACAGGGGCCAGGACTGGCCGCTGCCGGGATGCCGCTTCTCGCTATGATTGGCGAGATAACGGCACCTGAAAAAATGCGCGTTACCTTGCCAAGTACGTGCCGGTTACCGAGACCGGCCGACAACTGTCACTCGAACAAGTACCCACTGAGGGTCTCCGCTATTGATGAAAACGCGCGAAGCTTACGCCCCGATTTCAGGAGAGTAAACCGTAGGAAAGTTTCCGTATGGTGAATAAGAAGATTCTTCAGGATGGGTTCAGGAAGCCGCGACACGGCACGCCTCAATCCTCCCGAGTCAGCACTTCCAACAATTCAATTTCAAACCGCAGATTGCTGTTGGGCTTGATATGCGCGCCCATCGAGCGCTCGCCATACGCCAAGTGGGCCGGCACAAACAGCGTGCGTACACCGCCGACCTGCATGCCCATCAAGCCCTGGTCCCAGCCCTTGATCACGCGCCCGGTGCCGATCACACACTGGAACGGCTTGCCCCGCTCCCAGGACGAATC
Source organism: Pseudomonas sp. AC463 (assembly GCF_979253585.1). Classification (NCBI taxonomy): domain Bacteria; kingdom Pseudomonadati; phylum Pseudomonadota; class Gammaproteobacteria; order Pseudomonadales; family Pseudomonadaceae; genus Pseudomonas; species Pseudomonas sp. AC463. The sequence goes on along the minus strand of NZ_CEEDDZ010000023.1, from coordinate 23,393 downwards.
GAACACCGTGCCGTCTTCCAGGGTGCCGGTGTATTGCGTGGTGATCAGCGCGCCCTTGACCACGGCTTTGCCGTCGCCCTGGCGGAGGTCGGTGATCTGGAGTTCGTCATGATTCATGGCGGGTCTCGTCGAATGCGCAAAGGCAGGGGTTTTCCCAGAATCGGCTGGTTTTGGCAAGCATGCAGCCGCACTCAATACACAATTGCAAATGTGGCAGGGGGCAAGCCCCCTCCCACAGTTTTGACCGTGTGGGGTCAATTAAGCCAACGGCACACGACGGGTCGTCAGCGCGATACGGCCTACAAAGAAGCTCAACGCCGCACCCAACAGCAACATCGCCAAGGTGCTCCACGCGGCACGGGACAGTTGCTTGGCTGCCACTTCACCGGCTTCACGGGCTTTCTGCTCGGCCTGTTGCTTGAGCTCATCAACCTTCTGCATGGCTTGCTCATACGCCTTGGCATAGTTGTCGACGATCTGCGTGGCTTCTTCCTTGCTCTTGCCAGTACGGGCCGCAACGATGTTGACCAACGCGTCCTTATCGGCGGCGTTCAACGCCGGTTCACCGGAGGCTTTGACACGCTCGAACCACTGCTTCAATTCATCACCAGCCTGGGCCGGGTTGGACGCTGCATCGGTTGCCGATTGTTTGCCATCCGCGGCGGCCTGGTCGGTTTTCTGCTCGACGTTGGCCGGGTCCAGCTCAGCCTTGCCGCTTTGTTTGAGCAAGGTATCGAATTGCCCCTGCAGGCTGTTCCAGTCCAGCTGGATGCCTTGTTCGTTCAACTGCTGCTTGAGGCTGTTGCCGATCCCCGGCGCTGCGGCGGCAATACCGCTACCAGCAGCCGACAGCCCCTTGCCCACCACATTGCCGGCGGTGCCGACCACGCTCGCGGCCAGCCCGGCCAGGAGCCAGGTGGTGAGCAAGGTGGTCAGGGTCCAGGTCAGTACGCCGTGCAGGCCGCCACGGTCCGGTGCGGTGCGACCGGCCACAAATGCGCCGAGGGCGATAGCCACCAGTGTCGAGACAAACAGCCAGATCCCGGCACCGGTGCCGAAACCGGCCAGTGGGTTACCCGCCTCCATGGGATCGACTGCGCTGGCGCCAATGGCGGTGCCCAGCACGCTCAATACCAGGTACGTCACCAGTGCAATTGCACTACCGGCCAATACCGAGCTCCAGGACACACGAAACAACGAACGGTTCGTTTCATAGACAGTGGTCATACAAAGGTCCTTCACAAGTTATAGGAGCAAGGCAATTTGCCTTGATGGATGGGAGTGTGGCGAAACGACATCCGTTCAGTCGTGGCCCATATGCACCAGACAGCCTGGTGCATTCGCACCCCTCCCCCGGCAATTTCTCTGCACTATCCTCAAGCCCGCGTGTCGTACTTCCATGCGCCCTTTCACCGCCGGAGAACCTATGACCCAGGACGTTCTTGCCAAAGAAACCAATCGCCGCCAACTGCAGCAGATCATCTCCGGGCTGTCCGATGGGATCATCCTCGCCGAAGTCGACCAGACCATCCTCTGGGCCAATGAAGCCGCGTTGACCATGCACGGTATCGAGGCAGTCATGGCCCTGGGTGCCAACACCCGCGAGTACGCCGAACGCTTTGCCCTGCGCTATCGCAACAACCATCCCGTGCTGCTGGAAAACTACCCGTTGGCGCGCGCGGCGGCGGGCGAAGAGTTCAGCGATGTGGTGGTGGAAGTCACGCCCCTGGGCGACCCCGACAGAACCTGGGTGCACCGCCTGCGCAGCCTGGTGATAAGCGACTCCCACGGCGAGCCCGAGTTGCTCGTGCTGATCCTCAGCGACGCCACCGAATGGGCCAGCGCCGAGCAACGCTTTGAAAAAACCTTCAACGCCAACCCGGCGCCTGCGGTGATCTGCCGCTTGAGCGACCTGCGCTACATCAAGGTCAACCAGGGCTTTCTGGAGATGACCGGCTACAACCGCGACCAGGTCATCGGCAAGTCCGTGTATGAGCTGGATGTGCTGGAACAGGCCGAACGCAAGGACCTGGCCATCCAGCGCCTGGGCGAAGGCGCGACCATCCCGCAGATGCAGGCCGAACTGCGCCTGCCCGAAGGCGGCAGCAAACTGGTGATCGTCGCCGGCCAGCCGTTGGACATGAACGAGGAAGACTGCATGCTGTTTTCCTTCATGGACCTGGAACCGCGCCGCAAGGCGGAAATCGCCCTGCGCCAGAGCGAGGAACGCTTCGCCAAATCCTTCCGCCTGACGCCGGTGCCGACCCTGGTGTGCAGCGCCGCCAACCGCCAGGTGGTGGACGTCAACGAAGCGTTCATGAGCATTACCGGCTATATCAGCGAAGAGTTGATCGGCAAAGCCATCGAGGATATCGACTTCATCGACAGCGCCACCGCCGGCGCGCAGTTGTTCGCCAGCCTGGAAAAAGCCGGCAACCTTGAAGGCCTCGACCTCAAGGTGCGCAAGAAAGGCCATGAAGTAATCGACTGCGTGGTGTCCGCCGACACCGTGATCATCGAGGACGTGCCCTGCTACCTGCTGGTGCTGATGAACATCACCGAACGCAAGCGCTCGGAGCTGGAGCTGGTGGCGGCCATCGAGGAAGTGATGCAGGACGCCTCATGGTTCAGCCAGACCCTGATCGAAAAGCTGGCCAACGCCAAGAGCGTCAACAGCCCCAACCTGCCCAATATCGCCTTCACCGACCTCACTGCCCGTGAGCGTGACGTGCTGGGCTTGATCTGCGAAGGCCTGGCCGACAAGGAGATCGCCTCGCGCCTGAAACTGGCGCCCAACACTGTGCGTAACCATGTGGCCACGGTGTATTCGAAGCTGGGCGTGCACAGCCGCAGCGCGGCCATCGTGTGGGCCCGTGAACGCGGGCTGTTTGCCGGGGAACTGCGACTTAAACACAAGCCTTGAACGTGCAAATGCACTAGTGCGGCTAGTGCGAATTCGCCTTATGGCGCGCAGGTGCAACCCCTAACCTTTAAGGCATCGAAACCGATGCCCTGAAGGAACCCGCATGTTTACCCTCGCCCAACTGCGAAATTGCATTGAAGAAGGCCTGTCGCCGCTGACTTGCGAGTTCACCCTGTGCCGGGATGCGTCCCTGACCCTCAAGGTCTATGACGCCGACACCGGCCGGGTCGACCTGGTGGTCACCGGCATCAGCACCAACCGCCTGCAGACCCCGCAGGAAGTGGAAAAGATGGTTGAAGAGCTGCGCTACGAACTGCAGAGCAACAATGTCGGCAAACTTAACCTGGAAGATTTGCCTTCAGCCTCGCCCCAATGAAATAGAACACCCCGCCGCCGACGATAAACGCCCCCAGCATGTAGAACATGGTGTGGGCCGGCAGGCTGGCCAGCACCAGCCCGCACAACACCGGCCCCAGTGCGGCGCCGAGGTTGGAGAGGTTTTGCGCGCCGTAGTACATGCCCCGCAGGTGGTCCGGGGCGATCCGGTCGATAAACATGTACTCGGACGGAAACACCACTATCTCCCCCACCGTGAACACCGCCATCGCCAGCACCCACCACAGCACGCTGGTGGACAGCGCAAAGCCGATCAACCCGAGCATGAACATGCTCAAGCCAAAGATCAGCCATTGGCTCAGATGACGGTGCGAGATGCGCCGGCCAATCACGTATTGCAGGGCGATCACCAGCACGGCGTTGGTGGTGAGCACGGCGCTGATTACGGTGTAGGTGTATTCGGCGGTGGTGGTGGTCACCAGGTACTGCGACAGGTAGGCCGTAAACTGGCCGAACACTACCGCGCTGAGCAAACCGCCAATGGTGAAACACACCAGGCGGTGATCACGCAGCAGCACACGGCCGACGGCGAGAAACGACACCGGTTTTTGCGCCGGCTCGGCGGTTGCCAACGTGCGGTCGCCCCAGCGCCAGTACAACAGGAAAAACCCCAAGCCCAGCAGCGCCGACAGCACAAAGGGCAGGCTGATATCCAGCTTGGCCACCACCGCGCCAAACGCCGGCCCCACGGCATAGCCGATATTGGTCAGGGTGTACTTGATGGAAAACACTTCACTGCGCGCGTCTTCGGGCAACAGGCTGGCAAAGCCGGCTTTCACCGCAATATCAATGACCGCGTAGGCCAGGTTGATCAGGATCAGGCAGCTGTAGAACGCCCAGATATTCTGCGCCAGCACCGTGCCGATAAACCCGAGCACAAACACCACGCTCAGCCCGAGCAGCAGGCGATAGCTGTTGATGCGGTCAACCAGAAAACCGCCGTACACACTCAGCAATGAACCGACGATCAACGAACTGCCGATCACCAGGCCGACCTGGCTGATGTCGAGGGCGAAATGGCGGGTGAGGTAAATAACCAGATAGGGAAAGGTGATGGCTTTGGCCAGCGTCAGCATCAACGTGGCGCACAGCAACAGGTTCACGGTGCGGGGGTAGTTTCTTATTGTGGCAAGCATCCTGCTCTCTTTCTTGTGTAGGTAACGCGGCCATTGCGGCCGGTTACCTTAACGCAAGAACAGGCAAAACAGACAGGTCATTTCTTGACGGGTGTGATCTCAAGAATGGTGCCGTTGGTGGTCTTGAGCAGCACAAAACGGTCGCCTACCCGCGCCCATTGGCTGTCGGCCTCGGGTTGCTTGAGGCCACGCTTTTTCCAGTCGCTGACGGCCGACTCCTTGCGCATCAGGATGTCCGGGGCGCGGTCGCCTTCTTTCAAGTCACGGGTGTTGATATTGGACGGCTTGACGGTTTCCTGGGGGGTATCCCCGGCCTGAGCCACAAAGCTGGCGGTGGACAGGCTGGCGGCGACCAACAGGCAAGCGGCGAGGGTTCTGGATTTCATGGGTGCTCCTTGAATGAATGGCGCGTACTCAGGTTCGGACCGCAGCGGCACGGAATCATTCAGCTCCCACGCCATACATTCCTCTAGCCACAAGAGCGGTGCATTGAGCATGATCGCCATTGCCGTCATGAAATAAATCCTGTAATTTTTCATGAAATTATCCGACATAAATTTCATGACCCCACAAGATGAACTTGCCACCCTCGCCGCGCTGATCCACGACTTGCGCAAGCACAAGAAGCTCACCCTGGCCCAGCTTGCGCAAAAGATCGAGCGCTCGGTGGGTTTCCTGTCCCAGGTGGAGCGCGGCCTGTCGCGCCCGACCGTGGCGGACCTGACCGCCATCAGCCACGCCCTCGACGTGCCCACCACCTATTTCTACAGCCAGCCCAAGCCCAAGGCGGTGGACTGGATTACCCGGCCCAACGAGCGGCGCACGGTGTATTACGCCAACGGCATCACCGACATCCTCGTTTCACCGAGCATGAACGGCGCGTTTTCGATGCTCGACAGCCTGTTGGCCCCCGGCGCCAACAGCGGTGATCAAACCATGAGCGACCGCGCCGAGCAGGCCGGTTTTGTGCTGGAAGGCGAGCTGACGCTGTGGGTCGAGGGCGAGGCCGATTCGGTCACCCTCGGCCAAGGCGACAGCTTCCACCTGGCCAGTTTCGCCCATTGCCGCTACGCCAACCTGACCGACCTGCCCGCCCGCGTGCTGTGGGTTTACAACTAGGAGCAACACCCGTGAAAAGCCATGCCGCCACGTTACTGGCCGAAGTACGGACCTTTCGCCAGAACCACCCCGACGTGCGTTACGTCGACCTGATCGCCCTGGACATTCCCGGGCATTTCTATGGCAAGCGCTACCCCATCGAGATGCTCGAAAAGGTCGCCGCCGGCAGCCCCTTGAAGCTGCCGCAAAATGCCGTGCTGCTGGGCGCCCAGGGCGGGCTGTTCAAGATTGGCGACTACTGCTTCCACGACGGCGACCCGGACGCCAACCGCCGCCTGGTGCCGGGCACACTCAAGCCGGTGAGCTGGGAGTCGCAGCCATTGGGCCAGATGCTGATCACCTCGGACGGCACCGAAGCGCCTATCGAATTCGAACCCCGCGAAGTCCTGGCCAAGGTGCTGGAGCGCCTGCACCACAAGGGCATCCACCCGGTGGTGGCGTTCGAGCTGGAGTTCTACCTGTTCGACAAGAAACTCGATAACGGCCTGCCGCAATTCGCCCGCGACCCGCTCAGCGAGGACGCCGACGACCAGCCCACCCTGCATATCGAGCGGCTGTCGCGCTTCAGCGAGGTACTCGATGACATGGCCCAGACCGCCAAGGCCCAGGGCATCGACATCACGGTGATCACCGCCGAACTCGGCCCAGGCCAGTTCGAGATCAATTTCGGCCACCTCGAAGACGGCCTGCGCGCCGCCGACTGGGCCGCGCTGTTCTGCCGCAGCACCCGCGGCGTAGCGCTCAAGCACGGTTATCGTGCGAGCTTCATGGCCAAACCCTATCTTCAATTCCCAGGTAGCGGCATGCACGTGCATGTCAGCCTGTATGACGGCGCGGGTAATAACCTGCTCGCCGCCCATCAGCAACAGCCGCTGCGCCACGCCGTGGCGGGTTGCCTGGAATTGCTGCCGCATTGCATGCCGATTTTCTCGCCCAACCACAATGCGTTTCGCCGCCTGGGCGGCACGGTCAACGCCGCCACCCGTGCCAGCTGGGGCTTTGAAGACCGCGATGCGTGCGTACGCATCCCCGAATCCGACCCACGCAACCTGCGCATTGAACACCGCATGGCCAGCGCCGATGCCAACCCGTACCTGGTGTTGGCGGCGATCCTGGCCGGTTTGGAGCATGGGCTTGAAGCCAGGCAGGAACCCATCGCACCGTTGAACGAAGATCGCAACAGCGGCACCGCCTTCCCCCTGGAAATGCTCGACGCCGTGCGCGCCATGCAACATCAGCCGGTATTGCGCGATAAGCTGGGCGGCGAATTTGTCGACGTGTACTGCGAAAACAAACGCCAGGACCATTTGGCCTTTCAACAAGAGATCCATGCGCGGGAATACCGCTGGTTTCTTTAACTTCTGGAATCACCGATGACCGATCAAAGCGCGCCGGCCCTCAAGGAAATCTTCAACGTCGAACGCCTGCAACACATCGCCCGCGAAATGAGCGCGGTGTACCCGGCATTCGACGCCAAGGGCTTCCTCAAGCACGCCAAGGCGGGGCTGGCCGAATTGTCGGTGATGCAGCGTATGGCGCGGGTCAGCGAGAGCCTGCACGCGGTGATCGCGCTGGACTACCCGCAAACGCTCAAGCTGCTGTATGCCCTGGCGCCCCGCCTGAACAGCGGGTTTGTCAGCCTGTTTTTGCCGCACTACGTGGCCAGTTACGGCCGCGATGACTTCAAGCGCTCCATGGCCGCGCTGGAATATTTCACCACCTTTGGTTCTGCCGAGTTCGCCATCCGCCACTTCCTGCTGCACGACTTCCAGCGCACGCTGGCGGTGATGCACACGTGGTCGCTGGACGCCAACGAACACGTACGCCGCCTCGCCAGCGAAGGCTCGCGGCCGCGCCTGCCGTGGTCATTTCGCCTGGCCGAGGTGCAAGCCAACCCCGAGCTGTGCGCCACGATCCTCGACAACCTCAAGGCCGACAGCAGCCTGTATGTGCGCAAGTCGGTGGCCAACCACCTCAACGACATCACCAAGGACCACCCCGACTGGGTGCTCAGCCTGATCGAAGGCTGGAACCTGGAGAACCCCCACACTGCCTGGATCGCCCGCCACGCGCTGCGCAGCCTGATCAAGCAAGGCAACACCCGCGCGCTGACGATCATGGGCGCGGGCGCCAAGGCCGAAGTGAAGCTTCACAACCTCAGCGTCACACCGGCGGTGATCAACCTGGGCGAGCGCATCAACCTCTCATTCAACCTGGAATCCACCGCCGACACCGCGCAAAAACTGGTGGTGGATTACGCCATCGACTACGTCAAAAGCGCCGGCCACAGCGCGGCCAAGGTGTTCAAGCTCAAGGCGTTTACCCTGGGTGCCGGCGAGGTGCAGAGCATCAGCCGCGAGCAGCATATTCGCGAGTTGACTACGCGCAGGCACTATCCGGGCAGCCATTGGGTGCATGTGATGGTGAATGGGGAGCGGTTGGGCAGTGCTGAATTCGAATTGCGCGACTGACTTCGATTCCAGCATCAACATAAATCCAATGTGGGTTCTTCAGTCAAGGTTCGTTGAGCAACAACCCCTGCTCCCGCGCGCACAACTCCACCACGTAATCCCACAACACCCGCAGCCGCACCGACTTGTGCAACTCCCGGCGCGAGCTGATCCAGTAACTACGCTGTATCCCCTCGCCCGGCAGCAACGGCACCAAATCCGGATCGCCCGACGCCATAAAGCACGGCAACACCGCAATCCCCAGCCCCGAGCGCGCGGCCTGGTGCTGGGCGATCACGCTGGTGCTGTGGAACACAACCTTGGGGTTGCGGCAGAAGCTGCTGAGGAATTTCAGTTCCTGACTGAACAACAAGTCGTCGACGTAATCGATCCATGAATGCGCGGCAAGATCCTCGCGCTTTTCGATCGGCGGGTAGCGGTCCAGGTAGGCGCGGCTGGCGTAAAGCGCCAGGCGGTAGTCGGTGAGCTTGCGGGTGACCAGTTGATCGACGCTGGGGCGCTCGAGGTGGATGCTGATTTCCGCCTCGCGGTTGAGGATGCTGACAAAACGCGGCACCGCCACCAGCTCCACCTCCAGCCCCGGGTAGCGATCGAACAGCCCACCCATGCGGCTGGCGAGGAACATCACCCCCAGGCCCTCGGCCACGCCCAGGCGGATCTTGCCCAGGGGCGCGGCGGAATGGGTCAGTTCGTCTTCGGCCAGCAGCGCGACGTTTTCCATGGCTTCGGCATGTTTGAGCAGCGCTTCGCCGGACGGGGTCAGTTCGTAGCCCTGGGCATGCTGCACAAACAGCGCGGTGCCGAGGCTTTTCTCGATGGCCTCGATGTGGCGCGCCACGGTGGCGTGGGTGGTTTTCAGGCGTTGCGCGGCGGTGAGCAGACGGCCGCTGCGCTGCAACTCGAGAAAAAACCGCAGGTCATTCCAGTCGAACATGTCGCCTCCATCCTGTGAGCCGGGACAGCGCTGTTTAAAAACGCACAGCAGCTGGGTAAAAACTAACATTTTTAAGACGAAAACTAACAACTAGGATGGAGCCAATAAGAAAAACAAGCGAGGCCTCAGATGCCCATTGCAACTGCTGAATTCGATTACGTGGTAGTAGGCGCCGGCCCCGCAGGCTGCCTGCTGGCCAATCGATTGTCCGCCAACCCCGCGCACCGCGTGCTCCTGCTGGAAGCCGGTGGCCGCGACAACTACCCCTGGATCCATATCCCCGTCGGCTACCTGTTCTGCATCGGTAACCCGCGCACCGACTGGTGCTTCAAGACCGAAGCCCAGGAAGGCCTGCAAGGCCGTGCGCTGAGTTACCCACGCGGCAAGGTGCTTGGCGGCTGCTCGTCCATCAACGGCATGATCTACATGCGCGGCCAGGCTCAGGATTACGAAGGCTGGGCCGCTGCGGGCAATCCGGGCTGGGCCTGGAAAGACGTGCTGCCGCTGTTCAAGCAGAGCGAAAACCACTTTGCCGGCGGCTCGGAGTTCCACAGCAATGGCGGCGAATGGCGGGTCGAGCAGCAGCGCTTGTCATGGCCGATCCTGGATGCGTTCCGCGCGGCGGCGGCGCAAAGCGGCATCGCCAATATCAGCGACTTCAACCAGGGCGATAACGAAGGCTGCGGCTATTTCCAGGTCAACCAGAAAGCCGGCGTGCGCTGGAATGCGGCCAAGGCGTTTCTCAAACCGATCCGCCAGCGGCCCAACCTCACGGTGCTGACCGAGGTGGAAGTGGACCGCGTGGTGCTGGAGAACGGCCGCGCCTCAGCCGTCGTCGGGCGGCAACATGGCCAGCAGCTCAGCTGGAAGGCACGCAAGGAAATCGTGTTGTGCGCAGGCTCCGTGGGTTCGCCGGGGATCCTGCAGCGCTCGGGGATCGGCCCGTCGAACGTGCTCAAGCCGCTGGGCATCGACGTATTGCACGAGCTACCTGGCGTAGGCGGCAACTTGCAGGACCACCTGCAACTGCGGCTGATCTACAAACTGGAAAAAGCCCGCACCCTCAACCAGATCGCCGGCACCGTGTGGGGCAAGATGGGCATGGGCCTGCGCTACCTGTACGACCGCAGCGGCCCGCTGTCGATGGCGCCCAGCCAGCTCGGCGCGTTTGCCCGCTCCGGCCCGGAACAGACCTCGGCCAACCTTGAATACCATGTGCAACCGCTGTCCCTGGAGCGCTTCGGCGAGCCGCTGCACGCCTTCCCGGCATTTACCGCGTCGGTCTGCGACCTGCGCCCGCAAAGCCGTGGCCGCATTGATATCCGCTCGGCCAACCCGGCGGATGCGCCGCTGATTCGCCCCAACTACTTGAGCCATCCGGAAGACCTGCGGGTGGCCGCCGATGCGATCCGCCTGACTCGACGGATCGTCGCCGCGCCGGCCCTGAGCCAGTTCAAGCCGGTGGAGTACCTGCCCGGCGACTCGCTGCAAACCGAGGAAGAATTGCACGAAGCGGCCGCCCGCATCGGCACCACGATTTTCCATCCGGTGGGCACCTGCCGCATGGGCAGCGACAAGGACGCCGTGGTCGACGCACAACTGCGCGTGCATGGCGTGCCGGGTTTGCGCATCGCCGATGCCTCGATCATGCCGCGCATCACCTCCGGCAACACCTGTTCACCGACGCTGATGATTGCCGAAAAGGCCGCGCAGCTGATCCTTTCGCCGACTACAAGGAGCCTCGCCCCGGAGAAAGAACTGGTTCATGCAATCTGAATAGCGGCGCCGCACCTGGCGCCGACAGTGGAACAACAATAAATAATCACTGTGAGGGCTACCCGATGTCAGAACATGCTCAACCCCTGGGCTCGACAATAGACGCGAGCACCGGCAACGATTCAAAAAAGGTCATCTTCGCCTCGTCCCTCGGGACGGTGTTCGAGTGGTATGACTTTTTCCTCTACGGCGCCCTGGCGGCGGTGATCAGCAAGCAGTTCTTTGCCGGGGTCAACGACACCACCGCGTTTATCTTCGCCCTGATGGCCTTTGCCGCCGGCTTTGTGGTGCGCCCGTTCGGCGCGCTGGTGTTCGGCCGCCTGGGCGACATGATCGGGCGCAAATACACCTTCCTCGTCACCATCATCCTGATGGGCGTGGCGACCTTCTGTGTCGGGCTGTTGCCGACCTACGCGAGCATCGGCATCGCAGCGCCGATCATCCTGATTGTGCTGCGCATGCTCCAGGGTCTGGCACTGGGCGGCGAGTACGGCGGCGCGGCGACTTATGTAGCCGAGCATGCGCCGGCCGGCAAACGCGGCTTCCACACCAGCTGGATTCAATCTACCGCCACCATCGGCCTGCTGCTGTCACTGCTGGTGGTGCTGGCTTGCCGGTATTTCACCGGCGACCAGTTTGAAGTCTGGGGCTGGCGCATTCCGTTCCTGTTCTCGATTGTGCTGCTGGGTATTTCCACCTGGATCCGCATGAGCCTGCATGAGTCGCCGGCCTTCCTGAAAATGAAAGAAGAAGGCAAGGCCAGCAAGGCGCCGATCAGCGAGTCGTTCGGCAACTGGGACAACCTCAAGGTGGTGCTGATCGCGCTGTTCAGCATCAACGGCGGCCAGGCGGTGACCTTCTACGCGGCGCAGTTCTATGTGCTGTTCTTCCTCACCCAGTTCCTGAAAATGGACCCGGCCCTGGCCAACATGCTGCTGATCATCAGCGTGGTGATTGGCGCGCCGTTCTTTATCTTCTTTGGCTGGCTGTCGGACAAGGTCGGGCGCAAGCCGGTGCTGATGCTCGGGCTGTTGCTGGCGACCGTGCTGTACTTCCCGATCTTCAAGAGCCTGGCGCACTACACCAACCCGGCGATGGACCAGGCCAGCCGACAGGCGCCGATCACCGTACTGGCCGACCCGGCCACCTGTACCTTCCAGTTCGACCCGGTGGGCAAGGCGAAATTTGACAGCCCGTGCGACAAGGTCAAGACCTTCCTGGTCAAGCAAGGCCTGCCCTACAGCAGCGCCGCCGCCCCGGCGGGCAGCCCGGTGCAGGTGAGCGTCGGCGAAGTGCGCATCGACGGCTTCGACGAAAAAGCCCTGCGCGGCGCCGTGACCCTGGCCGGTTACCCGAGCTCGGCGGACGTGGCCCAGGTCAACAAAACCATGGTGGTGGCGTTGATTGTCGCGCTGATCCTGATCGCGGCCATGTGCTACGGCCCGCTCGCGGCGCTGATGGTGGAGCTGTTCCCGACGCGCATCCGCTACACCTCGATGTCCCTGCCCTACCACATCGGTAACGGCTGGTTTGGCGGGTTCCTGCCAACGGTGTCGTTCGCGCTGGTGGTGTACACCGGCGATATCTTCTACGGCCTGTGGTACCCGGTGGTGGTGACGGGGGTGAGCCTGATTGTGGGGATGGTATGCCTCAAAGAAACGCGGCATGTGGATATTGATAACAACTGATCTTCGCAATGCAGAAGATCTCCTGTGGGAGGGGGCTTGCCCCCTCCCACATTTGCTTTGAGAGACTCACACAATTTGCTGTACATCCATACAGATAATGGTTGCTCAAATCCCTTCGACTAAGCATCCTGCATGGCATCCACCCAATCTGATGTGATGACCATGCGGCTGTACCTCTGTGAAAAACCCTCCCAGGCCAAGGACATTGCGGCCGTACTCGGCGCCAGCCGGCGCGGTGACGGGTGCTGGCTGGGCAACGGGGTCACAGTCACCTGGTGCATCGGCCACCTGCTGGAAACCGCCCCGCCGGATGCCTACGACGCCAAGTACAAACGCTGGGTGCTGGCCGACCTGCCGATTGTCCCGGACAAATGGAAAATGCGCGTCAAGCCCAAGACCGCCAGCCAGTTCAAGGCGGTCAAGCGCCTGCTGGGGGAAGCGCAGGAACTGGTGATCGCCACCGACGCCGACCGTGAGGGCGAAATGATCGCCCGCGAGTTGGTGGAGCATTGCCGCTATCGCGGGCCGATCCAGCGGTTGTGGCTGTCGGCGCTGGATGACGCGTCCATTCGCAAGGCCCTGGCCGCGCTCAAGCCTGGCGCCGAAACCTTCAGCCTGTATCACTCGGCCCTGGGCCGCTCCCGCGCCGACTGGCTGATCGGCATGAACATGAGCCGCCTGTTTACCCTGCTGGGGCGTCAGTCTGGCTACCAAGGCGTGCTGCCGGTGGGCCGCGTGCAAACGCCGACCCTGCGCCTGGTGGTCGACCGCGACCGCAGCATCACCGACTTCGTGCCGGTGGCGTACTGGGCCATCGACGTCGACCTACGCCACGCGGGCCTGACCTTCACCGCCCAATGGCGCGCAGCCGAGGATGCCTGTGACGACCAGGGCCGCTGCCTCAACCCGCAACTGGCCCGAGACGCAGCCGATGCGATGACCCAGGCCGCCAGCGCGCGCCTGGTAAAGCTGCGCACCGAACGCATGCGCGAGGTGGCGCCCCTGCCCTTCGACCTCGGTACCCTGCAGGAGATCTGCTCCAAGAAGCTCGGCCTCGGCGCCCAGGAAACCCTGGATATCGCGCAATCCCTGTATGAAACCCACAAGGCCATCACCTACCCGCGCAGCGACTGCGGCTACCTGCCCGTAAGCCAGCACAGCGAGGCACCGAAGATTCTCGCCGCGCTGGGCCGCGCCGATGCGGCAGTCCATGAGCTGATGCCGCATATCGACCCGCAGCGCCGTTCACGGGCCTGGAACGACGCCAAGGTCAGCGCGCACCACGGCATCATCCCCACCGGCGCGGGCAAGGATGTGAGCCAGCTCACGGGCAAGCACCGCGCGGTCTATACCCTGATTCGCGCACGTTACCTGGCGCAGTTCCTGGCCAACCATGAATACGATCGCACCCAGGCCGATTTCGACTGTGCAGGCCAGGCCTTGCGCGCCGTGGGCAAAGTGGTGATCGAACCGGGCTGGAAACGCGCCTTGCCCGAAGCCCTGGCGCCGGCCAAGGGTCGTGAGGCACCCGTGCCCCAGGCGTTGCCGGCGTTGGTGCAGGGCCAGGACTACGCGGTGGCCAAGGTCAACCTCAAGGACCTATGGACCCAGCCACCCAAGCCGTTTACCGAAGGCGACCTGATCAAGGCGATGAAAAACGTCGCCAAGCTAGTGGAAGACCCGCTGCTCAAGCAAAAGCTCAAGGACACCACGGGTATCGGCACCGAAGCCACCCGCGCGGGGATTATCCAGGGGCTGCTGGACCGGGGTTACCTGGTGAAAAACGGCAAGGCCCTGTCGGCAACGCCGGCGGCGTTCAGCCTGATCGACGCGGTGCCCCGGGCCATCGCCGACCCCGGCACCACCGCAATCTGGGAACAGGCATTGGACATGGTGCAAAGCGGTGAGATGAGCCTGGAAGAATTTGTCGCCAAACAAGCGGCCTGGATGAGCAAGCAAGTCGCCCGCTGCAATGGCATGCGCATGACCATCACCGGTCCTGCCAGCCCGGCAGGCCGAGGCGCCACCCCGTGGAAAAACAAACGCAAGAGCGCTCCGCGCAAGGCCACCGCCGCCCCCAAACGCGCCAAAAAGCCGACGAATACCGGGTAAACGTCGAAAAAATCCGGCGAATGACGTTTTTCGACGAGTTTAACGCCGCTTTGGACCTTGCCCCGCCGTGGCCCGTCTAGGATTCTGTAGGGGACTCGCTGACTTCCTAACAACAACACCGGAGTGGCCGCCATGAAAACCGTCGCACAAGTGCTCAAAGCCAAGGACCAGAAAAACCAGGACGTGCACACCATCCAATGGGACCACACCGTATTTGAAGCGCTGGTCCGGATGTCGGAGAAAAACGTCGGGGCCTTGCCGGTCGTCAAGGAAGGCGTGGTGGTAGGGATCATCAGCGAACGGGATTACGCGCGTAAACTCATCCTCAAGGGGCTATCGTCGGTCACTACGCGGGTGGACGACGTGATGAGCTCCCCTGTGATCACCGTCGATACCCATAAAAGTGTCGAAGAGTGCATGAACATCATGACCGACAGTCACCTGCGCCACTTGCCCGTGGTCGAAGACGGCAAACTGTTGGGCCTGCTCTCCATCGGTGACCTGGTGAAAGAAGCCATTGCCGAACAGGCAGACCTGATCAAGCAACTGGAGCAGTACATCCGCGGAGAATAGGCGAACCAATGCTCGACACGCTGGAACATCAAGAGGACTACCTCGACACCCTGCAACGGGCCATGGCTGGACGACGCTTAGTAGTGTTGACGGGGGCCGGCATCAGCACGTCGTCGGGTATTCCGGATTACCGTGACAGCGAAGGCGTGCGCCGGGGCAAGGCGCCGATGATGTACCAGGAGTTCCTGGCCACCCCGCAGGCGCGGCGCCGCTACTGGGCCCGCGCCATGCTGGGTTGGCCACGGGTGCACATCGCCCAGCCCAACAAGGCGCATCTGGCGCTGGCGACCTTGCAGCAGCGCGGGCGTATCAGCGGGTTGATCACACAAAACGTCGACACACTGCATGATCAGGCCGGCAGCCATGATGTGATCGAACTGCACGGCAGCCTGCATCGGGTGCTGTGCCTGGATTGCCACCTGCGCAGTGCGCGGGATGTGATTCAGCGCCAGATGAAAATCGATAACCCGTACCTGGCGCAGGTTCACGCGGTGCAGGCGCCCGATGGCGATACCCTGCTAGACCCGACCTTTGAAGAACACTTCCAGGTCCCCCGCTGCCCCCATTGCGGTGGCGAGCGGCTGAAACCGGACGTGGTGTTCTTTGGCGAGAACGTGGCTCCACCAACAGCCGCCAGGGCGATGGCCGCAGTGGAACATGCCGACGGCTTACTGGTAGTCGGCTCGTCGCTGATGGCCTATTCAGCGTTTCGCTTGTGCAAGGCCATGGTCGAACAGGGCAAGCCGGTGATTGCCATCAACCTGGGCAAGACCCGTGGGGACGAGCTACTACAGGTGAAGATCGAGGCGTCATGCGAGACGTTGTTGCCGCTGCTGGTCGAACGCTTGGGCTGAGGCACACAGGCATATTTCAACTCGAACCAAACCTCCAGAAAATGACGCCCAAGTCACGTTTTCCCGCA
This sequence comes from Pseudomonas sp. AC463, assembly GCF_979253585.1. Classification (NCBI taxonomy): domain Bacteria; kingdom Pseudomonadati; phylum Pseudomonadota; class Gammaproteobacteria; order Pseudomonadales; family Pseudomonadaceae; genus Pseudomonas; species Pseudomonas sp. AC463. Next base: position 7,343 of record NZ_CEEDDZ010000023.1, on the reverse strand, counting down.
TTCTCCCGTCCCCACAACAATTTATGTAGTGCACAAAAATAATCACTACATAACCGTTGACGTATCCTTTTTGTCCTTGCATTATCGAGACGTCTCCCGGATCGGGAGCGTTGGTAACACGCGTTTTGAACAAGCTCGTCTGACCGCCGAGCTGTTTTTCCGGATGTGCACTGCCCACAAGGCAGATTGATGAAGCTGACCTGCCCCGAAAGGGCTGGGTACAAGAAGCTCAAATGCTGCTTGTCTTCGTTATGAAACCATTGCGTAGCAGTTCATCAGCAAGACTACATGCATCAGGTTCAAGACCCTGCCCGTATTCGGCAGACCGTTACTGACGCCCGGTTTTCGGAACCGGAGAGAACTAAGCAGTTTTAACGAATCAACTGATAGATCGCCAACTGGTCAAGGGGCTTACACATGAATCTGAACAACCAACCAACTATCGATGAATTGGCTGAGATGTTCGCAGCGCAGAAAGACACACTCGACGACCATATCCTGTGGATTGGTAAATCGGGCGAAGTGAACATTGACTGCCTGGCGCCCCACGCCGAAGAAGCCGAGTTTGACCGCAACCACCGAGAACTGGCGGCGCGCCTGAAGATGTACCGCCGTGGCCAGGGTTATGTCGGCAAGAAGGCTGCGGCCGATCGCAACTTTATCGAGCAGGTCTTTCATACACTTAATAGCGAATGGCAGAACCTCAAAGGCCAATCGAACGTTAAAGTGATTGATAAATACTGCTGATCTCACAGCCTTAAACATTTAAGCCCGCTCGTTTATTCGAGCGGGCTTTTTACTATTCAATGTTCCCCAACTTATAACAACGCGGGAAACCGCCCCTTCGCCGCTTCATCGCGAAAGATATCAAACAGCACTTGTGCCGCCGCCGAGAGTTCATGCCCGGGTTTGGTCAGCACACCAATCGGCCGCTCGATCACCGGGTCGCAGAGGGTGATGCAATGCGCGCCCGCCTCCTCCATCTGCCGCGCACACAACGCGGGCACGGCGCTCACGCCGAGGCCATTGGCAACCATCTTGCCCACCGTAGCCAGTTGATGGCTTTCCAGGGCCACGGGCAGCTTCATCTGCAGCGCGCCCAGGTGTTCTTCCAGCATCACGCGCACCGTGGACGGCCGCTGCAAAGTAATGAACGGGTGCTGCAACAGGGTTTTCCAGTCGACCTCGTCCATCTGCGCCAACGGTGAATCCCCGGGCACCACGGCTATAAAGCGGTCCAGGTACAACGGCGTGAAGGCCAGGGACGAACCCTCGGCGGGCTCGAAGGCCACGCCCAACTCCACCTGCCGGTCGCGCACCATCTCCAGCACCTGCTCATTGATCAGGTCATGCACCGTGACATTCACCTGCGGGTAACGCGCGCGGAATATCTTCAGGATCGGCGGCAGCAGGTTGCCCGCGAATGAGGGCATTGCGGCGACTGTTACGCGCCCGCGCTGCAAGGTGAAACGCTGGCGCAGTTCATCCTCGGCGTTGTCCCAGTCCGCGATCAACCGGCGGGCCAGCGGCAGCAGGGATTCACCCTCAGGGGTCAACGCAACGTTGCGTGTATTGCGGCTGAACAAGCGGCCTCCCAAGCCCTCCTCCAGGCCCTTGATGGTCAGGCTCAGTGCCGATTGGGAAAGGTGCAGGCGCTCGCAGGCCGCAGCGAAACTCAGGCTCTGGGCCACGGCGAGAAACGCACGCATCTGTTTGACGGTCATGAGGCTGCTCCGGGCGATGGTTCGACTATGCTGTTTTCTAAATCAATCGACCATAAAAAACAACTTAACAAATCAATCCGTCGGCGCAACACTCAAGTCATTGGCTGGCCCACAAACAATAATAGAGGTGCATATGGCAGGTTTCGATAAACGCGTGGCGTCCTACGAGGAAGCACTGGCAGGCCTGGAAGACGGCATGACCGTACTCTCCGGCGGTTTTGGCCTGTGCGGCATTCCGGAAAACCTCATCAATGAGATCAAGCGCAAAGGCACCCGCGACCTCACCGTGGTTTCCAACAACTGCGGCGTCGACGGTTTCGGCCTGGGCGTGCTGCTGGAAGAAAAGCAGATCAGCAAAGTGATCGCCTCCTACGTAGGTGAAAACGCGCTGTTCGAGAAGCAATTGCTCAGCGGCGAAATCGAAGTGGTGCTGACCCCCCAAGGCACCCTGGCGGAAAAAATGCGCGCAGGCGGCGCCGGCATTCCGGCCTTCTTCACCGCCACCGGTGTCGGCACCCCGGTCGCCGAAGGCAAGGAAACCCGTGAATTCAACGGCCGCCCGTACCTGATGGAAGAATCCATCACCGGCGACTTCGCCATCGTCAAAGGCTGGAAAGCCGACCACTTCGGCAACGTCATCTATCGCCACACCGCCCAGAACTTCAACCCGCTGGCTGCCACCGCCGGCAAGATCACCGTGGTCGAAGTCGAGGAAATCGTCGAACCGGGCGAGCTGGACCCGGCGCAGATCCACACCCCTGGCATCTACGTCGACCGGATCATCTGCGGCACCTTCGAGAAGCGCATCGAACAGCGCACCGTCCGCAAATAATCCACGTCCAGAACAATAAGAGGAAATAACCATGGCGCTTACCCGCGAACAAATGGCTCAACGCGTCGCCCGCGAAATGCAGGACGGCTTCTACGTGAACCTCGGCATCGGCATCCCGACCCTGGTGGCCAACTACATCCCCGAAGGCATGGAAGTGATGCTGCAATCGGAAAACGGCCTGCTGGGCATGGGGCCGTTTCCTACCGAAGAAACCATCGATGCCGACATGATCAACGCCGGCAAGCAAACCGTGACCGCACGTGTCGGCGCCTCGATCTTTTCCTCCGCCGAGTCCTTCGCGATGATTCGCGGCGGCCACGTCGACCTCACCGTGCTCGGCGCGTTTGAAGTCGACGTACAAGGCAACATCGCTTCGTGGATGATCCCCGGCAAGCTGGTCAAGGGCATGGGCGGCGCCATGGACCTGGTGGCCGGTGCGGAAAACATCATCGTGATCATGACCCACGCGTCCAAGGACGGTGAGTCAAAACTGCTCAGCCAATGCAGCCTGCCGCTGACCGGCGCCAACTGCATCAAGCGTGTGTTGACCGACCTGGCTTACCTCGAAATCGAAAATGGCGCTTTTGTCCTCAAGGAACGCGCACCTGGCGTCAGTGTTGAAGAGATTGTGAGCAAGACCGCCGGTAAACTGATCGTCCCGGACCACGTTCCAGAAATGCACTTCCAGTGAGGACAGATTCCATGCAAGACGTCGTGATTGTTGCTGCCACCCGCACCGCCGTGGGCAGCTTCCAGGGTTCGCTGGCGAACATTCCGGCACCGGAACTGGGCGCCGCCGTGATCCGTCGCCTGCTGGAGCAGACCGGCCTGGACCCGGCCCAGGTGGACGAAGTGATCCTCGGCCAAGTGCTTACCGCAGGCTCAGGCCAGAACCCGGCGCGCCAAGCCTCGATCCTCGCCGGCCTGCCCCACGCCGTGCCGGCCATGACCCTGAACAAGGTCTGCGGCTCGGGCCTCAAGGCCTTGCACCTGGGCGCCCAGGCCATCCGCTGTGGTGATGCCGAAGTGATCATTGCCGGCGGCATGGAAAACATGAGCCTGGCGCCATATGTACTGCCGGCGGCGCGCACCGGTTTGCGCATGGGCCACGCCAAAATGCTCGACAGCATGATTACCGACGGCCTGTGGGATGCGTTTAACGACTACCACATGGGCATCACCGCCGAGAACCTGGTGGACAAGTACGGCATCAGCCGCGAAGCCCAGGACGCGTTCGCCGCGGCCTCGCAGCAAAAAGCCACTGCGGCGATCGAAGCCGGGCGTTTTGTCGATGAGATCACGCCGATCCTGATTCCCCAGCGCAAGGGCGACCCGGTGGCCTTCGCCGTGGACGAGCAACCGCGCGCCGGCACCACCGCCGAGTCCCTGGCCAAGCTCAAGCCTGCGTTCAAGAAAGACGGCAGCGTCACCGCCGGCAACGCTTCCAGCCTCAACGACGGTGCCGCTGCGGTGCTGCTGATGAGCGCCGACAAAGCCAAGGCTCTCGGCCTGCCAGTGCTGGCGCGTATCGCCAGCTACGCGAATGCTGGCGTCGACCCGGCAATCATGGGCATCGGCCCGGTCTCGGCCACCCGTCGCTGCCTGGACAAAGCCGGCTGGAGCCTGGGCGACCTGGACCTGATCGAAGCCAACGAAGCCTTCGCCGCGCAATCCCTGGCGGTGGGCAAAGAGCTGGAGTGGGATGCAGCCAAGGTCAACGTCAACGGCGGCGCCATTGCCATCGGTCACCCGATCGGTGCCTCAGGCTGCCGCGTGCTGGTGACCCTGCTGCACGAAATGATCAAGCGCGACGCCAAGAAAGGTTTGGCGACACTCTGCATCGGCGGCGGCCAAGGCGTAGCCCTGGCCCTCGAACGCAGCTGATTCAAAGAGCAACAGGGAAGAGGCTCGGTTCCACGAAAACCGGGCCTTTTCTTTAGCCAATTCCCCTGAATAAACACCGGCCAAATGTGGGAGGGGGCTTGCCCCCTCCCACATTTGATCCCCATCGTCAGTCAGACCGCGGCACCGCAAACACCGCACTCGCGCGCACCACCACCTTCTCCCCTACCTGCACACTCACCGTGGCAAACGCCATCTGCCGCCCGCGCTTGTGCGTCTCCAACCTCACCACCATCCACTCCCCCACCTGCACTGCGCCCAGGTAGTCCACCGTCATGCTCGCAGTAATCAGCGGCAACGGCGGCTCACTGGAAAACGCCATCGCATAGCCCATGCCGATATCCGCCAGGGTCGCCAGCACGCCGCCATGCACCGTGCCGCGCCCATTGGCGTGGCGATTGTCGGCACGCAGGCCGATCTCCAGTTGCAGGCCTTCACCCCGGCAATACGCCGGGCCCAACAGATCCAGCAGCGGGCTGCTGCGCGGCAACGAGACAAAACCTTCAGGCACGGCGTGAGCGATCATGGCGAGTTCTTCCTTGGAGTCAGGCTTGAGGTGTACGCCAAGGCCCGCGCGGCAGCCATTACCATCAGTGGCGCAAATCCCTCGGGATACTTTGCGTTAATCCGCCAGACCCGCTTTAATCGCGGGCAATTTCTCCTGCACCCCAAGGAACTGCAATGCGCCACCTGGACGGCAAAGCCACAACTTTTCTACTGATCTTGCTGGCTGGCCTGGCCCTCGCCGGCTGCTCGCCCAAGGAGCATTCACGCGCCACCGCGATCAGCGGCGAACAAGGCCGCGCCGGCGCACAGTTGGCCTACGAGCATGAACTGACCCTGGCCCTGCCCGGTGCCCTGCTCGCACCGCGCATGCAGTCCACCCGCGAGGCTTGCGAGTCGGCACGCTTTGGCGCCTGCAATATCCTGGGCATCACCGAAGACGGCAACGGTGGCGCGATCATCCTGCGCATCGCGCCCACCGGCGTGGAGCCCATGGTTGCCATGGCCGCTGAAGGCGGCAAACTCGGCCAGCGCATCACCACCGCTGAAGACCTGGCCGACGCCGTCGCCGATGTACGCCGCCGCCAGGACCGCCTGCAAGCCCAGCAGCAACGTCTCGACGAATTGGCCAAACGCAAGGACATCACCGTCAGCGACCTGATCGCCTTGAGCAAGGAGCAGGCCCGCATCGAAAACGAACTGCAGGAACTCGCCCAGATGGCCGCCGGCCAGCAACGCCGCCTGGATACCAACCGCGTGACCTTGAATTTCCGCGCCTCCGACGGCGCGAACCAGCCGTCGCGCTTCAGCCGGATGTTCAGCAACCTCGGTGACAATTTGGTCGCCGGCACTGCCGACGCACTGGAGCGGGCCAGTTATGTGTTGCCGTTTGTGATCCTGGCGTTCCCGGTGGTGTGGTTGTGGGTGTGGCTGTGGCGCAGGTTTGTAAAACGCCGCACCTGATCAGCGCTTCATACAACGCTGATACCGCTCATCCACGCGTTTGGCAAACCATGCCGTAGTCAGGTTGCGGGTGATCTTCGGGCTCTTGAGCACGATGCCCGGCAGGATCGCCCGTGGCATCGGCTTGCCGGCGGCCTTGTCGGCCAGGGCAAACACGCGTTTGTAGAGGGTGGTGTCCTCAAAGTCCAACTCCTCGCCCTGCTCCAACTGGCTGCGAATGCTGGGGTTGCGCATGTCCAGCTTCGCGCCGAGTGAGCGCACTGCCAGTTCGGTGGTGCCAGGCAGCAATGAACCATAGCGAATCAAATCCCCATCCAGCGCCAGCTCGGTGCCAGAGGCCCGGCTGACGGCGGCCTGGAACGCCGCATTGCGGCTCGCGTACCAACCGGCATTGAAGTCGGCAAAGCGGTACAGCGGCTGGTCATAGTTCACCGGGTAACCGAGCAAATGGGCGATGCCGAAGTACATGCCGCCGCGCCGGGTGAAGACTTCGCGTCGGATCGAGCCATCCACCGTGTAGGGATAACCCCGCGCCTGTTTCTGCGCAAAGTCGATACTCACCTGCATCGGCCCTGCAGTGTGCACCGGGTTGAAGCCGCCAAACAGGGTCTTGCCCAAGGGCACCATGCTGATGAAGTCGTCGAAGATGCCGCTGAGGTCTTTCTCGGTGCGCGCTGCATTCAAGCGATCGGCGTACGTCTTGCCGGTGGGCGAGCTCAGTTGCAGCGCGCTGCGCACCACAAAGGCCGGCACATGCACCTTGGCGGCCCGGCGCAGAATTTCATCCTGAGCGATCTTGCCCATGTTCGGCACCGGCGGGTCGACCTGGTAGGTGGACTCTTGCTCGGTCACCGCCAGCACGGCGCAGATATTCTCGGTGCTGGGGTAGATGTTCTGGGTATCGAAGGCGGTATAGATGTCCTGGGCCCAACCGTTGCGGTCAGCCACCGTCGATGGCAGCAGGCGCACGATCTGCGTCTTCACCTCGGTTTCGCTGCGTTCCGGCTGCTGCGGGCCGCGTGAGGTGGAGCAACCGGCCAGCACCAGCAAGGGGGTGAGGCACAGGATCAGGCGGCTTGAGTACATGAGGGCTTCCTTGGACGACGACGGGCCGGGTAGTGCTGATATCGACAGGTAAGTCTAACCAGGGTTCGCCGAGCCACCGCCATCGCCTTGTTGCTTGGGATTAGGCAGACAAAACTCGTCGAAAAATCTCACCTGGTTACCAGATACGCACTACAGACCCTTCCTGAAAACCTCTGCAAAGTCCTTCGCCTGATCACACAGCGCGAGGGATTGCAGATGGTTTTTCTGGTGGGTGTTTTGCTTGATGGGGCCGGTTCTTGATCGGCGTGACGGGCCAAACCATTGGCTTGCTGGTGCTGGCGGCCATGGATTCGAAGACGCGAGACGTCGAA
>NZ_CEEDDZ010000022.1:0-108146 GCF_979253585.1 Pseudomonas sp. AC463 | reverse complement strand
CATCATAACTCGTTGTTTACCAAGGAGTTTTCCGTTTCGACTGCGCCGGAAGTGGGGCGAATTATAGACAGATATAATTCGCCGTCAACACCTAATTGCAGCCTTATTCGGATTTGAGCGTAATACGCGCAAATGCCTTCTTCCCTGCCTGGCAAACGTGGGTCGCGCCCAGCTCATATACAAAGGCGCGATCGACAACCTCACCATCTATACGCACACCACCAGAACCCAGAAGATCACGCGCAACCGCCGAGTTCTTCACCAGGCCCGCCTTATTAAGGACGGCAGCAATCGGCATCGCTTCAGTAGCAGTCAGCTCGATCTCCGGCAGATCATCCGGCAGCTCGCCATCTTTCATGCGATTGCCCGCCGCACGGTGAGCACTGGCCGCAGCCTCGTCACCATGGAAGCGCGCGACAATCTCTTCCGCCAGCTTGATCTTCACATCACGCGGGTTGGCACCTGCCTCGACATCCGCACGCAGCGCATTGATCTCATCCATCGAGCGGAAGCTCAACAGCTCGAAGTAGCGCCACATCAATGCATCCGGGATCGAAACCAGCTTGCCGTACATCACACCCGGCGCTTCCTGGATACCTACATAGTTACCCAGGGACTTGGACATCTTCTTGACGCCATCCAGGCCTTCCAGCAACGGCATGGTCAGGATGCACTGAGCCTCCTGCCCATAGGCGCGCTGCAACTCTCGCCCCATCAGCAGGTTGAACTTCTGGTCAGTCCCACCCAGCTCTACATCCGCACGCAACGCCACCGAGTCATAGCCTTGAACCAGCGGGTACAGGAACTCATGAATCGCGATCGGCTGATTGGTGGAGTAACGCTTGTCGAAGTCATCACGCTCAAGCATGCGCGCAACGGTGTATTGGGAGGTCAGGCGAATAAAGTCTGCAGGGCCCATCTGATCCATCCAGGTGGAGTTGAACGCCACCTCGGTCTTGGCCGGATCAAGAATCTTGAAGACCTGGGTCTTGTAGGTCTCGGCATTGTCGAGAACCTGCTCACGGGTCAGCGGCGGGCGCGTTGCGCTTTTGCCGCTCGGATCACCGATCATCCCGGTGAAGTCACCTATAAGGAAGATGACCTGATGCCCCAGCTCCTGGAACTGACGCAGCTTATTAATAAGCACGGTATGACCCAGGTGCAGATCCGGCGCCGTCGGATCAAAGCCGGCCTTGATACGCAGGGGCTGGCCACGCTTGAGCTTTTCAATCAGCTCCGCTTCGACCAACAGTTCTTCCGCACCACGTTTTATCAGCGCTAGCTGCTCTTCAACCGACTTCATAACAGACCCGCAAGGCTCAGATTCAAAAGGGAACCAACCATACAAGATCAGGGACTAATTACAAGTTTTGCCCTGCGCACGGACACCGTTCAGCAAGCCCAGCGTTCGCGAGCTTGCGCCACAGATGATTTGGTTATATTTTATACAGTTATTTCATCTTCATCATGTCATTCATCTTTTCCATTTCATCTTCAAAGTCAAAATTACTTATGACCACAGAACCGTCTAAAGCGCCGCCGCTTTACCCGAAGACCCACCTGCTCGCCGCAAGTGGTATCGCCGCCCTTCTCAGCCTGGCACTCCTGGTATTCCCTTCCAGTGACGTAGAAGCCAAACGAACATCCCTGAGCCTTGACCTGGAAAGTCCGGTTGAACAACTGACACAAGATCAAGACGCTTCCGACGCGCAACAAGCCACAAATGCGCCATCCGAATCACCGTTTGCGCAAATAGAAACCACCCCCGAAGACACCCAGCAAGCTACCCAACAGCCTCCAGCAGCGGACGCAGCCAAGAACCCTCAGCACCGCGAAGTGATCGTGGCCAAGGGCGACACGCTGTCGACCCTGTTCGAGAAGGTTGGCCTCCCGGCTGCAACTGTTAATGAGGTGCTGGCCAGTGACAAACAAGCCAAGCAGTTCACCCAGCTCAAACACGGCCAGAAACTCGAGTTCGAGTTCACCCCCGACGGCCAGCTGAACAACCTGCACAGCAACGTCAGCGACCTCGAAAGCATCACCCTGACCAAAGGCGCCAAAGGCTTTGCCTTCAACCGCATTACCACCAAACCGGTGATGCGCTCCGCCTATGTGCACGGCGTGATCAACAGCTCGCTGTCGCAATCCGCCGCGCGTGCCGGCCTGTCTCACAGCATGACCATGGACATGGCCAGCGTGTTTGGCTACGACATCGACTTCGCCCAGGACATCCGCCAGGGTGATGAATTCGACGTGATCTACGAGCAGAAGGTCGCCAACGGCAAAGTGGTCGGCACCGGCAATATTCTGTCTGCGCGCTTCACTAACCGCGGCAAGACCTACACCGCCGTGCGCTACACCAACAAACAAGGCAACAGCAGCTACTACACCGCCGACGGCAATAGCATGCGCAAGGCCTTCATCCGCACCCCGGTGGACTTCGCTCGCATCAGCTCGCGTTTCTCCATGGGTCGCAAGCACCCAATCCTGAACAAAATCCGCGCCCACAAAGGCGTCGACTATGCCGCCCCACGCGGCACGCCAATCAAGGCCGCCGGTGATGGCAAGGTACTGTTGGCCGGGCGTCGCGGCGGTTACGGCAACACCGTGATCATCCAGCACGGCAACACCTACCGGACGCTGTATGGACACATGCAAGGCTTTGCCAAAGGCGTGCAGACTGGCGGTACCGTGAAGCAAGGCCAGGTGATCGGCTACATCGGCACCACCGGCCTGTCCACTGGCCCGCACTTGCACTACGAGTTCCAGGTCAATGGCGTACACGTCGACCCACTGGGCCAGAAGCTGCCGATGGCCGACCCGATTGCCAAGGCCGAACGCGCGCGCTTCATGCAGCAGAGCCAGCCGCTCATGGCGCGCATGGACCAGGAGCGCTCCACCTTGCTAGCCTCGGCGAAGCGCTAAGGTATGCCGCTCTATATAGGCGTGATGTCCGGGACCAGCCTCGATGGCCTGGACATAGCCCTGATCGAACAAGACCCGGCGATCAAACTGATCGCCACGCATTACATCCCCATGCCGAGCGCCCTGCGCACCGAGCTGCTTGGCCTTTGCGCCAGCGGTCCGGACGAGATCGCTCGTTCGGCAATCGCCCAGCAGAACTGGGTGAAGCTCGCCGCCCAAGGCATTCACGCCTTGCTCGACCAACAAAACCTCAAGCCCCAGGACATTCGCGCTATTGGCAGTCATGGCCAGACCATCCGCCACGAACCCGCGCGAGGTTTTACCGTACAGATCGGCAACCCGGCCTTGCTCACCGAGCTGACGGGCATCACCGTGGTCAGTGATTTCCGCAGCCGTGATGTGGCGGCCGGCGGCCAGGGCGCTCCCTTGGTGCCTGCGTTTCATGAGGCCTTGTTTGGTGAGCGCAGCGGCAATCGCGCCGTATTGAATGTGGGAGGTTTCAGCAACCTCAGCCTGATCGAGACTGGCAAGCCTGTAGCCGGTTTCGACTGTGGCCCGGGCAATGTTTTGCTGGATGCCTGGATTCACCAACAGCGCGGTGAAGACTTTGATCGCGACGGTCAGTGGGCCGCCAGCGGCAAGGTAGAGCCACTGCTACTCCAAGCGCTGCTGAGTGATCCGTTCTTCGTGACCAAGGGCCCGAAAAGCACCGGTCGTGAGGTGTTCAACCTGGCCTGGCTGCAACACCACCTGAGCCAGCTGCCAACATTCGCCCCCCAGGATGTACAAGCTACCCTCCTGGAGCTGACCGCGCTGACCATCGTCGAGTCCCTGCAATCTGCCCAAGCCCTGACAGAAACCCTGCTGGTCTGCGGCGGCGGTGCCCATAACGGCACACTGATGAGCCGCCTGGCCGCCCTGCTCCCCGCCGCCCAGGTCAGCAGCACCACCCCTTACGGCGTGGACCCCGATTGGGTAGAGGCCATGGCCTTTGCCTGGCTGGCCCATTGCTGCCTTGAAGGCATGGCCGCCAACCGCCCAAGTGTCACCGGCGCCCGCGGGCTACGGGTATTGGGCGCGATCTACCCCGCTTAAACCCCAGACAGCAAAACGCCGCTTGGCCGATCAAGGCCAAGCGGCGTTTTGCTGTGTGGTTTAGATCAGGCAATCGATCAGATCGAGAACGAAGACCCGCAACCACAGGTCGTGGTGGCGTTAGGGTTCTTGATCACGAAACGCGAACCTTCCAGACCTTCCTGGTAATCCACCTCGGCACCCGCCAGGTATTGGAAGCTCATCGGATCCACGACCAGGCTCACACCCTCGCGCTCGACGATGGTGTCGTCATCGGCCACATCTTCATCGAAGGTAAAACCGTACTGAAACCCTGAACAACCGCCGCCCGTAACAAATACGCGCAGCTTCAAGCGATCATTACCCTCTTCATCGACCAGGCTCTTCACCTTGTGCGCAGCACCGTGGGTGAATTGCAAAGCCGTGGGGGTGAAGGATTCAACGCTCATGCTGATAATCTCCCGGCGTAGCGCCGCCATATGCGTAATGGGCGGCATTATCCGCTTCTCCTAGAAAAGCGGTCAACTATTGTTACGGTATATCAATCAGCGCTGCCGCCATTAAAAACACAAAAGGCCCGATCAACGGGCCTTTTGCTTAACCGCCAAACTGCCTTAAGGCAGCATGCCCGCATGGGACAGCCCAAGCTTCTCGTCCAGGCCGAACAGGATGTTCATGTTCTGTACCGCCTGGCCCGACGCGCCCTTGACCAGGTTATCGATCACCGACAGCACCACCACCAAGTCACCATCCTGCGGACGGTGCACGGCAATCCGGCATACGTTGGCACCGCGCACGCTGCGGGTTTCCGGGTGGCTGCCAGCCGGCATTACATCGACGAACGGTTCGTTGGCATAACGCTTTTCAAACAGCGCCTGCAGATCGACCGAACGATCCACCACGGTTGCGTACAGCGTGGAGTGAATGCCACGGATCATCGGCGTCAGGTGCGGCACGAAGGTCAGGCCCACGTCCTTGCCAGCAGCACGACGCAGCCCCTGGCGGATTTCCGGCAGATGGCGATGCCCTTTTACCGCATAGGCCTTCATGCTTTCCGACGTTTCGGAGTACAGCGAACCTACCGCCGCGCCGCGACCTGCACCGCTCACACCCGACTTGCAGTCGGCGATCAGGCGCGAAGCATCTGCCAGCCCGGCTTCGAGCAATGGCAGGAAGCCCAGCTGCGTTGCGGTTGGGTAGCAACCCGGCACAGCGATCAGGCGCGCTTGCTTGATCTGCTCACGATTGACTTCCGGCAGGCCATATACCGCCTCTTCCAACAACTCCGGCGCGCCGTGGGGCTGGCCGTACCACTTGGCCCACTCATCGGCATCCTGCAAGCGGAAGTCGGCCGAGAGGTCGATCACCTTGGTACCGGCGGCCAGCAGTTCGCCAGCCAGCGCATGGGCAACACCGTGAGGGGTGGCGAAGAACACCACGTCACAGGCACCCAGGGTCCTGATGTCCGGCACGCTGAACGCCAGGCCGTCGTAGTGGCCTCGCAGGTTCGGGTACATATCGGCCACGGCCAGCCCGGCCTCGGATCGGGAGGTGATAACCGCCACCTCAGCTTGCGGATGCTGTGCCAACAGACGCAGCAATTCGACACCGGTGTAACCCGTGCCGCCGACGATACCGACCTTGACCATAAACCTGCCCTCAACGAACCCACTGGAAAGCCGTCGATAATAGGGGCCGTATCGTCCTGCGACAACCGTCAACGTGACGTATGGACGTATGAGCCACTACTATCTGGGCTACCGTGAACCTGGGAATAACTAGAAATGCTCTATCTATGGATCAAAGCCTTCCACATTGTCAGCATCGTCTGCTGGTTTGCCGCGCTGTTCTACCTGCCGCGCCTGTTCGTCTACCACGCCCAAAGCGAGGATACCGTCAGCAAGGAACGCTTCAGCGTCATGGAGCGCAAGTTGTACCGCGGCATCATGGGCCCGGCGATGATCGCCAGCCTGATATTCGGCGGCTGGCTGATCTACCTCAACCCCGCGATCTTTCAATCCGGCGGCTGGATCCACGCCAAGCTGACCCTGGTAGTGCTGCTGATCGGCTATCACCACATGTGCGGCGCGCAGGTCAAACGTTTCGCCCGTGGCGAAAACACCCGCAGCCATGTCTTTTATCGCTGGTTCAATGAAGTGCCCGTTCTGATATTGCTGGCTATCGTAATTTTGGTCGTGGTCAAACCGTTCTAATTTCAATTACTCGGGGTACCTCCAATGTCGCTGCCCGCTTTGCTCGAACAACGTCTGCGCCTGCCCGTGGTGGCTGCGCCGATGTTTCTGATTTCCAACCCGCAACTGGTCCTGGCGTGCTGTCGCAATGGGGTGGTCGGGAGCTTCCCGGCACTCAACCAGCGTGAAAGCAGTGGCTTCAAGGCCTGGCTGGAAGAGATCGAAGCGGGCCTGGCGCAGCTGGATAACCCTGCGCCGTATGCCGTCAACCTGATCGTGCACAACAGCAACCCCCGGCTGGAAGCCGACCTGGCGATCTGCGTGGAGCACAAAGTGCCGATCGTTATCACCAGCCTGGGCGCGGTCAAGGAGTTGGTAGATGCGGTCCACAGCTATGGCGGCCTGGTATTCCACGACGTGACAACAAGGCGCCATGCCGAGAAGGCCGCTGAAGCCGGGGTTGATGGCCTGATTGCTGTGGCCGCAGGTGCCGGCGGGCATGCCGGCACCTGGAGCCCGTTCTCGCTGATCGCCGAGATCCGCCAGTTCTTCGACAAAACCCTGCTGTTGGCCGGCTGCCTCAACCATGGGCATGAGATACTCGCCGCCCAACTGCTGGGCGCGGACCTGGCCTACTTCGGCACGCGCTTTATCGGCACCACCGAAAGCCATGCCCCGGATGCCTATAAAGAGATGCTGCTCACATCGCGCGCCGCCGACATCGTGCACACTCCCGCAGTCTCCGGTGTGCCCGCCAGCTTCATGCGCCAGAGCCTGGAAAATGCCGGTTTCGACCTCGCTGCGCTGCAAGGCAAAGGCGAAGTCAACTTCGGTTCCAAGCTCAAACCGTTGAGCGACGAGGCCAAGGCCTGGAAGACCGTATGGTCCGCCGGCCAGGGCGTCGGTGAGATTGATGACTTGCCCAGCGTCGATGAACTCGTTGCCCGCCTGGATGCCGAATACCGCAAGGCGCGCGAGCAGGCAGCACAATTACGCTGGCCACGCTGACCCAACCGCAAGGCCTGCCAATTGCGCAGGTCTGCACAACTTCCCTGAATAAGTGACAAGGATGCCTGCATGAGCGACAACCGTTTCAAGATTGTGTTTGATGGGGCCTTGCTCCCGGGGGTCGAAAGCACCACCGCCAAACTGAATCTGGCCGAGCTGTTCAAGAGCGATGTCGAGGCTATCGAGAAGCTCTTCACCGGCCGCCCCGTCGCGCTGAAACGCGATCTGTCGCGCCCCGATGCCGAGACCTACCTCACCGCGCTGAAAAACGCCGGCATCGATGCACGTATCGAAGCCGAACAGCCCGTGGCCTTCAGCCTTGCTGAAACCCACGAGACCGAATCCGCCGCCACTGATTTCTCGCGCCAGGCCGCCTCCCCCTATGCACCGCCGCGTGCAGCCGTGGGCGATGACCTGCCGGAATATGCCACCCTCAAGGTGTTCACCATCCACGGACGCATCGGCCGTCTGCGCTACCTGGCCTGGACGCTGGTGCTGACCCTCGCCATGCTGGTGATCGGCGGCATCATCAGTACCGTAAGCTTTGCTGTGGCAACCGCTTCGCCGACCGCCGGCACCATTCTCGGTGTGTTGCTGGGCCTCGCGCTGTTTGTGGCGCTGGTGTGGGTCAGTGTGCAAATTGGCGTGCAACGCCTGCACGACCTGGGCTGGTCCGGCTGGTTGTACTTCCTCAACCTGGTTCCGCTGGTGAACAGTGTGTTCCCGATCCTGCTGCTGGTATTGCCGGGTAATGCAGGCGCCAACCAATACGGCGCGCCGCCACCGCGCAATTCCACAGCGGTAAAAGTCCTGGCCACAATGTGGCTGGCGTTTATCCCGGTGATGCTGGCCATCGTGGTCACACTGGCCATGAACGGTTACCTCGATCAGCTCGAAGCCAACGTGGACAGCAGCTACGACAGCAGCTCCATCACCTCCGATGAAGACTACGACCAAGGCGCCACCGTCGAGGAAGACGAAGCGCAAAGTGCTGACGAAGCGGCCGAACCTGTAGACTCTCCAGAACAGTGAAGAAACGCCCGCCGCCTGTGATGCCTCCATCACAGGCCCGGGGGCGTTGCGATGGAGAAAGGCATGACCCGTTACGCTCTGATCACCGGTGCTTCCAGCGGCATCGGCCTGGCTTTGGCCGAAGCACTGGCCCGTCGCGGCCGCAGCTTGATTCTGGTGGCCCGCCAGCGTGATCAGTTGGAAAGCATTGCAATCGAATTGACCCAACGCTTTGGCGTCGAGGTGCTGTTTCGGGCCTGCGACCTGGGCGAGCCGTTGCGCTTGTCCGGGTTTCTGTTGGAGCTGGAAGAAGGCGAACGGCAGATCGACCTGCTGGTGAACTGCGCCGGCATCGGCACCAGCGGGCCGTTCCTGGCCCAGGACTGGATGACCGAACAGGACCTGATCGAAGTCAACATCCTGGCCCTGACCCGCATGTGCCACGCCCTCGGCAATGCCATGGCGCTGCAGGGCGGCGGACAGATTCTCAATGTTGCCTCGGTCGCGGCATTCCAGCCCGGCCCGTGGATGAGCAGCTACTACGCCAGCAAGGCCTATGTGCTGCACTTCTCCGAAGGCCTGCGTGAAGAACTCAAGACCTGTGGCATCAAGGTCTCGGTGCTGTGCCCCGGCCCTACCCGCACCGCCTTCTTCGGCACTGCGCAAATGGACACCGCCAAGCTCGAGCGCAGCGACAAACTGATGAGCCCGGAAGAAGTGGCGCTCTACACCGTGCGCGCCCTTGAAAAGAACAAAGCCATCATCATTCCCGGCCGGCGCAACCGCTGGATGACCTTCAGCTCACGTTTAAGCCCACGCTGGCTGACCCGCAAGATTGCCGGAGCCATCAACAAGGCCTATTGCCCGCGCTGACCGGCTGAGTACACTCACCCTGCACGTTCATAATGGAGAAACAGCTGTGGATACTCTGTTCACCAAGATCATCAACCGAGAAATACCTGCGGATATCATCTACGAAGATGATCAAGTCCTGGCCTTCAAGGACATCGCTCCGGCGGCGCCCGTGCATTTCCTGGTCATCCCGAAGAAACACATTCGCACCCTCAATGACCTGACCGAGGAAGACAAAGCCCTGGCCGGTCATATCCTGTTCACTGCCCAGCGTTTGGCGGTGGAGCAAGGTTGCGAGGAAGGCTTCCGGGTGGTGATGAACTGCAACCCGAAAGGTGGTCAGACCGTTTATCACATCCATATGCATGTACTGGGTCAGCGCCAGATGAACTGGCCGCCGGGCTGAGTCTAGTGGGGAGCTTGCTGGAGCAAGCTCCCTCGCCACAAGGACAAATTGACTCAGCGCAAACGCTTCGCCCTCTCTTGCGGTAAACTGGCCGCCGAGATTCTTCCCGGAGGTCAGCATGACTACCCAACGTCACTACTCGCCGATTGACCGTCTGTTGCTGCAAGCCGACATGGCCATGCGCACGCTGCTGCCGTTCAGCGGCCAGCCGTATCGCCCGTCCCCCGCCATCGTGCAGCCCGAAGCACAGATGAGCGAGACCGATACCCGCCACGTCGCCGGCCTGATGCGCATCAACCATACCGGCGAAGTCTGTGCCCAGGCGCTGTACCAGGGCCAGGCCCTGACCGCCAAGCTGCCGCAAGTGCGCGCAGCCATGGAGCATGCGGCCGAGGAAGAAATCGACCACCTGGCCTGGTGCGAGCAGCGCATCCGCCAACTGGGCAGCCACCCCAGCGTGCTGAACCCGCTGTTTTACGGTTTGTCGTTTGGTATCGGTGCTGCTGCCGGCCTGATCAGCGACAAAGTCAGCCTGGGGTTTGTCGCCGCCACCGAACATCAGGTGTGCAAACACCTGGATGAGCATCTGGAGCAACTGCCGGCTGAAGACGAAAAGTCCCGCGCCATTCTCGAGCAGATGCGCATCGACGAAGAACACCACGCAGAAAGCGCCCTGGATGCCGGCGGCTTCCGTTTCCCGGCGCCGGTACGGTTCGGCATGAGCGTGCTGGCCAAGGTCATGACCAAAAGCACGTACCGAATCTAAACAGCAAAAAAGGGCGCCCTCAGGCGCCCTTTTCTTTAGCCGACTCGCAATCAACCCAGCTCGATAATCTCGTAATCATGGGTGATGGCCACGCCGGCCGCGCCCAGCATGATCGACGCCGAGCAGTACTTCTCCGCCGACAGCTCAATGGCGCGTTTCACCTGGGCTTCTTTCAACGCCCGGCCCTTCACCACGAAATGCATGTGGATCTTGGTAAACACCTTGGGATCTTCCGTGGCGCGCTCGGCTTCGAGGAAGGCTTCGCAGCTTTCCACGGCCTGGCGGGACTTTTTCAGAATGCTGACCACATCGAAATTGCTGCAACCGCCTACACCGAGCAGGAGCATTTCCATCGGGCGTACGCCCAGGTTGCGGCCACCGGCTTCCGGCGGGCCATCCATGACCACCACATGGCCACTGCCCGACTCACCGAGGAACATGGCTTCGCCCGCCCATTGGATGCGTGCCTTCATCGCCCAGACTCCACTGCTAAAAAAGGGTCGCCAGCTTAGCACAGGGCCTGGCCGCGACAGCGTTTCCCATCAAAGCGACCAATAACGGGGCTTCTCCAGCAAATTGCCTAATCGAGTCAGAATGTGTCTGTTAAGCTGGCGCCAAATCGATGGCTAATTGATACCATTTATACAATGTGTATCAGTGCCGATACCCATCACTACAACAACTCCGACCGCGCTGCCTTTTCGGGATACAACCATGGTTGCCCTTACTCCCACACCCAAGATCAAGAATCTCGACAAGCTGTTGATGCACTGCCAGCGCCGGCGCTACCCGGCCAAGCACAACATCATCTGCGCCGGTGAGCGCTCCGAAACGCTGTTCTTCATTATCAAAGGCTCGGTCACCATTCTGATCGAGGACGAAGACGGCCGCGAAATGATCATCGCCTACCTCAACACCGGGGATTTTTTTGGCGAGCTGGGTCTGTTCGAACAAGCCGGCAAGGAGCAGGAACGCAGCGCCTGGGTGCGCGCCAAGGTCGAATGCGAAGTGGCGGAGATCAGCTACACCAAGTTCCGCGAACTGGCCCAGCACGATCCCGATATTCTCTACGCCCTCAGCGGCCAGATCGCCCAGCGCCTGCGCGACACCACGCGCAAGGTCGGCGACCTGGCGTTCTTTGACGTCACCGGGCGCGTAGCGCGCTGCCTGCTGGAGTTGTGCAAGCAGCCCGACGCCATGACCCACCCGGACGGCATGCAGATTAAAGTCACGCGTCAGGAAATCGGGCGCATTGTCGGCTGTTCACGGGAGATGGTCGGCCGCGTGCTCAAGGACCTGGAAGAGCGCAACCTGGTCAACGTCAAAGGCAAGACGATGGTGGTGTTCGGTACCCGTTAAACCGGCAGGAAGCTGGCCAGCATTTGCCGGTACAAGGTATCCAGCCGGCTGATCGCGTCCGGCGCAGGGAAGGCTTCGTGCAGCGCTATATGGCTGTCGGCCCGCACCCGCTGCTCCAGGCCACAGGCCTGGTTGAACCGGTTGACCGTTGCAATCAGTTCTTCCCGGTCGTTATCCAGCAACAACGCACCGTGCACCAACCCCACCGGGCGCCCGCCACTCTGGCGCCAGCGCTGGGCGGTGCCGACCATCTTGCGGCCGTTGAGGTTGACGTTGTAGCGACCGTCGCAGAACGCGCCATCGATTTCACCGATGGAGGCATCACCGCCCAATTCGATCAACAGATCGCAGATCGGCTGGCACAGGCGCTGGTAACCGGTTTCGATACGGCCCTGATCGCCTTCACTGCGCGGCGGCGCGTAGACCAGCGCGATATTCACCGTGGCGCTCGATTGCGGCACCGGCTCGCCACCGGTTTCGCGCAGCAGCACCGGCCAACCGGCGTCGGCCGAGACCTGGCTGGCGGTTTCGAACGCCGGCAGGCGGCTCAGGCGGCGTGGCATGACCAAGGCTTGATCGCTGGGTTGCCAGAACAGCAGGCCGTATTCCTGCTCGCCCGCGCAAACCGCAGCCAGTAACGCTTGTTCCGCGGCAAGCCCCGCTTCAACAGTCATCCTTACTGGCTGAGCCATGGAACACCTACCTATCTGACCAAACACAAAACCAAATGTTGACGGTGTTGCTGATCAATCGAGCGTGGACCCACTCACTGCACCGCCCCGCTCCGGGAAGAACAGGCGCTGCAACTCAGCCCCCGGGTTCTCCGCGCGCATGAACGTCTCGCCCACCAGGAACGAATACACCCCACTGATCTCCATCAGCTCCACATCGGCACGGTTGACGATGCCACTCTCGGTGATCACCAAGCGGTCACGCGGAATGCGCGGCAGCAGGTCGAGGGTGTTTTCCAGGCTGACTTCGAAGGTGTGCAGGTTGCGGTTGTTGACGCCCACCAGCGGTGTGTCGAGGGTTTTCAGCGCGCGCTCCAGCTCATCGCCGTCGTGCACTTCGACCAACACGTCCAGGCCGACGCTTTTGGCCACGGCCGCCAGCTCGGCCATCTTCACGTCATCCAGTGCGGAGACGATCAGCAGCACGCAGTCGGCGCCCAGGGCACGGGCTTCAACGATCTGATACGGGTCGACCATGAAATCCTTGCGGATCACCGGCAGCTTGCACGCGGCGCGGGCCTGCTGCAGGAATAGGTCGGAACCCTGGAAATAGTCGATATCGGTCAGCACCGACAGGCAAGTCGCCCCGCCCTTCTCGTAGCTCACGGCGATTTCTGCCGGTACAAAATTTTCGCGAATCACGCCTTTGCTCGGCGAGGCCTTCTTGACCTCGGCGATCACCGCCGGCTGCTTGAGCTTGGCCTGGGCGATCAAGGCGTTGGCAAAACCACGCGGGGCATCCGCGAGCTTCGCCTGGCTTTCCAGCTCGGCGAGGCTCACACGCGCACGGCGCTCGGCGACTTCTTCGGCTTTGCGGGCCAGAATCTTTTCCAGAACGGTCGGCACACTCATCCTTCATTCTCCATCTTGAATACTGCGGTGAATGCTCCCAGCTCTTCGAGTTTTTCGCGAGCCAGGCCGGTGTGCAGCGCATCGTGGGCCAAGGCGACACCTTCCTTGAGACTATAGGCATGGTCGGCGGCGTAAAGTGCCGCGCCGGCATTCAATACGATCATTTCGGCAGCTTTTTGGCCGTTCTCGGTCTTGCGGCGCCCCAGGGCATCGCGAATCAGCTCCAGGGAAGCCGCCGGGCTTTCCACCGCCAGGCCGTGCAGGCTCTGGCTCTTCATGCCCAAATCTTCAGGCTCGACCCAGTATTCAGTGATCTGGTCGTTCTTCAGCTCCGCCACAAAGGTCGGCGCGGCCAGGCTGAATTCGTCCAGGCCGTCTTTGGAGTGCACCACCAGCACATGCTTGCTGCCCAGGCGTTGCAACACTTCGGCCAACGGCTTGCACAGCGCCTGGCTGAAGACGCCGACCACCTGGTGTTTCACACCGGCCGGATTCGTAAGCGGGCCGAGCATGTTGAACAGGGTGCGCAGGCCAAGATCCTTGCGCGGGCCGGCGGCGTGTTTCATCGCGCCGTGATGGGACTGGGCAAACATAAAACCGATGCCGACGTTGTCGATGCAGCGCGCCACTTGTACCGGCGTCAGGTTCAGGTAGATGCCGGCCGCTTCCAGCAAGTCGGCACTGCCGCTCTTGCCGGACACCGCACGGTTACCGTGCTTGGCCACGGTGCAACCCGCCGCCGCGACGACAAAGGACGAAGCGGTCGACACGTTGAAAATATTCGCCCCGTCGCCGCCGGTGCCGACCACGTCGACCACGCCGTCGAGGGTCTTGAGTTCGACTTTGTCGGCCAGCTCACGCATCACCGACACGGCGCCGACGATTTCGTCGATGCTCTCGCTCTTCATGCGCATGGCCATCATGAACGCGCCAATCTGCGCGTCCGTGCATTGGCCGGTCATGATTTCGCGCATCACATCGCTCATTTCAGCGGTGCTCAGGTCCAGATGGCCGACGATACGGCTCAGGGCAGTCTTGATATCCATGGAAAGTCCTTAGCGCGTGCCGCCGCTCTGCTTGAGAAAGTTGGCGAACAGCTCGTAGCCCTGCTCGGTCAGGATCGATTCGGGGTGAAATTGCACCCCTTCGATATTCAGTGTCTTGTGGCGCAGGCCCATGATCTCGTCGACCGAGCCGTCTTCCAGCTGGGTCCAGGCGGTCAGCTCCAGGCAGTCCGGCAGGGTGTCGCGCTTGACCACCAACGAATGGTAGCGGGTCACGGTTACCGGGTTATTCAGCGCCTGGAATACGCCCAGGTCTTTATGGAACACCGGGCTGGTCTTGCCGTGCATCACCTGGCGTGCGCGCACCACGTCACCGCCAAAGGCCTGGCCAATGGATTGGTGCCCCAGGCACACGCCCAGGATCGGCAGCTTGCCGGCGAAATACTGGATGGCTTCGAGGGAAATACCCGCCTCGGTCGGCGTGCACGGGCCCGGCGACACCACAATGCGCTCGGGGTTGAGCGCGGCGATTTGTGCCACGGTCAATTCGTCGTTGCGCACCACCTTGACCTCGGCACCGAGCTCGCCCAGGTATTGCACAACGTTGTAGGTAAAGGAGTCGTAGTTATCAATCATCAGCAACATGGGGCAAACCTCAGGAATTGGGGGTCTGTTCAGCCAGCGCAACGGCGCGGAACATCGCGCGGCGCTTGTTCAGGGTTTCTTCCCATTCGAGGGCCGGCACCGAGTCGGCGACAATCCCGCCGCCCGCCTGCACATGCAATTCCCCGTCCTTGATCACTGCCGTGCGGATCGCAATGGCGGTGTCCATGTTGCCGTTCCAGGCGAAATAGCCCACGGCGCCGCCGTAGACGCCACGCTTGACCGGCTCCAGCTCGTCGATGATTTCCATCGCGCGAATCTTCGGCGCGCCCGACAAGGTGCCCGCCGGCAGAATCGCGCGCAGCGCGTCCATCGCGGTCAAGCCGGCTTTCAGCTCGCCGGTGACGTTGGACACGATGTGCATCACGTTGGAATAGCGCTCGATCACCATCTTCTCGGTGAGCTTCACCGAACCGATTTCCGAGACGCGCCCGGTATCGTTGCGGCCCAGGTCGATGAGCATCAGGTGTTCGGCGATTTCCTTGTCGTCGCTCAGCAGGTCTTCTTCCAGCGCCAGGTCGGCTTCTTCGGTCGCGCCGCGTGGGCGCGTGCCGGCAATCGGGCGCACGGTGATCAGGTTGTCTTCGACGCGCACCAAGACTTCCGGCGAGCTGCCCACCACGTGGAAGTCGCCGAAGTTGAAGAAGTACATATACGGCGTCGGGTTGAAGCAACGCAACGCGCGGTACAGATCAATCGGCGCGGCCTTGAAGTCGATGGACATGCGTTGCGACGGCACCACTTGCATGCAGTCGCCGGCGAGGATGTATTCCTTGATGGTATCCACCGCGCGCTCGTAGTCATCCTGGGTAAAGCTGGAGCGGAACACCGGGTCGGCCGCCGGCGGACGGCTGAGGTCCAGGCCGCGACGCGGGGTGATCGGCTGGCGCAGTTTTTCCAGCAGGGCTTCGAGGCCGGCCTGGCCTTGTTCAAACGCGTCGGCCTGGGACGGGTCGGCGAGCACGATCGCGTGCATCTTGCCGGCGAGGTTGTCGAACACCACCACCGCGTCGGAGACCATCAGCAGAATGTCCGGCACGCCCAGCGGGTCCGGGTTCGGGCATTTGCCCAGGCGTTTTTCCACGTAGCGTACGCAGTCGTAGCCGAAGTAACCCACCAGGCCGCCGTTGAAGCGCGGCAGCCCCGGGATGGTCGGCACGTTGTAGCGCGCCTTGAAGGCTTCGACGAAGGCCAACGGGTCTTCGACGTCGTGGCTTTCGATCTCGACGCCATCATGGGTGATGCTCACATGGTGATCGTGAACACGCATGACGGTGCGGCACGGCAGGCCGATGATCGAGTAACGGCCCCACTTCTCGCCGCCCTGCACCGATTCCAACAGATAGGAGTTGGGCTCGTCGGCCAGTTTCAGGTAGATCGACAGCGGGGTGTCGAAGTCGGCCAGGGTTTCGCAGGCCAGGGGAATACGGTTATAGCCGTCAGCGGCCAAACGCAGGAATTCTTCGCGGGTCATGATGTGCCTCGTGGTGTGAGGGTCTAACAGTCAGGTATGCAAACGTGCCGCAGGGCGCGGCCAGGATCAGTCAGGCGCGCCAACGCCAGCGGGCCAGGGCCTTGATGACTTTCATCCAGAGTTTGCGAGTGACCACCACGATGGAATTTCCAGAAGGGGACGGATCGATATCGGGCAACGTTATCTCAGCGCCAGCTCCCAAGCAACCCGGGATTAACAGTCGCAGGTCATCAATCACCAGCGCCGGCGACTCTTCGGCAATCGGCCGGCCATGGTTGTAGCCGTAGCTCAAGGCCACACACTGCACGCCAGCGGCCTTTGCCGCCTGCACATCACTGCGCGAATCGCCGACAAACAACGATTGGGACGCCGGGATATTGGCCATTTTCATCACGAAAAACAGCGCCGCCGGGTCGGGCTTCTTCTGCGGCAGGGTATCGCCACCGATGATCCAGCGGAAATAACGGCCGATTTTCATCTGGTCCAACAGCGGCGCGACAAAACGCTCCGGCTTGTTGGTGATCAGGGCCATTTCCACGCCCTTCTTGTGCAGCCATTTGAGCGTGTCGCGCACGCCGGGGTAAACCACGGTCAGTTCATGGCCGTTCTCATACGCGGCGTTGAACAGCTCCAGCGCATGTTCGGCCTCCACCTCATCGACACCCTGGGCATCGATATGGTTGGCCAGGGCGCGGCGCACCAGCATGTGTACGCCGTTGCCGACCCATTCGCGAACCGACTCGATCCCCGCAGGCGGGCGCCCCAGCTTGAGCAGCATTTCGTCCACCGCCGCCGCCAGGTCCGGCACCGAATCGATCAACGTACCGTCCAGATCGAACATCACCAGCCGTGGCAGTTTGCCGGGGAACAGCTGCTCGAAGCCGCTCATGGACGCGCCAGCGCCAGTTCCGCACGCATCGTGTCGATGACTTGCTGATAGTCCGGCGCGTTGAAGATCGCCGAGCCGGCCACAAAGGTGTCGGCGCCGGCGGCAGCGATTTCGCGGATATTGTTGACGTTGACCCCGCCGTCGATTTCCAGGCGGATATCACGGCCCGACGCGTCGATCAGCGCGCGGGCTTCGCGCAGCTTGTTCAGCGTACCGGGGATGAACTTCTGGCCGCCGAAGCCTGGGTTGACGCTCATCAGCAGGATCATGTCGACCTTGTCCATCACGTACTCAAGCACGCTCAGCGGGGTCGCCGGGTTGAACACCAGGCCCGCCTTGCAGCCGCCTTCGCGGATCAGCTGCAGAGTGCGGTCCACGTGCAGCGAGGCTTCCGGGTGGAAAGTGATGTAGGTCGCGCCGGCTTCGATGAAGTCGCCGACGATGCGGTCCACCGGGCTGACCATCAGGTGCGCGTCGATCGGCGCGGTGATGCCGTACTTGCGCAGCGCCGCGCAGACCATCGGGCCGATGGTCAGGTTGGGCACGTAGTGGTTGTCCATGACATCGAAGTGCACGAAGTCGGCACCGGCGGCCAACACCTTGTCCACTTCCTCACCCAGGCGGGCGAAATCGGCGGAGAGAATCGATGGAGCAATAACGAAGGGCTGCATGACGCACCTTTTTTGAGCTAAATCACGATGGCGCGCATTGTATACCTCATGCTTTGCTGCGCGCACCGTGACCTAACTCAATGGTTAGAACGCGGCCCGGTAGATTTTCTCGATATCCGCCGCGCTGAGCTTACGCGGGTTGTTGCGCATCAACCGCTCAATGCCCGCTGCTTCAACGGCCATCGCGGGAATGGCGTCCTCGGGGACCCCGAAACTGTGGAGCCCCGCCGGGATCTCGACAGCGGCACACAGTCGCGTCATGGCGTCGACCGCCTGGTCGGCGGCATCGTTGGCACTCAACCCGGTCACATTCACGCCCATGGCCTGGGCAATATCCTGCATGCGCTCAACGCACGCCAGCTTGTTCCAGTGCATCACATAGGGCAGCAGCAAGGCATTGCTGACGCCATGGGCGATATTGAAGCGCCCGCCCAGCGGATAGGCCAAGGCATGCACCGCGCCGACCCCGGCATTGCCGAAGGCCATGCCGGCCATCAGGCTGGCGGTGGCCATATCATCGCGGGCCTGCAGGTTGGCCGGGTTGGCGTAGGCCTTGGGCAGCGCCTTGGCAATCAGCTTGATCGCGCCAATCGCCAGGGCATCGGTGATCGGCGAGGCATTCAGCGACAGGTAGGATTCGATGGCATGCACCAGCGCATCCACGCCACTGGCGGCGGTGACACTGCGCGGGCAGGTCAGGGTCATTTGCGGGCTGATCAGCGCGACATCCGGCAGCAGGTAATCACTGACGATGCCTTTTTTCAGCTGCGCGGCCTTGTCGGAGAGGATCGCCACATTGGTCACCTCCGAGCCGGTGCCGGCAGTGGTCGGGATGGCGATCAGCGGCGGACCCTTGCGCGGCACCTGGTCGACGCCGAACAAATCCGCGAGGGCGCCGTGGTAACCGGCGTAGGCAGCGACGCTTTTGGCGATATCGATGGCGCTGCCGCCGCCCAAGCCGATCAGGCCGTCATGCCCGCCCTCGCGGTAGACGCGCATGCAGTCTTCGACGATGGCGATTTCCGGGTCGGGCAGCACACGATCGAAAATTTCGTAGGAGCGTTCGCCCAAATGTTCGAGGGCCAATGCCACAGTGCCGGACTTGACCAGCGCGGCATCGGTGACGATCAGCGGATTATCCACATCCAGGCGCGTGAGTTCGGCGGCCAGCTGTTCGATGGCACCGGCGCCGGTCAGCAGTTTGTGGGCGATCTTGAATGAGGAAGTACTCATGTGCGCGGCCTCTTATTAGGAATGGGCTGGCACAAGAGTAGCTGGGGATTTTGGGTTGCCTAGCATTCAGGGCTTGAATGGTGATTTCAAACTCAACTGAGCCCCCTCCCACATTTGAATCTGCATCAGGTTTTTAGACTTGAGCAGTACGCAGCTTCTCGCTGCGCCCACGCAGCCACTCCAGGGTCAGCAACAACAGCACCGAGAACGCAATCAACAAGGTCGCCGCAGCAGCAATCGTCGGGCTAAGGTTCTCGCGAATACCGCTGAACATCTGCCGTGGCAAGGTTGCCTGCTCCGGCCCGGCGAGGAACAGCGTCACCACCACCTCATCGAACGAGGTGGCAAAGGCAAACAGCGCCCCGGAAATCACCCCCGGTGCAATCAGGGGCAAGGTCACCCGGCGAAACGCCGTCAACGGCGACGCCCCCAAACTGGCCGCCGCCCGCACCAGGTTATGGTTAAACCCCTGCAACGTCGCCGACACGGTGATGATCACAAACGGCACACCCAGCACCGCATGCACCACGATCAGCGAAAAGAAGCTGTTACCCAGGCCCAATGGCGCGAAAAACAGGTAACTGGCCACGCCGATGATCACCACCGGCACCACCATCGGCGAAATCACCAGGGCCATCACCAGCGCCTTGCCGGGGAAGTTGCCGCGAGTCAGGCCGATGGCCGCCAGGGTGCCGAATACCATGGCCAGCAGCGTGGCGGCCGGGGCGACGATAATGCTGTTCTTCAGCGCGCGCATCCATTCGGCCGAGGCGAAGAAGTCCTGGTACCAATGCAGCGAAAAGCCTTGCAACGGGTACACCAGGAAACTGCCGCTGTTGAAAGACAGCGGAATGATCACCAGCACCGGCAAGATCAGGAACAGCAGGATCAAGCCGCACAGAATCCGCAAGCTGTAGAACCACAGCCGTTCCACCGGTGACATATAGGGGCTCAGCATCGCAAGGTCTCCTTAGCTCAGGCGCAGGCGGCTGGCGCCCACCAGCCAGTTGTAGATCAGGTACAGCACCACGGTCGCCAGCAGCAGCAAGCCGCCCAAGGCCGTGGCCATGCCCCAGTTGATGCTGGTGTTGGTGTAAAACGCCACGAAGTAGCTGACCATCTGGTCGTTCGGGCTGCCCAGCAGCGCCGGGGTGATGTAGTAACCAATCGCCAGGATGAACACCAGCAGGCAACCGGCGCCCACACCGGCATAGGTCTGCGGGAAGTACACGCGCCAGAAGCTGGCGAACGGGTGGCAGCCGAGGGAAATCGCCGCGCGCATGTAGGTCGGCGAAATGCCCTTCATCACGCTGTAGATCGGCAGAATCATGAACGGCAGCAAAATGTGCACCATCGAGATGTACACACCGGTGCGGTTGAACACCAACTCCAGCGGCTTGTCGATCAGGCCCGTGGCCATCAACGCGCTGTTGATCAACCCGCCGGACTGCAGCAACACGATCCACGCCGCCACGCGCACCAGGATCGAAGTCCAGAACGGCAGCAGCACCAGGATCATCAGCAAGTTGCTTTTACGCGCCGGCAGGTTGGCCAGCAGGTACGCCAACGGGTAGGCCAGCACCAGGCAGATGACGGTGATCACCAGGCCCATCCAGAAGGTGCGGGCGAAAATATCCAGGTAGATCGCCTGGTCGGGGGTGGCCGGGGCCACTTCGCCGAGGTCGTCGATGCGGTGATCGACGGCCGCCAGCAGGTAGAACGGCGTGAGGGTGCTGGTATTGCGCCGGATCGCCTGCCAGTACGCGGGGTCGCCCCAGCGTTCGTCGAGGTTTTCCAACGCTTCTTTATAGGAGGCAGGCGTTTCGCTGAACGGCAGCGCCCGCGCGGTTTTGGTCAGCAGGCTGCGGTAGCCGGCCAGTTCCATATTCAAGCGTTTGGACAGGTCACCCAGGGTCTGGTTGGCGCGTGCCTCGCCCAGGTCTTCACTGAGCGCCTGGTACACCGGTTCGCCCGGCAGGCCACGACCATCCCAGGCGGTCACCGCCACCACGGTACGCGGCAAGCCGCCGACCACTTCCGGGTTGCCGACGCTCTTGAACAGCAGCGCGACGATAGGCACCAGGAACACCAGCAGCAAAAACAGCACCAACGGCGCAATCAAGGCCTGGGCCTTCCAGCGGTTGAGCCGCTCGGCACGCGCCAGGCGCTGCTTGAGGGTGGGGATGGCGATGGCCATGGCAAACTCCGGATTTGAAGATAAATGCAGATCTCCTGTGGGAGGGGGCTTGCTCCCGATGGCGGTGGTTCAGTCAAGTCATGTATCAACTGACCCACTGCAATCGGGGGCAAGCCCCCTCTCACAAGGGTTAGGCGGTGTTATTTAGCAGCCCACGAGTTGAAGCGCTGCTCCAGCTGCTCACCGTTATCCGCCCAGAAACTCACATCGATCTGCACCTGGTTGGCGATGTTTTCCGGGGTGGTCGGCATGTCCTTGAGGATGTCCTTGGCCAGCAACGGTACGGCCTGGGTGTTGGCCGGGCCGTAGGCGATGTTTTCCGAGTAGGTCTTCTGCTGCTGCGGCTGCACCGAGAAGGCGATGAATTTCTTCGCCGCTTCAGCGCGATCCTTGGCCAGGCCTTTTGGAATCGCCCACGCGTCGAAGTCGTAGATGCCGCCGTTCCACACCACTTTCAGGTTGCTTTCTTTCTGCACTGCGGCAATACGGCCGTTGTAGGCCGAGCTCATCACTACGTCACCCGAAGCGAGGTACTGCGGCGGCTGTGCGCCGGCTTCCCACCACTGGATCGACGGCTTGAGTTCGTCGAGTTTCTTGAACGCACGGTCCTGGCCATCTTTGCCGGCCAGCACTTTGTAGACGTCCTTGGGCGCGACGCCGTCGGCCATCAGTGCGAATTCCAGGGTGTACTTGGCGCCCTTGCGCAGGCCGCGCTTGCCCGGGAATTTCTTGGTGTCCCAGAAATCCGCCCAGCTGGTCGGTGCGCTGGTCAGCTTGTCGGCGTTGTAGGCCAGCACAGTCGACCACACGAAGAAGCCCACGCCGCACGGCTGGATCGCGCCTTTGACGTAATCGGCGCTGTTGCCGAACAGTTTCGGGTCCAGCGGCTCGAACATGTCTTCGTCGCAGCCACGGGACAGTTCTGGCGATTCCACTTCCACCAGGTCCCAGGACACGCTCTTGGTGTCGACCATGGCTTTGACCTTGGCCATCTCGCCGTTGTACTCGCCGGCGACGATCTTGCCGTTGCCCGCGCTTTCCCACGGTGCATAGAAGGCCTTGACCTGGGCCGCCTTGTTCGCGCCGCCGAAGGACACCACCGTCAGGTCCGGGCCGGCCATGGCCTGTGTCGCGCCCATCAAGCTCAATGCCAGAACGGAATACTTCAAGGAACTCAACATTGTTGTTCTCTCCACGTGCAGGGTTGGTGAAGCCATGGGGGCGATCAATTCGCCTCTAGAAGTGGGTCGAGTGCGCGAACGTGCTCGACTTGCCAGCCAATCGGTACCACGTCGCCGACCGCCAGGGCCGGGTCCAGCTCGGCAATCGGTTGTTTCACAAAAAAATCGGCCTTGCCGCAGACTTCCAGGCGCACACGCACGTGGTCGCCCAGGTAGATGAATTCCGCCACCCGCCCGGAGAAGCGGTTGACGCAGCTTTCGCTGGAGCCATTGAGGCTCACGCGCTCCGGGCGCACCGACAAGGTCACCGGGCCGCCGACCTGGCCGACGTTCACCGCCAGCGCCTCGACCTTCTCACCGCGCGCCAACTCGACCACGCAACGGTCGCCGGTATGGCTGTGCAGGCGGCCATTGAGGCGGTTGTTCTCGCCGATAAAGTTGGCGACAAAGGTATTCTTCGGCTCTTCATACAGGGTGCGCGGCGCGGCGATCTGCTGGATCTCGCCCTGATGGAACACCGCCACACGGTCAGACATGGTCAGCGCTTCGCCTTGGTCGTGGGTCACGTACACCACGGTCACGCCCAGGCGCTGGTGCAGGTGCTTGATCTCCATCTGCATGTGTTCGCGCAGTTGCTTGTCGAGGGCGCCGAGGGGTTCGTCCATCAGCACCAGCTGCGGCTCGAACACCAGCGCGCGGGCCAAGGCCACACGCTGTTGCTGGCCGCCGGAGAGTTGCGCCGGGTAGCGCTGGGCGAAGGCGTCGAGCTGGACCATGCTCAGCACGCGTTTGACCCGTTCGCTGATGTCGGTCTTGCTCAAGCCACGCACCGACAGCGGAAACGCCAGGTTCTCGGCGACGGTCATGTGCGGGAACAACGCGTAGTTCTGGAACACCATGCCGATGTCGCGCTTGTGCGGTGGCACGTTGTTGATCGAACGCCCGGCCAGCTGGATTTCCCCGGCGGTCGGCGTTTCAAAGCCGGCGAGCATCATCAGGCTGGTGGTCTTGCCCGAACCGGAAGGCCCGAGCAGGGTCAGGAACTCGCCCTTGCGAATCTCCAGGTTGAGGTCTTTGACGATCAGGTTCTCGCCGTCGTAGCTCTTTTGCACGCCACGAAAGCTGACCAGCACATCATTTGAATCCACCTCGCTCATACCCGCACCTTTGTATTTTGGACTGCTGTGGCACAAGCGTAGTCCAGGCGCGAGGCCCCGGAAATCGGGGGCCAGGAGAGAATTGCATCAGCCGGATGGAAGGTTGCGTGTAGGGATTGCCCTACACGAATGGCGGGGATGGGACAGTGCCACAGCGCCAGGCGCCGGGAATGGCGTCAGCGCGGTTTAACAGGGGTCGCAAACAGGCATGTAGTCACAACAGCTTGTGTTCCATGGCGTACTTCACCAGCTCCGCCAGCGAGGTGATATTGAGCTTTTGCATCAGCCGCGCCTTGTGGGTGCTGATGGTCTTGCTGCTCAGGGCCAGTTGCTGGGCGATGTCATTGACGTTGGCGCCCTGAGCCAGGCGTTCGAACACCGAGAACTCGCGTTCAGACAGTAATGAGTGCAGCGGCCGCGCATCGGTCAGGCCGACTTCGAAGACCATGCGGTCGGCCAGGTCAGGGTCGATATAGCGCCCACCGGCCGCGACTTTGCGGATCGCCGTAAGCAACAGCGCAGGGTCGCTGTCCTTGGTCGCATAGCCGGCCGCGCCAACCTTCAGGGCGCGCGCGGCCATTTGCGCTTCATCGTGCATCGACAACACCAGGATCGCCGGCGGGTTGTTCAACGCGCGGATCCGCGCAATCGCTTCCAGGCCGTTGACGCCGGGCATCGAGATATCCAGCAACACCACCTCGCACGGCACATGGCGTAGGGTCTCGAGCAACTGCTCGCCATTGCTGGCCTCGCCCACCACCAGCAGGTCTTTGGCCAGGCCGATCAATTGCTTGATGCCTTCTCGAACGATGGTGTGGTCTTCGGCTACCAGTACGCGAATCACAAGGGCTTCCTCTTATCGTTATGCATCCAGCGGCACCGTGACACTCAGGGTGGTGCCCTCGCCCAATTCACTTTCCAGGCTCAACTGCCCGCCCATGATCAGCACCCGCTCGCGCATGCCCACCAGGCCGAACGACACCGGGCGGCCTTGGGGCTGGACGAAACCGGCGCCGTCGTCGCTGATCGTCAGCCGCAGGTTGTTGCCTTCTACCACCAGGGTCAGCTCGACAGTATGCGCCTGGGCATGGCGCATCACATTGGTCAGCGCCTCCTGCAGGATACGGAACAGGCCGATGGCCTTGGCGTCACTCAGGGCCGGCAGGTTATCCGGAACCTGCACAAGGCAGGGGATTTGCGTGCGCGCTTCGAAACGCCGCGCCTGCCATTCGATGGCCGAGGCGATGCCGGCGTCGAGAATTGGCGGACGCAGGGCGGTTGCGACGTCCCGTACCAGTTGGAACAGTTGGGCGATCAGGCGCTTCATGCTGTTCAGGCGCTCATGCAGGCCGGGGTCCAACTGCGCGTAGGCCAATTCGCACATGGAGGTTTCCAGCTTGAGCACGGTGAGCATCTGCCCGAGTTCGTCGTGCACCTCGCGGGCGATGCGCGCTTTCTCTTCTTCGCGCACGGTTTCCAGGTGGGCCGACAGCTCGCGCAGTTGCGCCTCGCTTTGCAGCAACGCGGCCAGGGTGCGGCGCAGCTCGGTGACGTCGTTGAGGTAGACCACCAGGTACTCGGCCTCGGCAAAGCGCAGAAAACTCAACGACACGTTGGTCGGCAGGATGCTGCCATCGGCACGCCGGCAGTCGGTGGCAAAGTTCTGCGGGCCGTCTTCACTGGCCCGTGCGCGTTTCCACAGGTTGAGCCAGCGGTCCATGTCCAGGGTCGGGTCGAGATCGACCAGCGGGCGCTCGATCAAGGCGCCGGGGCCATAACCGAGCATGCTTTCGGCCGCGCGGTTGGCGTAGCGCACATGGCTGTCCCAGTTGACCCAGAGAATGCCGACGGTGCTTTGGTCGATAGAAAACTGCGTCAGCCGCAACGCCTCGGCACCGGCGGCGCGGGCCGCGCTTTCTTCGCGGGCGGCCAACAGGTCGTGTTCCAGCCCGCGTTGCTGGCGGCGCTGCCAGAACACGATGGCCAGGCTCGCGAGCAGGAACAGGCCCAGCAACAGGCTGAGGTTCTGCCACAGGCCGGGGGATTCCGCCAGGCGCGGGTATTTGGCTTGCAGCCAGCGGTTGTGCAATTGGTCCAGGTCGCGGGCGGGGATGGCGCGCAAGGCGCTTTCCATGATGCCGGCCAGCTCCGGCCACTCGCGACGCGTGGCCACCCGCAGCAGTTGCGGCAGGCCGATATCGCCTACCACCGCCAGCCCGGCAAACTCGGCCTCACCGGACAGCCGACTCAACTGCGCTTCATCCACCACCGCATACCGCGCCTGCTGACTGACCAGCAACTGCAAGGCCTGGCGCTCCAAGGGCACGCCTTGCAGATTGAGCGCCGGGTAAGTGCTGCGCAGATAATCGGCCACGGCGCTGGGCATGCGCACGGCGACGCGGGATTGGTCATCGAGTTTTTCCAGTTCCACCGCCCCGCCGCCGTCACGGATACCAACGATGTGCTGGGGCACGCGCATATAGGGGTCGCTGAACAGCCACAGGCGCAAACCGGCCGGGGTTTGTTGCAGGCCGGGCGCGATATCCACTTCGCCGTCGCGTACGGCGGCCTCCAGTTGTTCCTGGTTGGGAAAGTTGCGCCAGGTCACGTCGATATTCAGCGCCTTGGTCAGCCACTGCATCAACTCCACATTGGCCCCGGACAAGCGTTGCAGGCGCCGGTCGTATTGCGCGTAGGGCGCCTGCAACACCAGGCCCACCCGCAGCTCCGGGTGCGCCGCCAACCATTCACGTTGCTGCGCAGTGAGTTGCGCCTGCGGTGCGGCGGGCGTGGGAGCGGCATTTGCCATCAAGGCAACACACAAACAGCCGATAACCAGCAGACAGCGAAAACCCATGATCCACGTCTCACATCACTGACAAATACTGACCAACCCATTAGGCTGCTGGAATCACTTCTGGCCGGAAATCAACGATGCCCCATCGAAACCGTTCGGCACTGCCAGCATTGTGCCTGTCACTGCTGGTTACCAGTGCCTTTTCTGTGCAGGCCGCAGACGCACCCGCGCCGGCCGCCGAAAAACCCGCAGAGCGCCAGCCCTTGCCCGAGCGCAGCCTGGAAGAAGCCAGCGCGCTGGAGCGTAAGATCCCGCAACAGGAACAGCAACAGTTGCAGGCCGGCAGCGACTCGTTCCTCGCCCTGTGGAAACCGGCCAACAGCGCCGAGCCCGAAGGTGTGGTGATTATCGTCCCAGGCGCCGGCGAAAATGCTGACTGGCCGCAAGCAATCGGCCCCTTGCGGCGCAAATTGCCGGATGCCAATTGGGGCAGCCTCAGCCTGTCGCTGCCGGATATCAGCGTAGACACCCTGCCGCCGCGCGCCGCGCCAGCGCCCGCCGCCACCGTGGACACCAGCAGCAAAGACGCGGCCACCGCCGACAAACCGATCGAACAGGCCGCCAGCGCCGAAGCTGAAGGCACCGATCCGGCCGTACTTCCCGGCGCCGACGAGCAGGATAAAACCGATGCTTCACGCATCTTTGCGCGCATCGACGCCGCCGTGGCCTTCGCCCAAACCCAGAGCGCACGCAGCGTGGTGCTGCTCGGCCATGGCACCGGGGCCTGGTGGGCTGCGCGTTACCTGAGCGAGAAACAGCCGTCCCAAGTGCAGAAACTGGTGATGGTGGCCGGTAAAACACCGGCGGCACGCACGCCGGACCTGCAGCAACTGGCGCCGACCTTGAAAGTGCCGACGGCGGATGTCTTCTATCAAGATGCCGCTCAGGATCGCAAAAACGCCCAGGAGCGCGCCCAGACCGCCAAGCGTGCGAAGAATGATGGTTATAAGCAGGTGTCGCTCAAGACCTTGCCCGGCAACAGCGCTGCCGAGCAGGAGCAGCTGTATCGCCGGGTTCGCGGCTGGTTGAGCCCGCAGGCCAGTGCGGACTGACCCCAATTCCAAGAACACCAGAGAACCCATGTGGGAGGGGGCAAGCCCCCTCCCACATTGGATTGTGATTTGTCAGGGCAAACTTCTTAGCGAAAATCCCGCCGCTCACGAATCAACGCATAAGCATTGTGCAATTCGCGGGTGCGCTCGGTTGCCTCGCGCACTTGCAAAGGGGTAGCGCCACTACCGGCCACCTTGTCCGGATGGTGGCGGCTGAGCAGGCGGCGATAAGCGCGCTTGATCGCCGATGGCTCAGTGGTGGCCGTCACGCCAAGCAAGCGCAACGCGTCCTGATAGCTGCCGCCTCGATTGACCAGCGGCTTGCGCTCCGGCGCGTAATCAGCCGCCAATGCCTGGAGTTGTTGCGGCGTCCAGCCCAGCCATTTGCCCCACAGGTCGATCAGGTCGCGCTCGGCGTCATCCGCCTTGCCGTCCGCCCAGACCATTCGCCAGCACGCACGCAACACCCCTTCTGCCGCATGGGGTTGAGCCTTGAG
This sequence comes from Pseudomonas sp. AC463, assembly GCF_979253585.1. Lineage (NCBI taxonomy): Bacteria > Pseudomonadati > Pseudomonadota > Gammaproteobacteria > Pseudomonadales > Pseudomonadaceae > Pseudomonas > Pseudomonas sp. AC463. Next base: position 80,095 of record NZ_CEEDDZ010000022.1, on the reverse strand, counting down.
CACGCGCAAATAGCTGCGCACTCGATCGGAGCCGGACTTGCCACGGTTGAACGCGGCAATGGCGCGACGCTGGGCCGATTCGGTCATGTCCAGAGAGCGCATCTCCTGCCGCGCCTGCTGGATATGCCCGTCGACCACGCGCCCACCGCTTTTGGCCAGACGCCCCAGCAACACAAACAACAACTCGTCATTGCGCAGCGCGGCGCGCCCGCCGAGGCGTTCGCGCAATTGCGCCCAGCTTTGCAGGTGCAGGCGGCGATCCAGTGCCTGCCCCAACAGCGCACCCAATATGGCCCCCGGAATGCTGGCAATGGCAAAGCCAGCCCCGGCGCCGATCAGCGTCCCTGGCCACAACACGTTACTGGCCCGCTGTCAGCAGGGTTTCGACTTGCGCCAGGCGCTCCAGCGTGCCGACATCAATCCAGCGTCCCGCCATGTGTTCCCCCGTTACCAAACCTTTCGCCATGGCCGCCCGCAATAGCGGCGCCAGCTTGAAGGCACCGGCACTGCAACCCGCGAACAACTGTGGGTCGAGCACTGAAATGCCACTGAAGGTCAGGTTATCGGCACCCGGCGCCGCATCATGAAGCAAACCCTGGTCGAGGTAGAAATCCCCGCCCGAGGGGTGATGCGCCGGGTTGTCGACCATCACCAGATGCGCCAGGCCCTGGAGCGGTTGGCGCAGCCGGGTGAAGTCGTAGTCGGTCCAGATATCGCCGTTGACCACCAGGAACGGCTCATGGCCCAGCAACGGCAACGCCTGGAAAATCCCGCCGCCGGTTTCCAGCGGCTCGCCTTCCGGGGAGTAGCGGATGCGCACGCCATACTGCGCGCCATCGCCCAGGTAGCTTTCGATCTGCTGGCCGAGCCAAGCGTGGTTGATCACGATGTCGGTGAAACCGGCCTTGGCCAGCGCCTCCAGGTGATACTCGATCAGGCGCTTGCCGCCGGCCTGCACCAGCGGCTTGGGCGTGTGCAGGGTGAGCGGGCGCATGCGCTCGCCCTTGCCCGCTGCCAGGATCATCGCCTTCATACGCTGGCCTCGGCGGGCTGGCGCAGGCTGCTCAGCAGTTCGGCCAGTTCGCTCAACTCCGGACGTTCAGCCAGCACCGCTTCTATATAAGCAAAGAAGCGCGGCACGTCGGCCAGGTAGCGTGGCTTGCCATCGCGATGGCAAATGCGCGCGAAAATCCCGATGACCTTGAGGTGACGCTGCACGCCCATCAGGTCGCTGGCGCGTAGGAATTCGCTGAAACTTTCCTGCACCGGAATGCCGGCTTGCCCGGCGCGCTCCCAGTAGCCGCGCTGCCATTCACGCACGCGGGCCTGGGGCCAGCTGAGGAAAGCGTCCTTGAACAGGCAGGTAATGTCGTAGGTCACCGGGCCGTACACCGCATCCTGAAAATCCAGCACGCCGGGGTTCGGCTCGCTGATCATCAGGTTGCGCGGCATATAGTCGCGATGCACCAGCACCTTGGGTTGCGCCAGGGCGCTGTCGATCAGGTGATCGCTGACGCGCTGCCACAAGGCTTGCTGGCGGGTATCGAGTTCGATACCCAGGTGCCGGCGCACGTACCACTCCGGAAACAATTCCAGCTCGCGGCGCAGCAAGGCCGCGTCATAGCTGGGCAGCGGCGCATCCATCGGCAATTGCTGAAAAGCCAGCAAGGCATCGATGGCATCGGCGAACAAGGGGTCGGCGTTTTGCTCGTCGATCACGTCCAGGTAAGTCTTTTTGCCCAGGTCATTGAGCAAAAGAAAGCCGCGCGGCAAATCTTCTGCATAAATTTTTGGAACATTTATTCCCGACTTTGCCAATAAATGGGCGATATCGACGAAGGGTTTGCAGTTTTCCTGGGGGGGTGGAGCGTCCATGACGACGAAGGTTCGAGCGCCGCCTTCCCATCGGAAATAGCGCCTGAAACTCGCGTCGCTGCTGGCCGCGGTCAATGTGGCCGGGGGTACGGCACCCCAGCCTTGAGCGTTGAAAAGGATCGGCAACTGCTCATCCAGCCAGACTTCCAGCTGTTGTAAACGTAGATCTTGCTCGGGCATTACAAGGGTCTCCGACGGCGCTAGCCGTCAAGCGGGGCATGCTTTATTATCACGCATCTTTTTCAGACCATCGAGAGGCGTGCGGCCCAAACCGCGGGCAGATGGCACGCAGGAAGCCCGGACTAATAAGATGGCATTGAAATCCCCCGCGTTTCGTAGAAAATTTCCGTTGCTGGTAACCGGCAGTCTGCTGGCCTTGCAACCCTTCGCCACCTCATTCGTGGTCGCCGCGGAACAGTATGACTGCTCAGTCTCTGCTTCGGGTGCCTGGGATTGCGCGCCGAAAACCGCCGCAGCCCCGTTGCCACCGCGTCCGGTGCATGACGGCGCAGCCATCAGCTCGGCCAACAGCACGGCGCAAGCCGACACTGGCGGCAAAGCCGAGGCCGAGCCCAAAACTGCACTGGTCACCGACTCCAAGGGCCGTGGCCTGCGTTCGCGCAGCGCCGACTACAGCCACTTGGACTGGGTACCGCGCGATAAGTTGACCGCAGCCCAGCTGGCCGAAACCGGTCCTTACTGCGGCGGTGCGTACATCGAGCCGATTCGTCCTGGCATGAACGACAAGACGAACAAGAGCGATGCGCCCACCTTCATCGGTGCCAAGGCCTCTCGCTACGAGCAGGAACAACAGGTTGCAACCCTGGCCGGTGACGTCGTCATGCGCCAGGGCAGCATGCAGCTCGAAGCCGAGGAAGCCAGCCTGTACCAGGCTGAGAACCGTGGCGAGCTGAACGGCAATGTGCGCATGCGCGACAACGGTGCCCTGATCGTCGGCGACCACGCCGAGGTCCAGCTGGACACCGGCGCGGCGCAGGTCGATAACGCCGAATACGTGCTGCACAAGTCGCGCATCCGCGGTAACGCGCTGTACGCCAAGCGTGCCGAAAACGCGATCATCCGTCTCAAGGACGGTACGTACACCACCTGCGAGCCAGACAGCAACGCCTGGCAGCTCAAGGGCAACAACATCACGTTGAACCCGGCCACCGGTTTCGGTACGGCCACCAACGCGACGTTGCGGATCAAGAACATTCCGATCCTGTACACCCCCTACATCTATTTCCCGATCGACGACCGTCGTCAATCCGGCTTCCTGCCACCGAGCTTCAGCAGCGGCAGCGAAACCGGCTTTACCCTGGTTACGCCGTACTACTTCAACCTGGCGCCCAACTACGACGCCACGTTGTATCCGCAATACATGACCAAGCGCGGCATGATGATGGAAGGCGAATTCCGCTACCTCACCAAGTCCAGCGAAGGCCAGTTCGGCGGCGCGTACCTGAACGACGACAACGACGAGCGCAAGCAGCAGACCGATTACGAAAAAACCCGCTACATGCTCAACTGGCAACACAAGGGCGGGCTTGATTCGCGTGTAATGACCGAGGTCGACTACACCACGATCAGCGACCCTTACTTCTTCCAGGACCTCAAGTCGAACCAGGAAGGTGTTGAAAGCCGGGACTACGTGAACCAGCAAGGTGCCGTCACCTATCGTGGCGACACCTTCCAGGCACGTCTGAACCTGCAGGCCTACCAGCTGGCAACGATTTCCCAGGTCACCCCGTATGACCGCCTGCCGCAGATCACCTTCAACGGTCAGCTGCCGTACCACCCAGGCGGCTTGAACTTCAGCTACGAGACCGAAGCCGTGCGCTTCGATCGCGACCTGGAGAACGGCACGTTCAAGGATCAGGACGGCGTTGAAACCGCACGCCTGGACACCTATGTACGTGGCCTGACCCGTGCCAACGGTACCCGTCTGAACGTGGCGCCAGCCGTCGAATACCCGATGAACTGGACCTACGGTTTCGTGACGCCGAAGCTCAAGTACGTCTACACCAAGTACGACCTGGACCTGGACAACATCGGCAAGAACCAGATCATTGCTGATCAGGCCGCAGCCACCGCAGCCAACCCGTACGCGGGCGGCACCTTCAAAAGCGACCAGGACCGTGCGGTTCCGGTGGCCAGCGTCGACAGCGGCCTGTACTTCGATCGCAACACCAACTGGTTCGGCACCAACTATCGCCAGACCCTTGAGCCGCGTGCGTTCTACCTGTACGTACCGAACAAGGACCAGGCTGATATCCCGGTATTCGACACCAGCGAGTACTCGTTCAGCTACGCGTCGCTGTTCCGTGACAACCGCTTCAGCGGCTCCGACCGTATCGGCGACGAAAACAAGCTGTCCCTGGGCTTGACCAGCCGCTGGATCGAAGACAACGGTTTCGAGCGTCAGCGCGTCTCCGTGGGCCAGGCGCTGTACTTCAAGGATCGTGAAGTTCAACTGCCAGGCATCCTTGCCGCCGACCGTGCCGATGCGAATACCGATGTATCGCCGGTTGCCCTGGACTACGAGTACCGCTTCAACCGCGACTGGCGCGCCACTGCCGATTACAACTGGGACACCGAGGAACACAGCCCTCGTTCCGGCAGCGCGATGCTTCACTACCAGCCGGAAGACAACCCGAACAAGATCATCAACGTTGGCTACCGCTATCGTAATGACCAGGTCGTCTACAACCAGCTGACCGGCAAATGGCAGTTCGGTGGCGACTACGGCCAGCCAGGCGATCCGAACTTCGTGAAGGATTACTACAAAATCCAGCAACACGATTTCTCGATGATGTGGCCGATCGTTCCGCAGTGGAACCTGATTACCCGCTGGCAGTATGACTACGCTCGCAACCGTACCCTGGAAGCCTTCGGTGGTTTCGAGTACGACAACTGCTGCTGGAAACTGCGTGTCATCAACCGTTACTGGGTTTCCAACGACGAATACAGCCAGATCGCCCCGCTTAACGAAAAGGGTGACCACGGGCTCTTCCTGCAGATCGTCCTCAAAGGACTCGGCGGCCTGACCGGCGCCAAGGTAGAGAGCTTCCTCGACAAAGGCATTGAAGGTTATCGTGAACGTGAAGACCAAGCTTTCTGATTGTCTGCGCCCGCTAGTGCTGGGCGCGCTGTTCCTGGGTACCGCATCGGCTCACGCTGCGGTTCAAGAACTGGATAAAGTAGTGGCCATCGTCGACAACGACGTGATCATGCAGAGCCAACTGGACCAGCGCGTCAAGGAAGTGCAGCAAACCATCGCCAAGCGTGGCGGTGGCGTGCCACCTACCAGCGTCCTGGACCAGCAGGTGCTGGAGCGCCTGATCGTCGAAAACCTGCAACTGCAGATCGGCGATCGTTCCGGCATCCGCATCTCGGACGAAGAACTGAACCAGGCTGTCGGCACCATTGCCCAGCGCAACAACATGAGCATTGACCAGTTCCGCGCCGCCCTGGCCCACGACGGTTTGTCCTATGAGGACGCCCGTGACCAGATCCGCCGCGAAATGATCATCAGCCGTGTGCGTCAGCGCCGTGTGGCCGAGCGGGTTCAGGTGTCCGAGCAGGAAGTGAAGAACTTCCTGGCATCGGACCTGGGCAAGATGCAGCTTTCCGAAGAACTGCACCTGGCCAACATCCTGATCCCTACCCCGGACAGCGCCAACTCCGAGCAGCTCAATGCCGCCGCCGCCAAGACCCAGGCTGTGTATGACCGTCTCAAGGCCGGCGCCGACTTTGCGCAAACGGCTATCGCCGTGTCCGGCAGCGACAACGCCCTCGAAGGCGGTGACATGGGCTGGCGTAAAGCCGCTCAACTGCCACCTCCGTTCGATCGCGAGCTCAGCGCCATGGAAGTCGGCGGCATCACCCAGCCGGCCCGTACCCCAGGTGGCTTCATCATCCTGAAGTTGCTGGAACGTCGCGGTGGCGAGACCTCGCTGAAAGACGAAGTTCACGTTCGTCACATCCTGGTCAAACCAAGCGAAATCCGTACCGAAGCGCAAACCAAGGAACTGGCCCAGAAGATCTATGACCGCATCGAAAGCGGTGAAGACTTCGCCACCCTGGCCAAGAGCTTCTCGGAAGACCCGGGTTCTGCCCTCAACGGCGGCGACCTGAACTGGATCGACCCGAAAGCCCTGGTGCCGGAGTTCCAGCAGGTGATGGCCGATACCCCGCAAGGCGTGTTGTCCAAGCCGTTCAAGACCCAATATGGCTGGCACGTGCTGGAAGTCCTTGGCCGTCGCGCCACCGACAACACCAACCAGGCCCGCGAGCAACAAGCGCTTAACGTACTGCGTAACCGCAAGTACGACGAAGAGCTGCAAACCTGGTTGCGTCAGATCCGTGACGAAGCCTACGTAGAGAACAAGCTGCCAGGCGCCGAGCAAACAGGCACCGACCAGGCAACTCAGTGAAACCCCAGCGTTTCGCGGTGACACCCGGCGAGCCGGCCGGCATTGGTCCAGACCTGTGCCTGCTGCTCGCCTCGCATCCCCAGCCACACCCCCTGATTGCCATTACCAGCCGCGACCTGCTCATTGAGCGGGCCGCGCAGCTGGGTGTGGTTGTCAACTTGCTGGACGTGGCGCCGGGCAACTGGCCCGACCTGCCTGCGCCAGCCGGCAGCCTGTATGTGTGGGACACCCCACTGGCGGCCAAGGTGGTTGCCGGGCAGCTGGACACGGCCAACGCGGCGTTTGTGCTGCAAACCCTGACCCGCGCCGGGCAAGGCTGCATCGACGGCGACTTCGCCGGCATGATCACCGCACCGGTGCACAAGGGCGTGATCAACGAGTCCGGCATCGCCTTTTCCGGCCATACCGAATTCCTCGCCGAACTGACCCATACCGAACAAGTCGTGATGATGCTGGCCACCCGTGGCCTGCGCGTCGCCCTGGTTACCACGCACCTGCCGCTGCGTGACATTGCCGATGCCATCACCGCCGAGCGTGTAGAGCGCGTGACACGCATCCTGCACGCCGACCTGCAAAACAAGTTCGGCATTGCCCAACCGCGCATCCTGGTCTGTGGGCTCAACCCCCACGCCGGTGAAGGCGGCCACCTGGGCCATGAAGAAATCGACATCATCGAACCAACCCTGGAGCGTCTGCGCCAAGAAGGCATGGACCTGCGTGGCCCACTGCCTGCGGACACTCTGTTTACCCCCAAATATCTGGAGCACTGCGACGCAGTGCTGGCGATGTACCATGACCAGGGGCTGCCGGTGCTGAAATACAAAGGCTTCGGCGCCGCCGTCAACGTGACACTGGGCCTGCCGATCATCCGTACCTCCGTCGACCATGGCACAGCCCTGGACTTGGCGGGCAGCGGCAAGATCGACACCGGCAGCCTGCACGTGGCCCTGGAAACCGCCTATCAGATGGCCGAGACCCGTATATGACCGAGCATTACCAACACCGGGCGCGCAAGCGCTTCGGGCAAAACTTCCTGCACGACGCTGGCGTGATCGACCGTATCCTGCGCTCCATCCATGCCAAGCCCGAAGACCGCCTGCTGGAAATCGGCCCGGGCCAGGGCGCGCTGACCCAAGGCCTGCTCAAGAGTGGCGGCCAGCTGGACGTGGTGGAGCTGGACAAGGACCTGATCCCGATCCTGAACCAACAATTCGCCGGTATGCCCAACTTCAACCTGCACCAGGGCGATGCGCTGAAGTTCGACTTCAACAGCCTCAATGCCGCGCCCAACAGCCTGCGGGTTGTGGGCAACCTGCCCTACAACATCTCTACGCCGCTGATTTTTCACCTGCTGAACAACGCCGGGATCATCCGCGACATGCACTTCATGCTGCAAAAAGAAGTGGTAGAGCGCCTGGCCGCCGGCCCGGGTGGCGGTGACTGGGGTCGCCTGTCGATCATGGTTCAGTACCACTGCCGCGTCGAACACCTGTTCAACGTCGGCCCTGGCGCGTTCAACCCGCCGCCGAAGGTCGACTCGGCCATCGTGCGCCTGGTGCCGCACACGGTGCTGCCGCACCCGGCCAAGGACCACAAGCTGCTGGAGCGCGTAGTGCGCGAAGCCTTCAACCAGCGCCGCAAGACCCTGCGCAACACCCTCAGGGCGCTGCTGAGCAACGCCGAGATCGAAGCCGCCGGCGTCGACGGCAGCCTGCGCCCCGAGCAGTTGGACCTGGCCGCCTTCGTGCGCCTGGCCGACCAGCTTGCCATCCAGCCGGCCCCAGCCGCCGACTGAGGCCCCGGGCACTAGGCCAGACACATGTCTGGCCTAGTGCCCACCTATTGGCCTAGACTGATCCGCATCTGCTGTCCTCCGCTTTTGCTTTTAAGGCCTCTTGCATGTCCGATCCTCGCTACCAGATCGACGTCAGCGTCGTCACCCGCTTCCTGGCGGACCAATCGCAACCTGAACAGAACCGCTTCGCCTTTGCCTACACCATCACGGTGAAAAACAACGGGCTGGTGCCGGCCAAGCTGCTGTCTCGCCATTGGGTGATCACCGACGGTGACGGCCAGGTCGAGGAAGTTCGCGGCGCAGGTGTGGTCGGCCAGCAACCCCTGATCGACATTGGCGCCAGCCACACCTACAGCAGCGGCACGGTGATGACCTCCAAGGTCGGCACCATGCAGGGCTCGTATCAGATGAAAGCTACCGACGGCCAGCTGTTCGACGCCGTGATCGCGCCCTTCCGCCTCGCCGTGCCGGGGTCCCTGCACTGATGGCGACCTACGCGGTCGGCGACCTGCAAGGCTGCCTGGAACCCCTCAAGTGCCTGCTGGAGCGCGTGGCCTTCGACCCGGCGCATGATCGCCTGTGGCTGGTCGGTGACCTGGTCAACCGTGGCCCCGCCTCGCTGGAAACCCTGCGCTATCTCTACAACCTGCGCGACTCCCTGGTGTGCGTACTGGGCAACCACGACCTGCACCTGCTGGCCGCAGGCAACAACATAGAGCGTCTGAAAAAGGGCGATACCCTGCGCGAAATCCTTGAAGCGCCCGACCGCGCCGAGTTGCTCGACTGGCTGCGCCGGCAAAAAATCATGCACTACGACGAGCGCCGCAACATGGCGCTGGTGCATGCCGGCCTCCCACCCCAGTGGACGCTGAAGAAAGCCCTCAAGTGCGCTGCCGAAGTCGAGAGCGCCTTGGCCGACGACAATCTGTACACCGCCTACCTCGACGGCATGTACGGCAACGAACCAGTGAAATGGAACAACGACCTCACCGGCGTCACGCGCCTGCGGGTGATCACCAACTACTTCACACGGATGCGCTTCTGCACCGCCGAGGGCAAGCTCGACCTCAAGAGCAAGGAAGGCGCCGACACCGCCCTGCCCGGCTACAAACCCTGGTTCGCGCATAAAGAGCGCAAGACCCGTGACACGAAGATCATCTTCGGCCATTGGGCAGCCCTCGAAGGCCAGTGCGACGAGCCTGGCGTATTCGCCCTCGACACCGGTTGCGTGTGGGGCGGCGCCATGACCCTGATGAACATCGACACCGGCGAGCGCCACAGCTGCCAGTGTGAATCCCCCGCCCCCGTTACACCGCCGGCCGCCAAGCCATAGGAGCCCGCCATGAGCGAATTCAAACGTATCCCTCCCGAACAAGCCCAGGCCCTGCGCGAGCAAGGCGCGGTGGTGGTCGATATCCGCGACCAGCCCACTTATGCGGCGGCTCACATCGCCGGTGCCAAGCACCTGGATAACGTCAACATTGCCGACTTCATCCGCGCCGCCGACCTCGACGCACCGCTGATCGTGGCCTGCTATCACGGCAACTCCAGCCAGAGCGCGGCGGCCTACCTGATCAGCCAGGGCTTCTCCGACGTCTATAGCCTGGACGGCGGCTTTGAGCTGTGGCGTACGACCTATCCTGCAGAAATTGCCTCGGGCGATTCGCAATAATTTTTTTCACACCCCGCTACCCCGCGTGACGCTTGGGCTCGCGCCGTTTCTGACGAACGGCGCGGCCAAACTAATTACGCATCGCGCCTTGACCTCCCCGATTCCGAACTATCCTTAAGCGCAGGCCATCCGAATCAGGGGAGAGCCGGTACACCGGCGTGCGGGTCATCGGTAGCGTTTCAGGGTGTTCTGGGGGGAAAACGGCCATTGGCGTACGTCAATGTCTGCCAGCATCGACTGATTGATCCGGCGTCGGCTCCACGTATCGAGCGAGGTGACGACGTCATGAGTATCTTTAGCCACTTCCAACAACGCTTCGCGTCCACACAGCAGGAAGAACTCACGCTGCAAGAGTATCTTGAGCTGTGCAAGCAGGACCGCAGCACCTACGCGTCTGCCGCCGAACGCCTGCTCCTGGCGATTGGCGAGCCGGAGCTGGTGGAAACCGCGAATAACTCGCGCCTGTCGCGAATATTCTCCAACAAGGTGATCCGTCGCTACCCGGCCTTTGAAGACTTCCACGGAATGGAAGAATGCATTGACCAGATCGTCTCCTACTTCCGCCATGCCGCCCAAGGCCTGGAAGAGAAGAAACAGATCCTTTACCTGCTCGGCCCCGTCGGCGGCGGTAAATCGTCCCTGGCCGAAAAACTCAAACAACTGATCGAGAAGGTGCCCTTCTACGCCATCAAGGGCTCACCGGTGTTCGAATCGCCTTTGGGCCTGTTCAACGCCACGGAAGATGGCGCGATTCTCGAGGAAGACTTCGGCATCCCACGGCGCTACCTCAACACCATCATGTCGCCCTGGGCCACCAAGCGCCTGGCCGAGTTCGGCGGTGATATCAGCCAGTTCCGCGTGGTCAAGCTCTACCCGTCGATCCTCAACCAGATCGGCGTGGCCAAGACCGAGCCCGGGGACGAGAACAACCAGGATATTTCGGCGCTGGTGGGCAAGGTCGATATCCGCAAACTCGAAGAATTCCCGCAGAACGACGCCGACGCCTACAGCTACTCGGGCGCGCTGTGCCGGGCCAACCAGGGCCTAATGGAATTCGTCGAGATGTTCAAGGCGCCGATCAAGGTGCTGCACCCACTGCTGACCGCCACCCAGGAAGGCAACTACAACAGTACCGAAGGCCTGGGCGCGATTCCGTTCACCGGGATTCTGCTGGCCCACTCGAACGAATCGGAGTGGCATACCTTCCGCAACAACAAGAACAACGAAGCCTTCATCGACCGGATCTACATCGTCAAGGTGCCGTACTGCCTGCGGGTCAGCGATGAAATCAAGATTTACGACAAGCTGCTGTTCAACAGCTCCCTGGCCAAGGCCCATTGCGCACCCGACACCTTGAAGATGCTGGCCCAGTTCACCGTGCTGTCGCGCCTCAAGGAGCCGGAGAACTCGAATATCTATTCGAAGATGCGTGTGTATGACGGCGAGAACCTCAAGGACACCGATCCCAAGGCCAAGTCGATCCAGGAATACCGCGACACCGCCGGTGTGGATGAGGGCATGAACGGCCTGTCGACGCGTTTCGCGTTCAAGATCCTGTCCAAGGTCTTCAACTTCGACCCCCATGAAATCGCCGCCAACCCGGTGCACCTGCTCTACGTGCTGGAACAGCAGATCGAACAGGAGCAGTTCCAGGCCGAAACCCGCGAGCGCTACCTGCGCTTCCTCAAAGAGTACCTGGCGCCGCGCTACATCGAGTTTATCGGCAAGGAAATCCAGACCGCGTACCTGGAGTCCTACAGCGAGTACGGCCAGAACATCTTCGACCGCTACGTGCTGTACGCCGACTTCTGGATCCAGGACCAGGAATACCGCGACCCGGAAACCGGCGAGATCCTCAACCGCGTGGCCCTCAACGAGGAACTGGAGAAAATCGAAAAACCCGCCGGCATCAGCAATCCGAAGGATTTCCGCAACGAGATCGTCAACTTCGTGCTGCGCGCCCGCGCCAACAACAACGGCAAGAACCCTACCTGGCTCAGCTACGAGAAGCTGCGGGTGGTTATCGAGAAGAAAATGTTCTCCAACACCGAGGATCTGCTGCCGGTCATCAGCTTCAACGCCAAGGCCAGCAAGGAGGATCAGCAAAAACACAACGACTTCGTCACACGAATGGTCGAGCGTGGCTACACCGACAAACAGGTACGGCTGCTCTCCGAGTGGTACCTGCGGGTTCGTAAATCACAGTAAGGCAGCGACAGGCGTGGGCTGCCGGGCCGCTGGCCTGGCAGCTGACCGCTTGTCTCTAAGCTTCCAGCTCGCGGCTTGAAGCTTGTAACGTGAAGCTGCCCGGAGGGCTCCCCATGAGCTATGTGATCGACCGACGCCTCAATGGCAAGAACAAGAGCACGGTAAACCGCCAGCGTTTCCTGCGGCGTTACCGTGACCACATCAAAAAGGCGGTTGAAGAGGCCGTCAGCCGCCGCTCCATCACCGATATGGAGCATGGCGAACAAATCAGCATTCCCGGACGCGACATCGACGAACCGGTGCTGCACCACGGCCGGGGTGGCAAACAGACCGTCGTGCACCCGGGCAACAAGGAATTCACCACCGGCGAACACATCCAGCGCCCCCAAGGCGGAGGCGGCGGCAAGGGCCCGGGCAAGGCCGGCAACTCCGGCGAGGGCATGGATGAGTTCGTGTTCCAGATCACCCAGGAAGAATTCCTCGAGTTCATGTTCGAAGACCTGGAGCTGCCCAACCTGGTCAAACGCAACCTGACCGGCACCGACACCTTCAAGACCGTGCGTGCCGGGATCAGCAACGAGGGCAACCCGTCCCGCATCAACATCATCCGCACCCTGCGTTCAGCCCATGCGCGGCGAATCGCGCTGTCGGGCAGCAGCCGCGCCAAACTGAAGGAAGCCAAGGAAGAGTTGGCCCGCTTGAAGCGGGAAGAACCGGATAACTTCGGCGATATCCAGCAAATAGAGGCAGAAATCGAAAAACTCAGCGCGCGCATTCACCGCGTGCCGTTCCTCGACACCTTCGACTTGAAATACAACCTGCTGGTCAAGCAACCCAACCCCAGCTCCAAGGCGGTGATGTTCTGCCTGATGGACGTGTCGGGCTCGATGACCCAGGCCACCAAGGACATTGCCAAGCGCTTCTTTATCCTGCTGTACCTGTTCCTGAAGCGGAATTACGACAAGATCGACGTCGTGTTCATCCGCCATCACACCAGCGCGCGGGAGGTGGACGAGGAGGAGTTCTTCTATTCACGGGAAACCGGCGGCACCATTGTCTCCAGCGCCTTGAAGCTGATGCAGGAGATCATGGCCGAGCGCTACCCGGCCAACGAGTGGAACATCTACGCGGCCCAGGCCTCCGACGGCGATAACTGGAATGACGACTCGCCGATCTGCCGCGACATCCTGATCAACCAGATCATGCCGTTTGTGCAGTACTACACCTACGTCGAAATCACCCCCCGTGAGCACCAGGCCCTGTGGTTCGAATACGAGCGTATCGGCGAAGCCTTTGCCGATACCTTCGCACAACAGCAACTGGTCTCGGCCGGCGACATCTACCCGGTCTTCCGTGAACTCTTCCAGCGCAGGTTAGTGACATGACCGCCAAAAAAGAGCAAAAGCGCCAACCCATTTCCACGGGGTCCGAGTGGACCTTTGAACTGATCCAGGCCTATGACCGGGAAATCAGCCGCATCGCGGCGGGCTATGCCCTGGACACCTACCCTAACCAAATCGAAGTGATCACCGCCGAACAGATGATGGACGCCTACGCCTCCGTCGGCATGCCCTTGGGCTACCACCATTGGTCCTACGGCAAACACTTCCTCAGCACCGAAAAATCCTACACCCGCGGGCAGATGGGCCTGGCCTACGAGATCGTGATCAACTCCGACCCGTGCATCGCCTACCTGATGGAAGAAAACACCATCTGCATGCAGGCACTGGTGGTGGCCCATGCCTGCTACGGACATAACAGCTTCTTCAAGGGCAATTACCTGTTCCGCACCTGGACCGATGCCAGCTCGATCATCGATTACCTGGTGTTCGCCAAGCAGTACATCATGCAGTGCGAGGAGCGCCACGGCATCGACGCGGTGGAAGACCTGCTCGACTCCTGCCATGCGCTGATGAACTACGGCGTCGACCGCTACAAGCGCCCGTATCCGATTTCCGCCGAGGAAGAACGCCTGCGCCAGAAGGAGCGCGAGGAGCATCTGCAGAAGCAGATCAACGACCTGTGGCGCACCATTCCGAAGAAAACCGGCAAGAACAGCGACAAGGACAATGCGCGCTTCCCCGCCGAACCTCAGGAAAACATCTTGTACTTCCTGGAAAAACACGCGCCGCTGCTGGAGCCTTGGCAACGCGAAATCGTGCGCATCGTGCGCAAGATCGCCCAGTACTTTTACCCGCAGCGCCAGACCCAGGTGATGAACGAAGGCTGGGCGACGTTCTGGCACTACACCTTGATGAACGACCTGTATGACGAAGGCTTGGTCACCGACGGTTTCATGATGGAGTTCCTCACGTCCCACACCAGCGTGGTGTTCCAGCCAGGTTTCGACAGCCCCTACTACAACGGCATCAACCCTTACGCATTAGGCTTTGCCATGTACCGCGACATCCGGCGCATGTGCGAACACCCCACCGAAGAAGACCGCCGCTGGTTCCCGGAAATCGCCGGCAGCGATTGGCTGTCGACCATCAAGTTCGCCATGAGCAGCTTCAAGGACGAGAGCTTCATCCTGCAGTACCTGTCACCGCAGGTGATTCGCGACCTCAAGCTGTTCAGCATCCTCGATGACGACCTCAAGGACGACCTGGTGGTACCGGCGATCCACGACGAGCCTGGCTACCGCACCATCCGCGAAACCCTGGCCGCGCAGTACAACCTGGGCAACCGCGAACCCAATGTGCAGATCTACAGCATCGACGTGCGTGGGGATCGCTCGCTGACCCTGCGACACCAGCAGCACGATCGCAAACCCCTGGGCGAATCCACCGAGGAAGTGCTCAAGCACCTGCACCGACTGTGGGGGTTCGACATCCATCTGGAAACCCTGCAGGGCGACCAGGTGATGAAAACCCACCACGTACCGCCCCGCAGCGATCACAACGACAACGACTACGGCCGCCTGGACCTGGCCGTCGTCCATCTCTGAAACAGCAAAGCCTCCATTAGCCAGGCACAGGCGTTATCCTGTGGCGCTAACGGAGGCTTTTTCATGAAAATCTACACAGTCGGCGGCGCAGTACGCGACCGCCTTCTGGGCATCGAGGTGACCGACATCGACCGCGTGGTCGTTGGCGCAACCACTGAAGAGATGCTCGCCAGAGGCTACAAGCCGGTGGGTTCTGACTTCCCGGTATTCCTCGACCCCAAAAATGGCGACGAGTACGCCCTGGCCCGCACCGAGCGCAAGAGCGGCCGCGGCTACGGCGGCTTTGTGTTCCATGCCAGCCCCGAGGTCACCCTGGAAGAAGACTTGATCCGTCGCGACCTGACGATCAACGCCATGGCGCAAGACGACGACGGCAATCTGACCGACCCGTATCACGGCCAGCGTGACCTTGAAGCCCGCATTTTGCGTCACGTTTCCCCCGCGTTCGCCGAAGATCCCCTGCGTGTGCTACGTGTTGCACGTTTTGCCGCGCGTTATGCGCACTTGGGTTTCACCGTAGCCCCCGAGACCCTGGAGCTGATGCGTCAACTCAGCGAATCCGGCGAGCTGCAAGCCCTCACGCCGGAACGCAGCTGGAAAGAAATCTCCCGCGCGCTGATGGAAGATCAGCCACAGGTGTTTATCCAGGTACTGCGCGACTGCGACGCACTGAAAACCCTGATGCCGGAAGTGAACGCCCTGTTTGGCGTGCCGCAGCCCGCCGCCCACCACCCCGAAATCGACACCGGCGTGCACACCTTGAGCGTGCTCGAACAGGCCGCGCTGCATAAACAACCACTGACCGTGCGCTGGGCTTGCCTGCTGCACGGCCTGGGCAAGGGCCTGACGCCTGTGGATAAGTTGCCACAGCATATTGCCCATGAGCACCGGGGCCTGGAGTTGATCAAAGCGGTGAACGAGCGCTTCAAGGTCCCCAAGGATTGCCAGGAACTGGCGCTGCTGGTTGGCCAATACCACACCCATGGCCATCGCGCCCTGGAGCTGAAAGCCTCGACACTGCTGGAGTTGCTGCAAAGTTTTGACGTGTACCGTCGGCCGCAGCGCTTTGAAGAGTTTGTGGTGAGCTGCGAAATGGATGCGCGGGGCCGCAAGGGGCTGGAGCAAAGAAGTTATCCACAAGCGGATTATTTACGCGGCGCAGCGAAAGCGGCCCGCGAAGTGCCGGTGGCGCCATTGCTGGAGAAGGGCTTCAAAGGCCCGCAGCTGGGTGAGGCCTTGAAGCGCGAACGGCTCAAGGCCTTGAAGGCCTACAAAGAACATCACATCAGCTAGAGCAAATCTGCGGGGGTGAGCTGCAGGCCCTGCCACTCAAACGCCACAGGCGCCAACACCTGGTCAATCTGTGCATCACGCCACAGCTCGGCCAGGTTCTTGCCTGCCTCTGGATGCACGCGATCAGGCGCCATCATCGACAGCGGCCACAGCACAAACGCGTTTTTCAGGATCTCTGCGCGCGGCAGGATCAAGCCGTCGAAGTTGCCGACCAGATCGCCATACAGCAGCACGTCGATATCCAGCGGCAGGCCTTTACGGTCCGGCGCATAACGGCCGTTGTCGGCCTCGATGAACTTGAGGCGGCGATCCAGTTCCATCAACGGCAGCTCGGTATTCCCCGACACCACCAGATTGAAGAACGGCCCGCTCTTGATGCCCACCGGCTGGCTTTCGAACACCGCCGAGCAGCGCATGTCAGTCAAAAAGCTCGCCAGCGCGTCAAGGCCCGCGTGCAAATGGGTCTCGCGCTCGATATTGCTGCCAAGGCCAAGGTAAACCTGAGTTAGCGACATCCGCGCTCGATCTCCACGCCCACGCCTTTGGCAGCCGGCACGGCCCCCGGCTTGGTCAGCTTGAGGTGCAGCCAGGGAATCTGGAATTCACTCATCAACACTTCGGCCAGGCGTTCGGCGAAGGTTTCCACCAGTTGGTATTGGGCTTGCTCGGCGAAGGCCTGGATACGTGCGGATACGCTGGCATAATCCAGCGCCAGGGTCAGGTCGTCACCGGCGGCGGCCGGGCGGTTGTCCCAGGCGAAGCTCAGGTCCAGGCGCAGGCATTGCTTGATGCCGCGCTCCCAGTCGTAGGCCCCGATCACGGTGTCGACTTCCAGGCCTTCGATAAACACTCTGTCCAAGCTCTTCTCCGCAGCACGACAAGGGCGCGATGCCCCGTTAGAATCAGGGCGTCCTCGCCCGGAATAGTTAGCATGTTTTGGTCACTGGCGATTCTCGCCTACCTGCTCGGCTCGCTGTCCTTCGCCATTTTGCTCAGCCGCCTGACGGGAAACCCCGACCCGCGAATGAGTGGCTCCGGCAATGCCGGCGCCACCAATATGTTGCGCCTGGCCGGCAAGAAGCTCGCCGTACTGACGCTGCTCGGCGACGTCTGCAAGGGCCTGTTGCCCGTACTGATCGCCAGCCTCGCCGGCCTCACCCTGCAACAGCAGGCCTGGGTGGGCGTGTGCGCCGTCCTGGGCCATCTGTTTCCGCTGTACTTCCGCTTTCGCGGCGGCAAAGGCGTAGCGACGGCGGCCGGCATGCTGCTGGGGATCTACCCTCCCGCCGCGCTGCTGGCCGTGCTCGCCTGGCTGCTGACGTTCTACCTGACCCGCACCAGCTCGCTGGCCGCCTTGATCGCCACACCGCTCACCCTGCCGCTGCTGGCCTGGCAGGAACCGGCGGCGCTGCTGCCGATGAGCGTGCTGACACTGCTGATCGTGTGGCGCCACCGGGGCAATTTACGCGACCTGTTTGCCGGGCGCGAACGGCATTTTTAAATACGCCCCATGCTCCAGCCTTACAACGGCGACAACTGCTCCATCGGCCAGCGCGCCTGCACGCTGATCGCCAGGCTTTCATGCTGCCCGGCCTGCAAGCGCTGGCAACCGGCATAGGCGATCATCGCGCCATTGTCGGTGCAGAATTCAGGCCGCGCGTAGAACACGTCGCCCTTCATGTCGCCGAGCATTTTCTCCAGTGAAACTCGCAAGGCCTTGTTGGCACTGACGCCGCCGGCGATCACCAGGCGCTGCATGCCAGCCTGTTTCAGGGCCCGCTTGCACTTGATGGTCAAAGTCTCCACCACGGCCTGCTGGAACGCCAGCGCGATGTCGCAACGGGCTTGCTCGCTGTCGTCCCCGGCGCTGACGCTCTGCTGCCAGGTGTTCAGCGCGGAGGTTTTCAAACCGCTGAAACTGAACATCAGGCCAGGGCGATCGCACATCGGGCGCGGGAAGGTGTAACGGCCCGCCACGCCTTTTTCGGCGAGGCGCGCGATTTCCGGACCACCGGGGTAATTGAGCCCCATCATCTTCGCCGTCTTGTCGAAAGCTTCGCCGGCAGCGTCGTCCAGGGACTCGCCCAACAGCGTGTATTGGCCGATCCCATCGACCTGAACCAGCTGCGTATGGCCGCCCGAAACCAACAAAGCGACGAACGGGAACTGCGGCGGTGTTTTTTCCAGCATGGGCGCCAATAAATGGCCTTCCATATGGTGCACACCCAGGGCCGGAATGCCCCAGGCAAACGCCAGCGCCTGGGCGCAAGAGGCCCCAACCAGAAGGGCTCCAACCAATCCCGGGCCGGCGGTATAGGCAATGGCGTCGATCTCGGTCGGCACGCAGCCGGCCTCGTCCAGCACCTGGCGAATCAACGGCAGCATGCGCTTGACGTGATCGCGACTGGCCAGCTCCGGCACCACCCCGCCATAGGCGCGGTGCAGGTCGATCTGACTGAACAGTGCATCGGCCAAAAGCCCGCGTTCACTGTCGTAAAGTGCGACACCGGTTTCGTCGCAGGAGGTTTCAAGTCCCAGTACTAGCATGGGTTTGCGCCTTGTAGAGGCTGAATTCGAAGGCGCGCATAATAGTCGCCACTCCCCCTCCCGCCTAGCGGTTTTCGATCAGAGGCTTTGCATTCCGGTCAATGAGGGGTTAACATCCGCAACCCTTAAAAACCGACGACCTCAGCCGCGAATTTTTTGCGACGAGAACGTTGATTCCCGGTAATGAAAGAAGGTAGCTCTGGATGCCAGCCGTCAAAGTAAAAGAGAACGAACCCTTCGACGTAGCTCTGCGTCGTTTCAAGCGCTCCTGCGAAAAAGCCGGTGTTCTGGCTGAAGTTCGTAGCCGCGAATTTTATGAGAAGCCAACTTCTGAGCGTAAGCGTAAAGCAGCAGCCGCTGTTAAGCGTCACGCCAAGAAAGTTCAGCGCGAACAGCGCCGCGCCGTTCGTCTGTACTAATACACAGACGTTCGTAGCAAGCTTCTGCCAAGCCCGGCCCTCAGCCGGGCTGTTGGCATTTGCGGATATCGCTTGATGCTTCAATCGTCGACGCCGCACACGCGACCGAGACAACTGCTTCACACGTCAGGACTGGCTCTTCTGCCAGCGGTGCACGTCTCTTCTGACGAGCCTAACAAGGCTACTGACGAGCACACCTATTCTTCAAGCAGACGATCAACTGTATCGGCTGTGCCCAGCGAGGCGTTCCCGAGGCCAGCCATTGGCCAACACCGGGCGCCGGGGCAACATTTCCATGCCGAAGGCTGATAGAAATTAACGTCAGCGAATGCTCGGCAGATACACTCCCCATGCAGACGCAAGATGCTCAAGCACTCGATACGGGCGCTTGAACACTTCACGGGCCCTCATTTACACGCAGTGATGACGAGAACGCCATGGCCGGGCTGATTCCCCAGAGCTTTATTGACGACCTTCTGAACCGCACCGACATCGTCGATGTTGTCAGCTCGCGCGTGCAATTGAAAAAAGCCGGCAAGAACTACACGGCCTGCTGCCCGTTTCACAAAGAGAAAACCCCGTCATTCAGCGTCAGCCCCGACAAGCAGTTCTACTATTGCTTCGGCTGCGGCGCGGGCGGCAACGCCCTGGGCTTTCTCATGGACCACGACAACCTGGACTTCCCCCAGGCTATCGAGGACTTGGCCAAAGCCGCCGGCATGGAAGTACCCCGCGAAGAAAGTGGCCGCCCGCACAAACCGCGCCAGCCCACCGACTCGCCGCTGTACCCACTGCTGACGGCCGCTGCCGACTTCTATCGTCAGGCGCTTAAAAGCCATCCACAGCGCAAGGCCGCCGTCGACTACCTCAAGGGGCGCGGCCTCACCGGCGAAATCGCCCGTGACTTCGGCCTCGGCTTCGCCCCGCCCGGCTGGGACAATCTCTACAAGCACTTGAGCAGCGACACGCTCCAGCAAAAAGCCATGATCGATGCCGGCCTGCTGGTGGAAAACGCCGAGACCGGCAAGCGCTATGACCGCTTCCGCGACCGCGTGATGTTCCCGATCCGCGACAGCCGTGGCCGCATCATCGCGTTCGGCGGCCGCGTGCTCGGGGACGACAAGCCCAAGTACCTGAACTCCCCGGAAACCGCGGTGTTCCACAAGGGCCAGGAGCTGTACGGCCTGTTCGAGGCACGCAAGAACAACCGCAACCTCGATGAAATCATCGTGGTTGAAGGCTATATGGACGTAATCGCCCTGGCCCAGCAAGGCTTGCGCAACGCGGTGGCCACCCTCGGCACCGCCACCAGCGAAGAACACTTGAAGCGCCTGTTCCGCGTCGTGCCCAGTGTATTGTTCTGCTTCGACGGCGACCAGGCCGGCCGCAACGCTGCCTGGCGCGCCCTCGAAGCCACGCTGTCGAGCCTGCAGGACGGGCGGCGTGCGCGCTTTCTGTTCCTGCCCGAAGGCGAAGACCCGGACACCCTGGTGCGCTCCGAAGGCACCGACGCATTCCGCGCCCGCATCAACCAACATGCGCAGCCGCTGGCCGATTACTTCTTCCAGCAGCTGACCGAAGAAGCCGACCCGCGCTCCCTCGAAGGCAAGGCCCACATGGCCACCCTCGCCGCGCCGCTGATCGACAAGGTGCCCGGCGCCAACCTGAAATCGCTGATGCGCATGCGCCTGCTGGAAATCACTGGCCTGAGCGGCGAAGCCGTCAGCCAGCTGGTGCACAACGCGCCACAGGATGCGCCGCCGACCTACGACCCAGGCATGGATTACGACGCCATGCCGGACTACTCCGACTTCCAGCAGCCGCAGGACGCCTACGCGCCGCAGCAGGACTGGACGCCGAAGAAACCCGGCGCCGGCGGCAAGAAATGGGACAAGAAACCCTGGAGCAAGGGCGGCAAACGCGGTGATCGCGATGAGCCCTACGCGCCACGCACGCCGGTTGCCGTAGAAGCGCCGATGCTGATTGCATTGCGCACGCTGATTCACCACCCGCAACTGGCGGGCAAGGTCGAGAGCGCGGATCATTTTGCCAACGAAAGCAACAGCTACGCTCAGGTGCTTATCGCACTGATCGAAGCCGTGCAGAAAAATCCTAAGCTAAACTCAATTCAGCTGATGGCTCGCTGGCATGGCACCGAACAAGGTCGTTTATTGAAAGCACTCGCGGAAAAGGAGTGGCTAATTGACGGCGATAACCTTGAACAACAGTTTTTAGACACCATTACTAGGTTATCCGCGGGTCAGCACACGCAGACCCTCGATGAGCTTATCAAGCGAGCAAGGCAGCCGGGATTGTCGGCTGAAGAGCAAATTCAGATAGCAAAACAGATGCGCGACCTCTTAAAACAGAATGTTTCCGCATCAAACCCGACCTCAGCTGGCGTGTGAGGTCATAGCTCGGGTATAATCCTCGGCTTGTTTTTTGCCCGCCAAGACCTTCAGTGGATAGGGTGTTATGTCCGGAAAAGCGCAACAGCAGTCTCGTATCAAAGAGTTGATCACCCTTGGTCGTGAGCAGAAGTATCTGACTTACGCAGAGGTCAACGATCACCTGCCTGAGGATATTTCAGATCCAGAGCAGGTGGAAGACATCATCCGCATGATTAACGACATGGGGATCCCCGTACACGAGAGTGCTCCGGATGCGGACGCCCTTATGTTGGCCGACGCCGATACCGACGAGGCAGCCGCTGAAGAAGCCGCTGCCGCGTTGGCCGCGGTGGAGACCGACATCGGTCGCACGACTGACCCTGTGCGCATGTATATGCGTGAAATGGGTACCGTCGAGTTGCTGACACGCGAAGGCGAAATCGAAATCGCCAAGCGTATCGAAGAGGGTATCCGTGAAGTGATGGGCGCAATCGCGCACTTCCCAGGCACGGTTGACCACATTCTCTCCGAGTACACTCGCGTCACCACCGAAGGTGGCCGCCTGTCCGACGTCCTGAGCGGTTATATCGACCCGGACGACGGCATTGCGCCGCCTGCTGCCGAAGTACCGCCGCCTGTCGATGCGAAAGCCGCGAAAGCGGACGACGACTCCGAAGACGACGATGCTGAATCCAGCAGCGACGAAGAAGATGAAGTTGAAAGCGGTCCAGACCCGATAATCGCTGCCCAGCGTTTCGGTGCGGTTTCCGATCAAATGGAAATCACCCGCAAGGCCTTGAAAAAGCACGGTCGCTCCAACAAGCAGGCAATCGCCGAGCTGTTGGCGTTGGCTGAGCTGTTCATGCCGATCAAGCTGGTACCGAAGCAATTCGAAGGCCTGGTTGAGCGTGTTCGCAGTGCCCTTGAGCGTCTGCGTGCACAAGAGCGCGCAATCATGCAGCTGTGTGTGCGTGATGCACGCATGCCGCGTACCGACTTCCTGCGCCAGTTCCCGGGCAACGAAGTTGACGAAAGCTGGACCGACGCACTGGCCAAAGGCAAGGCGAAATACGCCGAAGCCATTGGTCGCCTGCAGCCCGATATCATCCGTTGCCAGCAGAAGCTGACCGCGCTTGAGAACGAAACCGGTCTGACGATCGCAGAGATCAAGGACATCAACCGTCGCATGTCGATCGGTGAGGCCAAAGCCCGCCGCGCGAAGAAAGAGATGGTTGAAGCCAACTTGCGTCTGGTGATCTCCATCGCCAAGAAGTACACCAACCGTGGCCTGCAATTCCTCGACCTGATCCAGGAAGGCAACATCGGCTTGATGAAGGCTGTGGACAAGTTCGAATACCGTCGTGGTTACAAGTTCTCGACTTATGCCACCTGGTGGATCCGTCAGGCGATCACTCGCTCGATCGCCGACCAGGCCCGCACCATCCGTATTCCGGTGCACATGATCGAGACGATCAACAAGCTCAACCGTATTTCCCGGCAGATGTTGCAGGAAATGGGTCGCGAACCGACCCCGGAAGAGCTGGGCGAACGCATGGAAATGCCTGAGGATAAAATCCGCAAGGTATTGAAGATCGCTAAAGAGCCGATCTCCATGGAAACCCCGATCGGTGATGACGAAGACTCCCACCTGGGTGACTTCATCGAAGACTCGACCATGCAGTCGCCAATCGATGTCGCCACCGTTGAGAGCCTTAAAGAAGCGACTCGCGACGTACTCTCCGGCCTCACTGCCCGTGAAGCCAAGGTACTGCGCATGCGTTTCGGCATCGACATGAATACCGACCACACCCTTGAGGAAGTCGGTAAGCAGTTTGACGTGACCCGCGAGCGGATCCGTCAAATCGAAGCCAAGGCGCTGCGCAAGTTGCGCCACCCGACGCGAAGCGAGCACCTACGCTCCTTCCTCGACGAGTGATACCAAAACCCCCGGCCCAGGCCGGGGGTTTTGTTTTGTATGGATTTCTTTGTATAGATTAACTGCCCGCGCACCTCCCCTCCCCGCAATGCCCGTCTACACTCGAAACATTCCCCGTGCCATAACGAGACCGTTATGCCCAGATTGCCGACTGTGTTGCTGCTGTCGCTGCTGACCTGGACCGCAACGGCTGGCGCGTTGACTCTTACCGATGAAGAGCGGAGCTGGCTGGCGGACCATCAGGAGCTGAGCCTTGGGGTGGATGCCTCATGGCCACCGTTCGAATACCGTGATGAGGAAGGCCGCTACCAGGGCTTGTCGGCGGATTACGTGCGCCTGATCCAGGACCGCCTGGGCGTCAGGGTCAAGCTGATCGAACCGCCAAGCTGGGGCGCCGTGCTGGAAATGGCGCGCAGCAACCAGCTCAATCTGATCCCCAGCGTCATGTCGACCCCGGAACGGCAGAATTACCTGGCCTTCACCCGGCCTTACATCGACTTCCCGATGGTGATTCTGGCCCACGAAGGCGGGCCTCGGCCGCGCAACCTCAAGGACCTTTACGGATTGAAGATTGCCGTGGTGGAAAATTACGCCCCCCACGAACTGCTGCGCACCCACCATCCGGACCTCAACCTGGTGGCACTACCCAATGTCAGCTCCACACTGCAAGCCCTGGCCACCGGTGAGGTGGATGCCGTGGTCAGCGACCTGGCGTCCAGCGTCTGGAGCCTGCGCGAACTCAAGCTCGACGGCCTATACGTCAGCGGCGAGACGCCCTACCGCTACCAATTGGCGATGGGCGTGCCGCGCGACGACAAGATGCTGGTCGGCATTCTGGACAAAGTCCTGGCCGACCTCAGCCCGGAAGAAACCAACGCCATCCAGCAACACTGGGTCGGCAGCGTCACCGATAGCCGCACCTTCTGGACTGATTTGCTGACCTACGGCCTGCCCGCCGTGCTGTTGCTGAGCACCGTATTGGCCATCGTGATCCGCATCAACCGCCGGCTCAGCTCGGAGATTTCCCGCCGCGTCGCCCTCGAACAGGAACTGCGCAGCAGCGAATACCATTACCGCGGCCTGGTGGAGAGCCTGTCCGCCATTGCCTGGGAAGCCAGCGTCACCGACTTCACCTACAGCTACGTGTCGCCCCACGCCGAAGACTTGCTTGGCTACCCACGCTCCCACTGGCTGATCCCCGGCTTCTGGCGCAACATCATTCACCCCGGCGACCTGATCCGTGCCGAAGCCTATTGCTACCGCGAAACCCGCGCCAACCGCGATCACAGCATTGATTACCGGGTGATCACCGCCGACGGTCGTTGCCTGTGGGTGCGCGACATCGTCAGCCTCATTGAGCACGGTCATGAGCCCGTGCTGCGCGGCCTCATGATCGATATCAGCGAGGCCAAGCGTACCGAGGAAGCGCTGCAGCTGTCGGAGCAAAAGTTTGCCTCGGTGTTCCAGCAATGCCCGGACATCCTGGTGATCGCGCGCCTGTCCGATGGCTGCCTGCTGGAGGTCAACAAGGCGTTTGAAGACCAGATCGGTCTGTCAGCTGAAGACGTCGTGGGCAAAACCGCCACCGAGCTGAATATCTGGGGCATCGAAGGCGCCGGCCCCGACCTGCTGCAACGGGTGCAGACCACCAGCATTCGTAACCTGGAGATGCGTTTCCGCCGCAGCAACGGCCAAGCCTTCACCGGGCTGATTTCCGCCGAGCCCTTCCAGCTCGATGCGGTCGAGGCCATCGTGGTGGTGGTGCGCGATATCACCCAGCTCAAAGAAACCCAGCAGCAACTGCAAACCTCCGAAGAGAAATTCGCCAAGGCCTTCCATGCCTCTCCCGACGGCCTGCTGTTAAGCCGGCAGCGTGACGGCCTGCTGATTGAAGTCAACGATGGTTTCAGTCGCATCACCGGCTTCAGCGGTGCCGCCTCCCTGGACCAATCCACCCTGGACCTCGGCATCTGGGTCGACCTCAACGAGCGCCAGCACATGCTCGAACTGATGCGCCGTGACGGCTTTGTACGCGACTTTGTCTGCCACATCCGCCGTGCCGACGGCATGATCCGCCTCTGTGAGCTGTCCAGCCGCCCGCTGCCCATTGGCGACGACGACTGCATGCTGACCATCGCCCGCGACATTACCGAACGCCAACAGATGCAGGAAAAACTGCAACAGGCCGCCACAGTATTCGAGAGCACCGCCGAAGGTGTCTTGATCACCGACACCCGGCAGAATATCAGTGCCGTGAACCGCGCCTTCAGCGAAATCACCGGTTACAGCGAATCCGAAGCCCTCGGCCAAACGCCGCGCCTGCTCGCCTCCGGCCTGCATGACAGCGCGTTCTACGCAGCGATGTGGCACCAGTTGACGGCCCATGGCCATTGGCAGGGCGAGATCTCCAACCGACGCAAGAACGGCGAGCTGTACCCTAGCTGGTTGACCATCAGCGCGGTGCGCAACCGCGACCAGTTGATCACCCACTTTGTCGCGGTGTTTGCCGACATCTCCAGCCTCAAGCTGGCCCAGGCCCGCCTCGACTACCAAGCGCACCACGACCCGCTGACCGGCCTGCCCAACCGCACCCTGTTCGAAAGCCGACTGCAGGCCGCGCTCAATGGCCATCAGGAAACCGGCAAACAAGGGGCGGTGCTGTTTCTCGACCTGGATCGTTTCAAACATATCAATGACAGCCTCGGCCACCCCATCGGCGACCTGCTGCTCAAAGACATCGCCGTACGCCTCAAGGACC
Organism: Pseudomonas sp. AC463; assembly: GCF_979253585.1. Lineage (NCBI taxonomy): Bacteria > Pseudomonadati > Pseudomonadota > Gammaproteobacteria > Pseudomonadales > Pseudomonadaceae > Pseudomonas > Pseudomonas sp. AC463. The sequence goes on along the minus strand of NZ_CEEDDZ010000022.1, from coordinate 53,819 downwards.
AACTGCGTGACATCGACACCGTCGCGCGCCTGGGCGGCGACGAATTCATCATCCTGCTGCCCGGCCTGCAACACGCCACCGATGCCGAGCACTTGGCCAACAAGCTGCTGGCCTGCTTCACCCCACCGTTCCAGGCCGGCGAACACGAGTTTTTTATCAGTGCCAGCATCGGCACCAGCCTCTACCCCCAGGACGGTACCGACGTCGCCACCCTGGTCAAAAACGCCGACGCCGCGATGTACCGCTCCAAGGCAAAGGGCCGCAACCGCGTCGAAAGCTACACCCAAGACCTCACCGCCCAGGCCAACGAACGCGTGGCCCTTGAACACGAACTGCGCCGCGCCATCGAGCGCAAAGAACTGACCCTTTACTACCAACCCAAACTGAGCCTGAGCACCCACGAACTGATCGGTGCCGAAGCGCTGATCCGCTGGCGGCACCCCACCTTTGGCGACGTGCCCCCCGAACACTTCATCGCCCTGGCCGAAGAGAACGGCATGATCCTGCAGATCGGCGACTGGGTACTGGAACAGGCCTGCCGGCAAATGCACGCTTGGCAAACCACCTTCGATGACTTCGGCCCACTGTCGGTCAACCTGGCCGGCGCGCAACTGCGCCACCCGGGCCTGCTGGCGCGCATCGAACAGCTCCTGCACGACTACCACCTCGAACCTGGCTACCTGCAACTGGAGATCACCGAAAACTTCATCATGAGCCAGGCCGAAGAAGCGCTGGAGGTCCTGCACCAACTCAAGCGCCTGGGCGTACAACTGGCGATCGACGATTTCGGCACCGGCTACTCATCCCTCAGCTACCTCAAACGCCTGCCACTGGACTTCCTCAAGATCGACCAATCCTTCGTCCGCGGCCTGCCCGACGACCCCCACGACGCCGCCATCGTGCGCGCCATCATCGCCCTGGGCCACAGCATGCAATTCACCATCATCGCCGAAGGCGTGGAGAACCCCGCACAGCAAGCCTTCCTCGCCGCCGAGGGCTGCGAACAGATGCAAGGCTACATCGTCAGCCTGCCCCTGCCGCCGGAGCTTTTTGCTGCGACATTTCTTCGTACAAGCATTGAGGATTTTTCGGATGGCACAGCGGGGAAACCATCGTTATAATCCGCGACCTGTTACAGGGCCTATAGCTCAGTTGGTCAGAGCAGAGGACTCATAATCCTTTGGTCCACGGTTCAAGTCCGTGTGGGCCCACCAAACAAGAAAGCCGCGCATTGCGCGGCTTTTGTGTGTCTGGAAGTCTGTAACATACCCCTCCACCGCCGCCCGCACTGGAGCTTCCACCTTGCCCGCCCTAGACGAAATCGACCGCCAACTCATCGCCGCCCTGCAGCTCAACGCCCGTGAAAGCGTGGCCATGCTCGCCCGGCAGCTGGGTATCGCGCGCACCACGGTCACCTCGCGCCTGGCGCGGTTGGAGAAAACCCAGGTGATCACCGGTTACGGCGTGCGTCTGGGTCAGCGGGTGGTCGATGGGGGGTTGCAGGCGTATGTGGGCATCACCGTGCAACCGCGCTCGGGTAAAGAGGTGTTGCGCAGGCTGAGTGCCATGGCTCAGGTGCAACAGTTGTGTGCGGTGAGTGGCGAGTTCGATTACGTGGCGTGGCTGCGCACGGATTCGCCGGAGCAGTTGGACCAGTTGCTGGACCAGATCGGCAGTGTCGACGGTGTGGAAAAAACCACCACGTCGATCATCCTCAGCAACAAATTGGATCGCGGACAGCCGATCTGACCCGCTGATTCGTCATATTGACTAAAACCAATCCAATTCGACGACACATTGCGTCTTATTAACGAGCGCAACGCTCCCTAAACTGGCTGCCATCTTTTCCTATACTCAGCGGGTCGCTTCCCGCCGAGTCGCCAGTAAGGTCAGCCATGAGCATTCCGTCCAGCACCTTCAGCAAGACCAATCGCCACCCGCCGGCAAACGGTAAGAAACCCATCACCATCTTCGGCCCGGATTTCCCGTTTGCCTTTGATGACTGGATCGAGCACCCGGCTGGCCTGGGCAGCATCCCCGCCGCCAACCACGGCGCCGAAGTGGCGATCGTCGGCGCCGGGATCGCTGGCCTGGTGGCCGCCTACGAGCTGATGAAGTTGGGCCTCAAGCCGGTGGTGTATGAAGCCTCGAAGATGGGCGGGCGCCTGCGCTCCCAGGCTTTTGAAGGCGCGGAAGGCATCATCGCCGAGCTGGGCGGCATGCGTTTTCCGGTGTCGTCCACGGCGTTCTATCACTACGTGGACAAGCTGGGCCTGGAAACCAAACCCTTCCCCAACCCGCTGACGCCGGCGTCCGGCAGCACGGTGATCGACCTCGAAGGCCAGACCCACTACGCGCAAAAGCTTGCCGATTTGCCGGTGTTGTTCCAGGAAGTCGCCGACGCCTGGGCCGATGCGCTGGAAGCCGGTTCGCAGTTCGGCGATATCCAGCAGGCCATCCGCGACCGGGACGTACCGCGCCTCAAAGAGCTGTGGAATAAGCTGGTGCCGCTGTGGGACGACCGCACCTTCTACGACTTTGTCGCCACCTCCAAAGCGTTCGCCAAGCTGTCGTTCCTGCACCGCGAAGTGTTTGGCCAGGTCGGCTTCGGCACCGGCGGCTGGGACTCGGACTTCCCCAACTCGATGCTGGAAATCTTCCGCGTGGTGATGACCAACTGCGATGACCATCAGCACCTGGTGGTCGGCGGCGTCGCCCAGGTGCCCATGGGCATCTGGCGTCATGTGCCGGAGCGTTGCGCCCACTGGCCGGCGGGCACCAGCCTCAGCTCGTTGCACCGCGGTGCGCCACGCGCCGGGGTCAAGGCGATTGCCCACGCGGCCGACGGCCGTTTCGCCGTCACCGACAACTATGGCGACACCCGCGAATACGCCGCCGTGCTCACCACTTGCCAGAGCTGGTTGCTGACCACCCAAATCGAATGCGACGAAACCCTGTTCTCGCAAAAGATGTGGATGGCCCTGGACCGCACGCGCTACATGCAGTCATCAAAAACCTTCGTGATGGTCGACCGCCCGTTCTGGAAGGACAAAGACCCGGAAACCGGCCGCGACCTGATGAGCATGACCCTCACCGACCGCCTGACCCGTGGCACCTACCTGTTCGATAACGGCGACGACAAGCCCGGCGTGATCTGCCTGTCATATTCGTGGATGAGCGACGCGCTGAAAATGCTCCCGCAGCCCATCGACAAACGCGTGAAGCTCGCCCTCGACGCGTTGAAAAAGATCTACCCGAAAGTTGATATCAAGGCGCGCATCATCGGCGACCCGATCACTGTGTCGTGGGAAGCCGACCCGCATTTCCTCGGTGCCTTCAAGGGCGCGCTACCTGGGCACTATCGCTACAACCAGCGTATGTATGCGCACTTTATGCAGAAAGACATGCCCGCCGAACAACGTGGGATTTTTATCGCCGGCGATGACGTGTCCTGGACCCCCGCGTGGGTCGAAGGCGCGGTGCAAACCTCGCTGAATGCGGTGTGGGGCATCATGACCCACTTCGGCGGCAGCACTCACCCCGAGAACCCGGGGCCGGGTGATGTATTTGACGAAATCGGCCCGATCGCCCTGGCCGATTAAGGAGTTGCACATGCGCGTCGCCCTTTACCAATGCCAGCCTATGCCGCTGGATGTGGCCGGCAACCTCAAGCGCCTGCATCAGTTGGCGCACGAGGCGTGCGGCTCTGCCGATTTGCTGGTGCTGCCGGAGATGTTCCTCAGCGGCTACAACATCGGCGCAGAGGCGGTGGGCGCCCTGGCGGAGGCGCAGGATGGGGACTCGGCGCAGGCGATTGCCGAACTGGCGAAAAGCGCCGGCCTGGCGATTCTGTACGGTTACCCGGAGCGCGCCGACGACGGTCAGATCTACAATGCCGTGCAGTTGATCGATGCCCAGGGCCAGCGCCTGTGCAACTACCGCAAGACCCATCTGTTCGGCGATCTGGACCACTCGATGTTCAGCGCCGGGGGCGATGATTTCCCACTGGTGGAGCTCAATGGCTGGAAGCTCGGATTGCTGATCTGCTACGACCTGGAGTTCCCCGAAAACACTCGGCGCCTGGCCCTGGCAGGCGCCGAGCTGATTCTGGTACCCACGGCCAATATGGTGCCGTTCGACTTTGTCGCCGACGTGACCGTGCGGGCGCGGGCCTTCGAGAACCAGTGCTACGTGGCCTACGCCAATTACTGCGGGCACGAAGGCGAAATCCAATATTGCGGGCAAAGCAGCATCGCCGCGCCAAACGGCCAGCGCATCGCCCAGGGCGGCCTGGATGAAGCCTTGATCGTCGGCACGCTGGAGCGCCAAACGATTACCGACGCCCGCGCCGCCAACCACTACCTGCAAGACCGTCGCCCCGAGCTCTACGGCGCGCTGCACAAGCCCTGATCCAGCCGGTTTGTTAACATGGCCACTTCCTACGTTTCGGAAGTGCCCATGCCTGCGCCGGCCCACCCTCATCACCTTCACATGACCCTGGCCAACGGCCTGCAGGTTTCCCTGCGCCATGCGCCGCGCTTGAAACGCAGTGCGGCAACTTTGCGCGTGGCTGCTGGCAGTCATGATGTGCCGCTGGCGTGGCCGGGCCTGGCCCATTTTCTTGAGCATCTGTTGTTTCTGGGTACCGAACGCTTTCCTACGAACGAAGGCCTGATGACCTACGTGCAACGTCACGGCGGCCAGGTGAATGCCAGCACCCGCGAGCGCACCACGGATTTCTTCTTCGAGCTGCCGGTATCGACCTTCGCCGCTGGGCTGGAGCGGCTGGCAGACATGCTCACCCACCCGCGCCTGAGCCTGGAAGACCAACTGCGCGAGCGCGAAGTGCTGCAGGCGGAGTTTGTCGCCTGGTCCCAGGATGCCAAGGCGCAAGAGCAAGTCGCCCTGCTGGAAGGGTTGGCGGCCGATCACCCGTTGCGCGGCTTTCACGCTGGTAACCGCGACAGCCTGCCGGTGGAGCGTGAGGATTTTCAGCAAGCGTTGCAGGAATTCCACACGCGCTTCTATCAGAGCGGGCAGATGACCTTGAGCCTCGCAGGCCCGCAGCCATTGGCAGAACTGGAAGCCCTGGCGCAGCAGTTCAGCCAGGCATTGGCCTCCGGCCCTTACCACCCACAAGCTGCCCCGCCGGCACTGATGCCAGGTCAGGCACGCACCTATCAACACAGCGCCAGTAACCATTTGCACCTTGTATTCACCGGTGAAGCCCCCCGTGAAGCCGTCGACTTCCTCTGCATCTGGCTCAACAGCTCGGCGCCGGGCGGGCTGCTGGCTGAACTGAAAACCCGGAAGCTGGCGACTGCTGTGCAGGCGAGCGTGCTGTACCACTTCGCCGGGCAAGCGTTGCTGGATATCGACTTTTCCCTCGACACCCAAGGCGATTCGGCGACGCAGATCGAAGCGTTGCTGTACGACTGGTTGAGCTTTTTCGCACATAGCGATTGGAGAACTCTGCGCGAGGAGTTCGCTTTGCTGAACGCGCGCCAACAGCAGGTCCAAGGCGCTTTAGCATTGGCCCGAAACGCCACCGAAGACTTGTCGGAACAAAGCATCGTCGCCCTCAAGTCCCTGCTGGACGCGCTGCAACTGCCGCCTTCCCGGCACGCGTGGCAGCTACCCTCGCCCAACCCGTTCCTGCGCCCACCCGCCAAGGACGAACGCGCCGGCCTGATTCGCGGCCAAACCAGCGCCCATCGCGGGTTGCGCACCTTTGCCCAGGATCGCTCGCGAGGCCGGCGAGAGCTGCCCGCGCTGACATTCAGCCAAGCCCTGTCGGATAGCGCCGATGAAGGCGCGCTGTACCTGCACTGGCGGTTTGATGCTCCCGCACCCACAGGCCTTGAAAGCCGGTTACAGCCATTGCGCGAGCAGGCCCGTCAGGCGGGTGTGGAATTGTCTTTCGATGCAATCGGCAATGACGGACTGGTGAAATTGGTCGGGCTGCAAGAACCCATGCCCGCGGTGCTGGAAGCACTGGCGCTGAGCTTGAATCAGCCGCACGCAACGCCCCTCACCCAGACACCGATGATCGCCATCCGGGAACTGCTCAAGGCGTTGCCCGCGTGCTGTGCCGGGGTTATCCCCGACGCCGGCGAGGCTTCGTGGGCCACTGCACGCTGGCAGGGGCTGGGGGCCGGTTTCTCCTCTGCCATGGAAGCGGCGATCAAAACAGCCGCCGCACGCCTGCCCGGGCAACCCGCGAGCTTTCAGCCCGAATACCCGAGCCTTGGCGAGCAACGCCTCTGGCACACAGTGAAGACAGACTCCAGCGACGCCGCCTTGTTGCTGTTTTGCCCCACGCCCAGCAAATCCCTGGCGGACGAGGCCGCCTGGCGACTACTCGGACACGTGCTCCAAGGGCCGTTCTACCAACGCCTGCGCGTCGAGTTGCAATTGGGCTACGCGGTGTTCAGCGGCGTCCGACAAATCAACGGGCAGACCGGTCTGTTGTTTGGCGTGCAGTCGCCTGACGTTTCCCTGGAAGGGATCATCGATCACCTGCAAACCTTCCTGAAGCAATTGCCAGCGCTGATGGACGGCAATGAAGACTTGGGCAACCAGGCCCTTGCGCAACAGTTCGCAATACACGCCTTGCCCATCGCCCAAGCGGCCGAGTTGCTGTGGCAGGCGCACCTGGCGGGCCATCCGTCGGATTACCTCGCGCAGCTGCAAAAGGCGATCCACGCCTGTTCACGGGAAGATATGCAGCACGCAGCCCAACAACTGAACGCCGCTGCAGGCGGCTGGCGCCTCCTCGCCAACGGCCCGCGCATCAACGATTCCTGGCAGGCGGCCGGCTGATCATTGCCGCCCCTGCAAAAGGCTTTTTCCATCAAGACAGCGCTAACTTGAAAAGAATTGCGTAACATTCCCACGCACACCTCTGAACATCTCCGACTGGAGGTGGACTATATGTATTGCTTGGTAGTGAACGTCCCATCCCTTGGTAGGAGTAAGAATATGACCTGGTCCAAACCTGCTTACACAGATCTGCGCATCGGTTTCGAAGTCACCATGTACTTCGCCAGCCGTTAATCCGCTGGGTAATACAACGCCTCGGTTCGCCCGGGGCGTTTTTGTTTTGAGCTTTGCTTGGGAGCTACCATGTTTGTCCAGATTCTAGGTTCCGCCGCCGGCGGTGGTTTCCCGCAGTGGAACTGCAACTGCGTGAACTGCGCAGGTTTTCGTGACGGCAGCCTGCGGGCGCAGGCGCGTACCCAGTCGTCCATCGCGATTTCCGACGACGGCGTGAATTGGGTGCTGTGCAATGCCTCACCGGATATCCGCGCGCAGCTGCAAAGCTTTGCACCGATGCAGCCCGGCCGTGCCCTGCGCGATACCGGCATCAGCGCGATCATCCTGATGGACAGCCAGATCGACCACACCACCGGCCTGCTGAGCCTGCGCGAAGGCTGCCCGCACCAGGTGTGGTGCACCGACATGGTCCATGAAGACCTGAGCACCGGCTTCCCACTGTTTACCATGCTCACCCACTGGAACGGCGGCCTGGCCTGGAACCGCATCGAGCTGGACGCCAGCTTCACCATCCCGGCCTGCCCCAACCTGCGCTTCACCCCGCTACCGCTGCGCAGCGCCGCGCCGCCCTACTCGCCGCACCGCTTCGACCCACACCCGGGCGACAACATCGGCCTGATCGTCGAAGACCTGCGCACCGGCGGCAAACTCTTCTACGCCCCGGGCCTGGGCAAGGTCGACGCGCCGTTGCTGGAGATCATGGCCGGCAGCCACTGCCTGTTGGTGGACGGCACAATGTGGGATGACGACGAGATGCAACGCCGTGGCGTCGGCACCCGCACCGGCCGCGAAATGGGCCACCTGGCGCAGAATGGCCCCGGTGGCATGCTCGAAGTGCTGGAACAGTTGCCCGAGCAGCGCAAGGTGCTTATCCATATCAACAACACCAACCCGATCCTCGATGAAGATTCCCCCGAGCGAGCGGAACTGGTGCGGCGCAATGTCGAAGTGGCTTACGACGGCATGAGCATCGAATTGTAGGAGCAGCCGAAATGACTGACACACCGTTGACCACCACCGAATTCGAAGCCGCCTTGCGCGCCAAGGGCGCCTTCTACCATATCCATCACCCGTATCACGTGGCGATGTACGAAGGCCGCGCCAGCCGCGAGCAGATCCAGGGCTGGGTCGCCAACCGCTTCTACTATCAGGTGAATATCCCGCTCAAAGACGCGGCGATCCTGGCCAACTGCCCGGACCGCGAGATTCGTCGCGAATGGATCCAGCGCCTGCTCGACCACGACGGTGCGCCGGGCGAAGACGGCGGCATCGAAGCCTGGCTGCGCCTGGGCCAGGCGGTCGGCCTCGACCCGGACCAGCTGCGCTCGCAAGAATTGGTACTGCCGGGCGTACGGTTCGCGGTAGACGCCTACGTCAACTTCGCCCGTCGCGCCAGTTGGCAGGAGGCCGCCAGCAGCTCGCTGACCGAGCTGTTCGCGCCGCAGATCCACCAGTCGCGCCTCGACAGCTGGCCGCAGCATTACCCGTGGATCGACCCGGCCGGTTACGAATATTTCCGTACCCGCCTGGGCCAGGCCCGTCGCGATGTGGAGCACGGCCTGGCGATCACGCTGGCGCACTACACCACCCGTGAAGGCCAGGAGCGCATGCTGGAAATTCTCCAGTTCAAACTCGACATCCTGTGGAGCATGCTCGATGCCATGAGCATGGCCTACGAACTAAAACGCCCGCCGTATCACAGCGTGACCGACCAGCGGGTGTGGCATAAAGGGATCCCCCTATGAGCTTTGATCGCAGCAGAACACCGACCTGGCGCCCAGGCTATCGCTACCAGTACGAGCCTGCGCAAAAGGGCCATGTGTTGCTCTACCCCGAGGGCATGATCAAGCTCAACGACAGCGCCGCGTTGATCGGCGGCTTGATCGACGGCGAGCGCGACGTGGCGGCGATCATCGCCGAGCTGGATAAGCAATTCCCCGGCGTGCCTGAGCTGGGTGATGATATCGAGCAATTCATGGAGGTCGCCCGTGCTGAGCACTGGATCACCCTTGCCTGAAAAGCCGGCTATCGGTTTGCCGCTGTGGCTGCTGGCCGAGCTGACTTACCGCTGCCCGTTGCAGTGCCCGTACTGCTCCAACCCGCTGGATTTTGCCGAGCAGGGCAAGGAGCTGAGCACCGAGCAGTGGATCAAGGTGTTTCGCGAAGCCCGCGAGATGGGCGCCGCGCAGCTGGGGTTTTCCGGCGGTGAGCCGCTGGTACGCCAGGACCTCGCCGAACTGATCGCCGAGGCGCGCAAACTGGGGTTCTACACCAACCTGATCACCTCCGGCATCGGCCTCACCGAGCAGAAGATCAGCGACTTCAAGAAAGCCGGCCTGGACCACATCCAGATCAGCTTCCAGGCCAGCGACGAACAGGTGAACAACCTGCTCGCCGGCTCGAAAAAAGCCTTCGCGCAAAAGCTGGAAATGGCCCGCGCGGTAAAGGCGCACGGCTACCCGATGGTGCTCAACTTCGTGACCCATCGGCACAATATCGACAAGATCGACCGCATCATCGAGCTGTGTATTGCGCTGGAAGCGGACTTCGTCGAACTCGCCACCTGCCAGTTTTACGGCTGGGCGCAGCTCAATCGTGTGGGGTTGCTGCCGACCAAGGAACAGCTGGTGCGCGCCGAGCGCATCACCAACGAATACCGCGCCAAGCTCGAAGCCGAAGGGCATCCGTGCAAGCTGATATTCGTGACACCGGATTACTACGAGGAACGCCCGAAAGCCTGCATGAACGGCTGGGGCAGCATCTTCCTTACGGTCACGCCGGACGGCACCGCCCTGCCCTGCCACGGCGCCCGGCAGATGCCGGTGCAATTTCCCAATGTGCGCGACCACAGCATGCAGCACATCTGGTACGACTCGTTCGGCTTCAACCGCTTTCGCGGCTACGACTGGATGCCCGAGCCGTGCCGTTCCTGCGACGAAAAAGAAAAGGACTTCGGCGGCTGCCGCTGCCAGGCTTTCATGCTCACGGGGGATGCGAGCAACGCCGACCCGGTCTGCAGCAAGTCCGAGCAGCACGGCATCATTCTGCAAGCGCGCGAAGAGGCCGAACACGCCACCCAGACCATCGAGCAACTGGCCTTTCGCAATGAGCGCAACTCACGGCTCATCGCAAAAGGCTGAAGGTAACGCGGTCTAAATGTGGGAGGGGGCTTGCCCCCGATAGCGGTGGTTCAGTGAGTGCATGTGCTAACTGATACCCAGCCATCGGGAGCAAGCCCCCTCCCACATTTGAAAGCCTCAGCGCTTGGCGATGATGTACACCGCGTGGATGATGCCGGGGAAGTAACCGCACAGGGTCAGCAGGATATTCAGCCAGAACGCGCCGGCGAAACCCACTTGCAGGAACACACCCAGTGGCGGCAGCAGAATAGCGATGATGATACGAATGATGTCCATGGGTCAGCTCCAAAAAATCGGCTCGTGTGAGCCGTGTAGCTAATCGACCCTGGCCGTTCGTGAGGGTTCAGTGGAATCTGGCACTGGGCCATCCTGAAATGAACAGACAAAAAAACGCCCCCAGCCAAAAGAATCAGGCTGGAGGCGCCGCGTATGCCGCGAGACGGTTCAAGAAATCGGGGGTTAAACGGCGATGCCCTTGCGGCATTGCAGTTGTGCGGTGCGCACGCGGGAGAAGGCGCGGGCCAGGCGCAGGAGCATTTCGTCGATGTTGCTTTTGCTCACCGTCAGCGCGGGAGTGAAACGCAGGCCGTTGGGTTGCGGGGCGTTGAGGATCAGGCCTTCGTGCAGCGCAGCTTTTACCACCGCATCTGCAGAATCATCCGACAACGTGAGGCCCCACATCAGACCGTGGCCGCGCAGTTGGCCGTGGTCGTAGCGGTAGGCCAGGCGGGCGAGGCCTTCGCCCAGGTAAAGGCCGGATTCACGTACCTGGTCGAGGAAGCCGTGCTCCAGCACCGTATCGAGTATCGCCAGGCCGGCCGACGCCATCAGTGCGTTGCCATGATGGGTGCCTTCCAGGTCGCCCACCTCAAAGCAGCAGGCGGTGCCCCGCGCCAGCAGCGCCGCCAGCGGTACGCCACCGCCCAGGCCTTTGCCGAGGGTGATGATGTCGGCCCGCACGCCGTATTGCTGTTCGGCAAGCAGAGTGCCGCAACGGCCGACGCCGGTTTGGACCTCGTCGAAAATCAGCAGGATGCCCAGCTCACGACACAACCGCTCCACACCCTTTAGGTAGTGCTCGGTCGCGGGGATCACGCCGGCTTCGCTTTGGATCGGCTCCAGCAAGATGGCGACGGTTTGTGCATCGACGGCAGCATGCAGCGCCGGCAAGTCGTTAAAGGGCACGTGGCTGAAGCCCGGCAGTTGCGGCTCAAAGCGCGTACTCGCCGACGCGGCCATGGCGGCGAAACTGCGCCCATGGCAGCCACTGCTGGCACTGATGATGCGGTAGGCGCCGCCGCGATGCAGCTGGCCCCATTTGCGCGCCAGTTTGATCGCCGCTTCGCAGGCTTCAGCGCCGCTGTTGAGCAGGTAGGCCTGGTCGCTGCCGGTGCGATGGCACAGGCGCTCGACAAGGTTGAGCTGGGTGCGGTTATGCAGGCCCATCCCGGGGTTGATCAGTGCCTGGGTCTGTTCGCCCAAGGCGTTGATCAGCACCTGCGGACTGTGGCCGAGGCTATTGGCGGCGTTGCCCTGGCTGAAATCCAGGTAGGCGCGGTCATCGCTGTCCCACAACCACGAGCCCTGGCCGCGTACAAACACCTGGGCTGGCTTGGCCACGGTGGGCATCAGCGATTGGCTGGACGGATCCCCCTGCGGCGCATCCAGGATCAGATCGTCAAGGCTCGGGGCGGGGCGACGGAACAGGTTCACAGGCTGCCCCCAATGGCAAGCGGACCTTGGTAGGCCCCCACCGCACACAGTGCCTTGAGGTTTTTTGTGTTGCCTATGTAAATGCCATCAACATAAACGCTATTCATTGCCCGATCCGGCCCTGTAAGCCCTGCGAATAGGCGCTAGACTAGGCGTCCCGGGGGCCAACAGCCATTTCGATTTTCCAGCTTTTTCGATAAGTAAGTCTTATGGATTTCAAGCAACTGCGTTATTTCGTCGCGGTGTATGAAGAGGGCCACGTAGGCCGCGCGGCGGAGCGCCTGTCGATCTCCCAACCGGCCTTGTCCCAGCAGATTCGCCAACTGGAGCAGAACCTGGATGTGAGCCTGTTCGAGCGCAGCAGCAAGCGCCTGTTGCCGACCCTGGCCGCTCACACCTTGTACAACCATGCCTTGCCGCTGATCGATGGCATGCAGCAGGCCGTCGAAGCCTTGCGCAACTTCAAGGGTCAGGCCATGCGCACCTTGGCCATCGGCGTGCTGCAAACCGTGCACACCAGTTTGGTGCCGCAAATGCTTGAGCGCGTGCGCAAGGCGCAGCCGCACTTGGTGGTGCAGATCTACGAATTGACCGGGCTTGAGATTGAACGGCGGCTGCTCAATGGCTCGCTGGACATCGGCATCAGCTACCTACCGCCTCGCCAGCCGGGGCTGACCGGTGCGCTGCTGTATGAGGATGAGTTGAAGGTGGTCATCCCCGAGGACCATCCCCTGCGGGAATTCAAGAAAGTCTCGCTGAAGCAGGCGGCCGAGTTACCGATGTTGCTACTGGGGGAGGAGTTTCAGGTGCGCCAGATCTGGCAAGGGCAGTTGGCCAACCTCGGGCGTCGGCCGCAGGTGCAGGCGGAGCTGAACACCATGGCGGGGATCCTCGACAGCCTGCCCCACACCAAGCTCGCCACCGTATTGCCGGGCCGTTCCCAGGATGAACACAACAGCAAGGCGTTGCTATGGAAACCCTTGAGTGAACCCCGGGTGCCGCTGAAAGTCGGTTTGGTGTGCCGCGATGTGCAGCGCCAGCAGGCGACGGTGGCGTTGCTGCGCACCTTGCTGGAAGACGTGATGAATGCCCCGCAGGCAAGCGCCTGACTTTTTCGCGGGCAAAAGAAAACCCCGCCGAAGCGGGGCTTTGCAGACTGTTTCCCTGACATCCATTTCACTCCGCCATCCTGGCAGAATCCTACGTGTCCCTGTTGTTGCTTTGCGCTTCCTGCGCGACGTCCATGTGAAGTAGATTATCCGTGGATCCAATTTGGCGATAGAGGACGAATAGCAGCACGTGATGTAAGAGAATGCTTACACGGCCTCCAAGCCCTTAGAACAGTGCCTCATCGAGCAAAAACAGCGATTCGCTACCGGCTTTTACCGACCCACTCAGCGAATGAATACGCGGCAACAGGCGCGCAAAGTAGAAGCGCGCGGTGCCCAGCTTGCTGGCGTAGAAGTCTTCCTCAGCCTCTTTGCCCAACGCGGCCTTGGCCATGCGCGCCCACATATAGGCATAGGCCATGTAGCCAAAGGCGTGCAGGTACTCCACCGAGGCGGCGCCGATTTCATTCGGGTTGGTCTTGGCGCGGTCCAGCACCCAGGCAGTCAATTCGTCCAGGTCATCCACCGCCGCGCTCAGCGGCTTGGTGAACTCGGCCAGCTCGGCACCTGAGGCCGCGATGAACTCGCGGATCTCGTCGGCAAACAAGGTGTAGAACGCGCCGCCGCTGCCGACGATCTTGCGTCCCATCAAGTCCAGCGCCTGGATGCCGTTGGTGCCTTCGTAGATTTGCGTGATGCGCACATCACGCACCAGTTGCTCCTGGCCCCACTCGCGGATGTAGCCGTGACCGCCAAACACTTGCTGGCCAAGCACGGTGGTTTCCAGGCCCAGGTCACTGAGAAACGCTTTGGCCACCGGCGTCAGCAACGCCACCAGGTTGTCGGCGCGCTCGCGGGCCGCCGGGTCTTCGCTGAACTTGGCGATGTCCAGTTGCGTCGCCACGTAGGTGGAGAACGCGCGGCCGCCTTCGTTGGCAGCTTTCATGGTGAGCAGCATGCGGCGCACGTCCGGGTGCACGATGATCGGGTCGGCGACTTTGTCCTTCGCCTGGGCGCCTGTCGGCGCGCGGCTTTGCAGGCGGTCGCGGGCGTACTCGATGGCGTTCTGGTAAGAGCGCTCGCCGGACGCCAGGCCCTGAATGCCAACCCCCAGCCGCTCGTAGTTCATCATGGTGAACATGGCCGCCAAGCCACGGTTGGGCTCGCCCACCAGGTAACCCACGGCGCCGTCGAAGTTCATCACGCAGGTGGCGGAGGCCTGGATACCCATCTTGTGTTCGATGGAGCCACAGCTCACCAGGTTGCGCGCGCCCAGGCTGCCATCGGCATTGACCATGAACTTCGGCACCAGGAACAGCGAGATACCCTTCGGCCCCGCCGGCGCGTCCGGCAGCTTGGCCAATACCAGGTGGATGATGTTGTCGGTGAGGTCGTGTTCGCCACCGGTGATGAAGATCTTGGTGCCGCTGATGGTGTAGGACCCGTCCGCCTGAGGCTCGGCCTTGGTGCGGATAATCCCCAGGTCGGTGCCGGCGTGCGCCTCGGTCAGGCACATGGAACCGGCCCACTCGCCGGAATACATCTTCGGCAGGTAGGTGGCTTTCAGCTCTTCGCTGGCGTGGGTGTTGATTGAAACGCAGGCGCCGGACGTCAGCATCGGGTACAGGCCAAACGCTAGGCTCGAGGAGTTGATCATTTCTTCAACCTGGGCCGACACCGCCTTGGGCATGCCCATGCCGCCGAAGATCGGGTCGCCGCCGACACCCACCCAGCCACCTTCGGCGTAGGTTTTGTAGGCCTGTGGATAACCGTCCGGGGTGAACACCGCCGTGTTGTCCCAGCGGCAACCCTGCTCATCGCCACCACGGCTGATGGGGGCGATGGATTTTGCAGTGACCTTGCCGGCCTCTTCGAGGATTGCCTCTACCGTTTCGGCGTCAACGGTGTCTGCCAATGCCGGCAATTGGGCCCAAGTGGTGGCGACCTCAAAAACTTCGTTGAGGACGAAGCGCATATCACGCAGCGGCGCTTTGTAATCAGCCATGGCAAACCTCGTGAGAACGTGAAAAGTAATTCGGTAGGGTCGGTTTTACAGGCTCCGAGTGTACCCGAACAACTTTTCAGACACATAGGGTCCACTTGTGACTGATTGGTATTTTTAAGTCATCACAAGGCAAATGCCTCCGCCGGCAGACTCATCAGGCATTCGCTGCCCGCCTCCACGGCCGCGCGATGGGTTGCCGTGCGCGGCAGCAGGCGCTTGAAGTAGAACTCGCAGGTGGCCAGCTTGGCCTTGGCGAACTCGACATCGTCATGGCTTTGCGCGGCGATGGCCATGCGCAGCCACAGGTAGGCGAGGATGATGTAACCGCTGTACATAAGGTAATCCACGGCGGCGGCGCCGACTTCGTCAGGGTTTTTCATCGCGGCCATACCGACCTGGGTGGTCAGCTCGCCCCATTCCTTGTTCAGCGTGTTGAGCTGCGCCACGTAACCCTTGAGCTGCGGATGCTCGGCATTCGCCTCACAAAACTTATGCACGATTCTGGTAAACCCGCGCAGCAACTTGCCCTGGCTGCCCAGCACCTTGCGCCCCAGCAGGTCGAGGGCCTGGATGCCGTTGGTGCCTTCGTAGATCGGCGCAATTCGCGCGTCGCGGGCCAGTTGCTCCATGCCCCATTCGCGAATGTAACCGTGGCCGCCGAACACTTGCATGCCGTGGTTGGTCACCTCCAGGCCGGTGTCGGTCATAAAGGCTTTGCAGATGGGCGTGAGGAACGCCAGCAGGTCTTCGGCTTCCTGGCGTTGCGTGGCGTCGCTGCCCAGGTGCGCGGTGTCGAGCAGTTGCGCGGTGAAGTAGGTCAGCGCGCGGTTGCCTTCGTTGAAGGCTTTCATGGTCAGCAGCATACGGCGCACGTCGGCGTGCACGATGATCGGGTCGGCGGCTTTTTCCGGGGCCTTGGCACCGGTGAGCGAGCGCATTTGCAGGCGGTCGTTGGCGTACTTGATCGCGCCCTGGAAGCTCGCTTCGCCATTGCACAGGCCCTGCATGCCGGTGCCCAGGCGCGCGTGGTTCATCATGGTGAACATGCAGTTGAGGCCTTTGTTCGCCTCGCCAATCAGGAAGCCTTTGGCGCCATCGAAGTTCAGTACACAGGTGGCCGAGCCCTTGATGCCCATCTTGTGTTCGATGGAGCCGCAGTGCACCGCGTTGCGCTCGCCCGAATCGGCGTGGAACTTGGGCACGATAAACAACGAAATCCCCTTGGTACCCGCCGGCGCGTCCGGCAGCTTGGCCAGCACCAGGTGGATGATGTTGGCGCTCATGTCGTGCTCGCCGGCCGAGATGAAGATTTTGCTGCCGGTGAGCGCGTAGCTGCCGTCCGCCTGGGGCACGGCGCGGGTCTTGATCAGACCCAGGTCGGTGCCGCAGTGGGCTTCGGTGAGGCACATGGTGCCGGTCCACTCGCCGGCGGTGAGTTTGTTCAAGTAGGTGGTTTTCTGCTCGTCGGTGCCGTGGGCGTGGATCGCCGACATGGCGCCGTGGGTCAGCCCTGGGTACATGCCCCAGGAGGTGTTGCTGGAGCCGATCATCTCGCTGAGCACCAGGCCCAGGGATTGCGGCAAACCCTGGCCGCCGTAGGCCGGGTCGGCTGCCACGCCGTGCCAGCCGCCCTCCACGTACTGGGCGAAGGCTTCCTTGAAGCCTTTGGGCGTGGTGACCACGCCGTTATCGAAATGGCAACCTTCTTCATCGCCGCTGCGGTTGAGCGGCGCGAGCACGTTTTCGCAGAATTTGGCGCCTTCTTCGAGGATCGCCGCCACCATGTCCGGGCTGGCGTCCGTGGCGCCCAGGGCGGCGTAGTGGCCGTGGAAATCAAACACGTTGTCGATCAGAAAGCGCATGTCGCGCAGGGGAGCTTTGTATTCAGGCATGACAGTTTCTCCGGCAGCAGATGGTTCCAACCTACTGCCGGCGGCTGCCGCGAACAATCACTGTAGAACCGCTGAATACACCACCATCACTCAACCGGCAGCGCTTTGCATGCGCACCGCGCCACGCCGGGTTTGCCCGGCCGCAACCACGCAGTTACGCCCGGCGCCCTTGGCGGCGTACAGCGCCTGGTCGGCGGTCTTGAGGACTTCTTCGGGGCTGCGCTGCTCGACCTGGCGCTCGGCCACGCCGATGCTGATGGTCACCGACACACTCGACGCCCCGCTGCCGGCGCGGCGCTGACGACCTTGCTGATCGTCCTGCGGGCGGTCCGAGTTACGCAGCTTGATGTCGTAGTCGGCGATGATCTCGCGGATTTCCTCCAGGTGCGGCATGCACTCCTCAAGGGTCTTGCCGGCGAACACCACGGCGAACTCCTCACCGCCATAGCGGTACGCGCGCCCGCCGCCGTTGACCTTGGACAGCTTGCTCGCCACCAGGCGCAGCACTTGGTCGCCGACGTCGTGGCCATGGGTGTCGTTGAAGCGCTTGAAGTGGTCGACGTCGCTCATGGCCAGCACATAGTTGCGCCCCAACCGCTGCATGCGTTCGTTGAGCGCGCGGCGCCCCGGCAGGCCGGTCAGCTCATCGCGAAAGGCCATTTGATAGGCCTCGTGGGCCACACCGGCGGCGATCATCAGCATCACCTGGCTGCACATGATGTTCAGGGTAAACGGCAGGATGAAGGTTTGCGGCAACATCCAGAACAAACCCAGCAGCCCCACCAGTTGCGCCGCATGCAGCGGGCGCGGCTGGTACCAGTACTGCGCGGCCAGGGTGAGGAAGCCGATCAGGAACATAGGGTACGACAGCTGGATCAGGCTCATCCAGGTGCCGTGCAGGGCCGGCCAGCGGATCTCTGCCAGCCAGTTCAGTACGGCCTCGGGGTAACTTTGCTCCAGCGCCAGGGCGACGCTGCCGATGGCCAGCAACACCGCGCCGCGTGCGACGAAGTCGCGAAACAGGTGGGTCTTTTCCTGCCACAGCGCGTAGATGCTGAACAGCAGCGGCAACAACAGGCAACACAGGTGAAACACCACCGCCGCGTCTTCGCGCACGCGGCCGTTGTCGCGGTAGAAGTCGGTCTGGGTATCGAGCAGAAAGTAGACGACGTACACCGTGATCATCAGGAACAGCTCACGCTGGCGCCGATACACCGCGCAATACGAACCGCCGAGCAACAGCACCAGGGTCGGCAGCACGTTGAACAGCGAGGTAAAGAAGACGTTGAGATCCTTGACGTAGGCAGCCGAGAGCCCCGCCAGCAAGAGCAGTAACGAAGGGAAAAAATGACTGAAACGTACAGCGGACACGCGTGACAAGGGTAAAACTCCGACCCGCAAAAAATAGTGGCACAGTGCCTTTATTCGGACAGTTAAGCACACCCTGCCCGTCATGTATCACATTGCCATCACTGTAACGGCCGGCTGAGCCAATCCCTGAGTGCCACGCTGTGGTTTTTTATCGGCCGCTGGATAAGAACGCACGCTGTGTGCCTGGGCACGGCCGAGTCAACTGTCAACCTTGACAGTTTCAATCGAACGTCCTGCGCTGTTTACTAACCTGTACCACTCACCACCCAGCAGGCTTTCGGGACAAGGAGTGCCCTAACCCGCGATGGGAGTGAACACCATGGAAACCGCAACCAACGATCTGGTGCGCACCAGCTCACTGTTTTTGATTCGTAACGCAATCCCCGCCTTGCAGCCGCTGATCGTGACGAATGCCATCGCCGGCACTGACGGCATGGTGGGTCTGTATACGATGGATAGAGACCAGCCACTGACGATTCCGCAACTGCCGCAGCCCGGGCCCGCGGGGGCTCGCGCAACGATCAGGGTGTACGTTGAATCACCCGCGCCGGCTGAATACCAATTGGTGGCCTTCAGGCAATTCACCGGCTATCCGCAGGACGAAGTGGAGGTGTTGGTTCCGCGCCACCTGGTGGGCGTTGAGGGCGACTATCAGCTGACCTATATCCTCGAAGACGGTAACAACGTCCTGCGCGCAACCGCCAGTACGACCTTGCGGGTGCGAAGAACGCCACCGTTTGGCTACCTCACCATTACCCCACCGCGTCCGTTGCTGCCCGCGAACCTCACGACCGCTTTGATTACTGAGGAGTACCTGGCCAACAATGACCCGGTCTTGTTTCGAATTCCCCCGCATCGGGAGATCAACAACGAGAGGGGCCTGGTTTCCATTCCCTACTACGGAACCACCGCCAGCCACATGCAGGTGTCCTATGCCGTGCCACCTGCCACGGTGCTGCCTGACTTTCCGGCGGAGCGAGTTATTCCCCTCCCGGCAGCCGTCATTCGTGCCCGTGGCAACGGCCGGCAACAACTGACCTACCGCTGCATTACCCGGGATGGTCGCCGCGCCATGGACTCGTTGATTCTTGAAATCCTGGTGGCGGTACGCATAACACCCACGAACATTGCAGCCCCACGAGTGACACAAGCAATTGCGCCCGACAACACCGTGACACTGGGGGATATCAACCAGGCTGGCCAGGGCGGGATGGAGGTGTGGCTGGACAGCGCCGATGGCTTGCAAATCGGCGACTTGATAAGCGTTCTCCTGGGCGCGGGCTTCGCGATCGCCTCCCTGGTTTACGCGGGTCAGCCGTTACCCTTGCGGATGATTGTCCCGACGGTACAAATCCAGGCCGCTGTGCCAGGGTCAACCACGAATGATATTGCAGCCCCGGTCAGGTTCAGAATCACCAGCGGCGGCGCAGTTTTCAACGGGCCGGTACGCAACCTGATCTTCAATGTTTCGACCTTGATGACGCTGGCGCCGCCGCAGGTGCAAAACCTGAACAACGGGGCCCTCAATTGCAATTCGCCTCAACCTTTGAACACTCCGTATCCCAACCGCTTCATTCAAGTGTTTATCCCGCCCTCGACCAATTTGATCATTGGCACAACGTTGACGGTCAGCTGCGTATCAAGCCGCCAGGATGATGGTTCAAACCCCATCGCACCTGCAGTCACTGTCCCTGTAGTGTTGGCCGCGAGTGCGACAACCCTGGGCCAGACGGTAAACGTGCCCTACCCCACCACTATGGGAGTGATCGGCAGGGGCATCTTGTATTTCAGCTATTCGGCGCTGAATGCCCAAGGCCAACTGCTACGCTCTGCACCCGTGGCAACTGCGGTCAGAGGCGTTCTGCCCGGCGATACCTATTGCGACGGGTCGCCGTTCACCCCGACACCGTAAGTACGTTGCAGGCGCCCACAAAAAAGCCGCCGCTCCCGGGAGAGCGGCGGCTTTTCAATCAACTCGCCGAGGCTTAGTAGCCCAGGTCGAAGTTCTCTTCTTTCATGTCCATCAGGTTGTTGGCGCCCGACAGCATGGTGGCCACGTGGGTACGGGTACGTGGCAGGATGCGCTGGAAGTAGAAGCGCGCGGTTTGCAGCTTGGCGGTGTAGAAGGCTTCTTCGGTGGTGCCGGCAGCCAGTTTCTCGGCGGCCAGGCGGGCCATGTCGGCCCAGAAGTAGGCCAGGCAGGCGTAACCGGAGTACATCAGGTAATCCACCGAGGCGGCCCCGACTTCTTCACGGTCTTTCATCGCGGCCATGCCGACCTTCATGGTCAACTCGCCCCACTCTTTGTTCAGCGCAGCCAGCGGCGTCACGAACTCCTGGACCGCCTCGACACCTTCGTTGGCCTGGCAGAACTTGTGCACGATCTTGGTGAAGCCCTTGAGCGCTTCGCCTTGGGTCATCAGCACTTTGCGGCCGAGCAGGTCCAGCGCCTGGATACCGGTGGTGCCTTCGTACAGCATCGAAATGCGGCTGTCGCGAACGTTCTGCTCCATGCCCCACTCGGCGATAAAGCCGTGGCCACCGTAGATCTGCACGCCGTGGTTGGCCGATTCAAAGCCGACTTCGGTCATGAACGCCTTGGCGATCGGGGTCATGAAGGCCAGCAGGCCGTCAGCCTGTTTCTTGGCTTCGTCGTCGGTGCCGTACTTGACGATGTCCACTTGCTTGGCGGTGAAGTACACCATCGCACGGTTGCCTTCGGCGAAGGCTTTCATGGTCAGCAGCATGCGGCGCACGTCAGGGTGCACGATGATCGGGTCAGCGGCTTTGTCCGGGGCTTTAGGGCCGGTCAGGGAGCGCATCTGCAGTCGGTCGCGCGCATATTTGAGGCCGCCCTGGAAGCCGATCTCGGCGTGGGAAAGGCCTTGCAGCGCGGTGCCCAGGCGAGCGGTGTTCATAAAGGTGAACATGCAGTTCAGGCCTTTGTTCGCCGGGCCGATCAGGAAACCGGTGGCCGCGTCGAAGTTCATCACGCAGGTGGCGTTGCCGTGGATACCCATCTTGTGTTCCAGGGAACCGCAGCTCACCGCGTTGCGCTCGCCTATCGAGCCGTCTGCGTTCGGCAGGAACTTGGGCACGATAAACAGCGAGATACCTTTGGTGCCGGCCGGTGCGTCCGGCAGGCGGGCCAGTACGATGTGGACGATGTTGTCGGCCATGTCGTGTTCACCGGCCGAGATGAAGATCTTGGTGCCGGAGACTTTGTAGGAACCATCGGCCTGAGGCTCGGCCTTGGTGCGCAGCATGCCCAGGTCGGTGCCGCAATGCGGTTCGGTGAGGCACATGGTGCCGGTCCACTCGCCCGAGACCAGCTTGGTCAGGTAGGCGTTTTGCTGCTCAGGCGTGCCGTGCTCGGAGATGGTGTTCATCGCACCGTGGGACAGGCCCGGGTACATGCCCCACGACCAGTTGGCGGCGCCAACCATTTCGCTCACTGCCAGGCCCAGGGATTCCGGCAAGCCTTGGCCGCCGTGCTCCACGTCGTGGGCCAGGCTTGGCCAGCCGCCTTCAACGAACTGTTTGTAGGCTTCTTTGAAACCAGTAGGGGTTTTTACGCCTGACTCGCTCCAGGTACACCCTTCGATGTCGCCCACGCGGTTCAACGGTGCCAGTACTTGCTCACAGAACTTGGCGCCTTCTTCAAGGATGGCGTCAACCATGTCCGGGGTAGCGTCCTGGCAAGCCGGCAGGCTCTGATAGTGCGCTTCATAGCCAAGCAGTTCGTCACGAACGAAGCGAATATCACGCAAGGGGGCCTTGTAGTCAGGCATAGCGATAAACCTCTGCTGATGTATCTGGAATGAACAACCGCGTGGATTTGTTGTGGCGGTCAAACAGGTGTTTGAAACATACGTTTACGACCTGGGTATGTCAAGCGTCGGTCAGATGCCGTTTGTCATGCCATGGATCAATGGCGCGCACGGCAAAGCCTGCGGCAGGTTGCCACATCAAAAAAGAGTGAGAGATTGATCAGGGTGAATGAATGCAAATGTGGGAGGGGGCTTGCCCCCGATAGCGCAGTACCAGCCAACATCACTGTGACTGACCCACTGCTATCGGGGGCAAGCCCCCTCCCACATTTTAAACTTCAGCAGATTAGGCGTAGGTATCGATCAACGTGCCGAGCATTTCATCCGAAGCCTTGGCGACTTTGACGCCCAGCTCGACCTGAAACTTGCCCTCCGCCAGCTCCACCATATTGCTCGCAGAGTTGGTTGGCTGACCGCGATTGACCGCCTGCAAGCGATCATTCTGGGCATCGGAAGGTTGGCTGGTGGCGGCACTGGCGATTTTGCCGGCGGCCTGGTCGACACGGTTCTGCCCGGTCTGAATGGTATTCAGGCCCGAATAAAACGCGCTGCTTCCAGAGATTTCCATGGCTAAGCCTGCCTTTACAGAATCGTGAGCACTGATTGAAGCAGAGATCCTGGCAAAACGCCCGTCAAAAACACTAATGGCATAGTGCCTTAGCGATAGCCAAAATCAGTCGAGCAGGTCCAGTTGCAGGTAATGCGCCACGGCTTCGGCCCCAGCGTGCTTGAGCTTGGGCACACGCCCCAGGCACGGCGCAGGCAGACGCTCAGCCAGGGTGGCGAGGTTTTCCTCCAGGCGCGAGGTCTTCGGATCGATGATATTCGCCACCCAACCCGCCAGCGGCAGGCCGTCCCGGGCGATGGCCTCGGCGGTGAGCAGGGCATGGCTGATACACCCCAGGCGCACGCCCACCACCAGGATCACCGGCAGTTGCAGTGCCATGGCCAGGTCCGACAGATTGTCCTGATCGGCCAAAGGCACACGCCAGCCGCCCGCGCCCTCAATCAAAGTGAAATCGGCTTGGCGCGCCAGAATCTGCTGCATCGGCTTGAGCAACGACTGCACCGTCAGCGCCACACCCGCCTCCCGCGCCGCCAGGTGCGGGGCGATGGCCGGCTCGAAGGCCACCGGGTTGACCTCGGCATAGGTCAGCGGCAACGAGCATTCGGCCAGCAGCGCCAGGGCATCGGCGTTGCGCAAACCTTTGGGCGTGACCTGGCAGCCGGAGGCCACGGGCTTGCCGGCGGCGGTGCTTTTGCCGGCTTGGCGGGCGGCATGCAGCAGGCCGGCGGCGATGGTGGTCTTGCCCACATCGGTGTCGGTGCCGGTGACGAAATAGGCGGCGCTCATAGCGGTTTCTCCAGTACGGCGTACACCACTTGATAGGTGGCGGGCAGGCCCTGGGCCTGACGGAACTGCTCGTAAGCGTGTACCAGTGCAACAATCCGCGCGCGCCCCGTCAAGCCTCCCGGGCGACCGGGGTTGAGGTTATGCGCGCCCAATGCCTTCAGCTCATGGGTCAGGCTGCGCACATCCGAGTAATGCAGCACATGGGGCCGGCGCTCCAGGCTCACCACACGCAGGCCGCTGGCGGCACACAGCTGTTGATAGGCCTCGAAGGTGCGGAAACGGTTGACGTGCACCAGGCCATCCACGGCGCGCCAGCTGTCGCGCAACTCTTGCAGAGTGCCCACGCACAGGCTCGCGAACGCCAGCACGCCACCCGGTTGCAGCACGCGATAAGCCTCGCTGAGCACCGCGTCGAAGTTCGCACACCACTGCACCGCCAGGCTGGAGAAGATCAGCCCGCAACTGGCGTCTGCCAGTGGCAGACGCTCGGCATCACCGGCAATAAAATACTCGGCGCCACCCAAAGGCCGCGCATGGTTGAGCATGCCTTCGGCGATATCCAGCGCCACGCCCTGGCTGGCCGGCAGCATCTCGCCCAGCGCGCGACTGAAATAACCGGTGCCGCAGCCCATATCCAGCCAGCGTTTCGGCGCGCTTGCGGGCGGCAGGCGCGACAGCAGCGCATGCCCGACCGCGCGCTGCAACTCGGCGACGCTGTCGTAGCTGGCCGCCGCACGGGAAAACGAGGCCGCGACCTGGCGCTTGTCCGGCAAGCCGCCCGGCAGGGCAGGCTGGGATAAATCAGTCATCGACACACTCATGCAAAAAAGCCTGGATGGCCCCCGCCACACCGTGGGGGTCTTCCAGAAGAAACGCGTGACCGGCCTGTTCAATCAGGCCGATTTCAACATCGGGCAGCAAGCTCAACAGGTCGCCTGCTGCTTCGGCGGGCACCAGCCCGTCCATTCCCGCGAACAAGTGCAACTGCGGGCCGCGATAGGCCAGCAAGGCGTCGCGGGTGTCCAGCTGGGCGAGCAACTCAAGGCCGCTCATCAACTGGCTCGAAGGCGTATTCGGCGCGCCACTCACCAGCAGCCGCGCCAGGCCGCGTGGGTCCTCGGCGCCCTTGGCACATAGCAGGCCGAAGCGTTTGAGGGTGACTTGGGAGTCGGCATGGCAACCGGCGAGAAACGCGTCGAAGGTCTCGGCAGGCATCGCGCTGGGCCAGCCCGCATGGGCGACGAAACACGGGTTGCTGGCCAGGGTCAGCAGGCCGCAGCAGCGCTCACCACGCCGCGCCGCCAGCTCGGAGGCGAGCATGCCGCCCAGGGACCAGCCGCCCAGCCAGGCGTTATCGGGCAGCGTGGCGTCGAGTTCGTCGAGCCACTCATTCAAGTCGCTGGACGCCAGCACGGGCAAGGGCTCGATGTGCACCTGCAGGTGCTCGTCCAGGCCCTGCAGGGCGGCGGCCAATGGCTCCAGCGGCGAGACGCCAAGGCCCCAGCCGGGCAACAAGATCAGTCGATCACGCATGGTCGGGCTCCAGGCGGAAACACTCTTCCAATGCGTTTAACAATAGCTGCACCTGCGCCGCGCTGTGGGCGGCGGTCAAGGTCACGCGCAAACGCGCACTGCCGGCCGGCACGGTCGGTGGGCGGATTGCGGTGACCATCAGCCCGCGCTCGCGCAGCCGCTGCGACAGGCGCACCGCCTTGGCGCTGTCGCCGATCAGGATCGGCTGGATCGGCGTAAAGCTATCCATCAGGTCCAGCCCAAGCTGCTCGGCGCCCTGGCGGAACTGGCGGATCAGGCCGTTGAGGTGCTCACGCCGCCAATGCTCGGTGCGCAGCAGCTCCAGGCTTTTAAGTGTGGCGCAGGCCAGCGCCGGGGGTTGGCTGGTGGTGTAGATGTAAGGCCGGGCGAACTGGATCAGGCTTTCGATCAAGTCTTCGCTGCCTGCCACGAACGCGCCCGCGGTGCCGAAGGCTTTGCCCAGGGTGCCGACCAATACCGGCACGTCGTCCTGGCTCAGGCCGAAGTGCTCGACGATCCCACCGCCGTTCGCGCCCAGCGGGCCGAAGCCATGGGCGTCGTCGACCATCAGCCAGGCACCTTTGGCCCGGGCTTCGCGGGCCAGCGCGGGCAAGTCGGCGAGGTCGCCGTCCATGCTGAACACGCCATCGGTGACCACCAGCGTATTGCCGGTGGCTTTTTCCAGACGCTTTGCCAGGCTGGCGGCGTCGTTGTGCAGGTAGCGGTTGAAACGTGCGCCGGAGAGCAAACCGGCATCCAGCAGGGACGCATGGTTGAGGCGGTCTTCCAACACCGTATCGCCCTGCCCCACCAACGCCGTGACCGCGCCGAGGTTGGCCATGTAGCCGGTGGTAAACAGCAGCGCACGCGGGCGGCCGGTGAGGTCGGCCAGTGCTTCTTCCAGCTCATGGTGCGGCGTGGCATGCCCGACCACCAGGTGCGAGGCGCCACCGCCCACGCCCCAACGGGCCGCACCGGCGCGCCAGGCTTCGACTACTTGCGGGTGGTTGGCCAGGCCCAGGTAGTCGTTGTTGCAGAAGGCGAGCAGCGGTTGGCCGTCGACCACCACCTCAGGGCCTTGGGGGCTCTGGAGTAAAGGGCGTTGGCGATAAAGGTGTTCGGCACGGCGGGCAGCGAGGCGCGCGGCGAGATCGAAAGACATGCAGGCCTCGATTTAGCAGGTTCAACTCGGTAAAAAAATGTGGGAGGGGGCTTGCCCCCTCCCACATTTGGATTGCATTTCAATCAGACGGCAGCGTTATAGAACTGCTCACTGATCGATTGCTCCACCAACGCCTGCTCGATCGCCGCCTGGTGCACTTCGTCAGCGTGCTCTTCGCGGGCTTCCGGCAGGATGCCCAGGCGCGAGAACAGTTGCATGTCCTTGTCGGCCTGCGGGTTGGCGGTGGTCAGCAGTTTGTCGCCGTAGAAAATCGAGTTGGCACCGGCGAAGAACGCCAGGGCCTGCATCTGCTCGTTCATGGCTTCACGGCCAGCCGACAGCCGCACATGGGATTGCGGCATCAGGATGCGCGCCACCGCCAGCATGCGGATGAAATCGAACGGGTCGATATCCTCGGCGTTTTCCAGCGGCGTACCGGCGACCTTCACCAGCATGTTGATCGGCACCGACTCCGGATGCTCCGGCAGGTTGGCCAGCTGGATCAGCAGGTTGGCGCGGTCATCCAGCGACTCGCCCATGCCGAGGATGCCGCCGGAGCAGATCTTCATCCCCGAATCCCGCACGTAGGCCAGGGTTTGCAGGCGCTCGCTATAGGTGCGGGTGGTGATGATGCTGGCGTAGAACTCCGGCGAGGTGTCGAGGTTGTGGTTGTAGTAGTCGAGGCCGGCCTGGGCCAGGGCTTCGGTCTGGTCCTGGTCGAGGCGGCCGAGGGTCATGCAGGTTTCCAGGCCCATGGCCTTCACGCCTTTGACCATCTGCAGCACGTAGGGCATGTCTTTGGCCGACGGGTGCTTCCAGGCGGCGCCCATGCAGAAACGCGTCGAGCCGATGGCCTTGGCGCGGGCAGCCTCTTCGAGGACCTTCTGCACTTCCATCAGCTTTTCTTTTTCCAGGCCAGTGTTGTAGTGGCCCGACTGCGGACAATATTTGCAATCTTCCGGGCAGGCCCCTGTTTTGATCGACAGCAAGGTCGACACTTGCACGCGGTTGGCGTCGAAATGCGCGCGGTGCACGGTCTGCGCCTGGAACAACAGGTCATTGAACGGCTGCACGAAAAGCGCTTTGACTTCGGCGAGGGACCAATCGTGACGCAAAGTGGCGGTGATGCTGGCGCTCATGGGCGATTCCTTGATTATGCTTGGGCTTTCGCTGCGGGAAGGGCAATACCCACAGACACGACACGGATGCTCGGCATATTTAAGGAAGATTCATGCACTGTCAACCAGACTACAAACACAAGGTTTACATCTGGCTAAAAAACAACCACACCTGTTTAATCTGCGATGAACCCGCGCAATCGGCCGATTGTGTGTGCAACGCCTGCGAAACCGAGCTGCCCTGGCTGCTGACGCACTGCGCGGTCTGCGCCCTGCCCTTGCCCATGGCGGGCTTGATCTGCGGTGAATGCCAGAAACACCCGCCGGCCTTTAAACAGGTGGTCGCCCCGTGGACCTTCAGCTTTCCCGTCGACACGCTGATCGCGCGCTTCAAGCATCAGGCCCGCTGGCCCCTGGGTCACCTGCTCGGGCGCATGCTGGGCCAGCACGTGCAACATCGCTTCGATAACGCCGAACTCACCCGCCCCGACTGCCTGCTGCCGGTGCCCATGGCCGTCAAGCGCCTGCGCGAGCGCGGCTACAACCAGGCCCAGATGCTGGCGCAATGGCTCAGCCAACAGCTGGGCATCAGCGTTGAAGAACACCTGCTGCTGCGCCCCCACGAAACCGTTGCGCAACAGGCCCTCGACGCCAAGACCCGCCGCCGTAACCTGCTAGCCGCCTTTGCACTCGCGCCTGCCGCCCAAGTGCAAGGCCGCCACTTTGCGCTGGTAGACGACGTGCTTACCACCGGCGCCACGGCCCACAGCCTGGCACGCCTGCTGATGGACGCCGGCGCGCGGCAGGTGGATGTGTATTGCCTGGCGCGCACGCCCAAGCCTGGCACTTGACTCTCTTGCCTTGCGGCCGCAACGTCCGCTCATCCCCACACAGCGTATGCCCATGTCCCTGCCGACTTCCCTCAGCCAACACATCATCCGCCGCCCGCAGCGCATCGCGTTGCTCGGGCATATCGCCGAGCAAGGCTCCATCACCCGCGCGGCCAAGGCGGCTGGCCTGAGTTACAAAGCCGCCTGGGACGCCATCGATGAGCTGAACAATCTGGCGCAAAAACCGCTGGTGGAGCGCAGCGTCGGCGGCAAGGGCGGCGGCGGCGCCAAGCTGACCGCCGAAGGTGAACGGGTGCTGCGCCTCTACCAACGACTGCAAGCGTTGCAAGCCGAAGTGCTGGGCTCGGACGAAGCCGCCAGCGACTTCAACCTGCTCGGCCGCCTGATGTTGCGCACCAGCGCGCGTAACCAGTTGCACGGCCAGGTCATCGCCATCGACAACCATGGCCGCAATGATCTGATTCGCCTGCAATTGGCCGGTGGGCTGAGCCTCGACGCGCAAATCACCCACGACAGCACGCAACGGCTGGAGCTGGAGATGGGCGTGGAAGTGGTCGCGCTGATCAAGGCCGGTTGGCTGGAGTTGCTTGCAGCCGACGCACCCGCAACACCTGGACACAATTGCATGAGCGGCACCGTCGAAGCGATTCTCGCCGCCGACGACGGCCCCAGCGAAGTGCGCATCGTCCTGCCCAACGGCCTGGTTTTATGCGCCCTGGCGCAGCCCGACACGCTCAAGGCCCTGGGCGCGGCCGAAGGCCAGTCGATCCAAGTGCAATTCGCACCGAGCAATGTGCTACTCGGCACGCCGGTCTAGACAGCAGCCGTCTTCAAGCTGCAACAATTTCGTCACGCGCGCTCCTTATGGTGTCTGCAAAAACCGCAGGGAGCCTGAGATGAGCCTATTAGAAGAAAACCAAGCCACCGACCTGGAACAGATGGTCGGCCTCACCCGCCGCCGCTTTATCGGCGCCGGCGCCCTGTGCGGCGCCGCGATGTTCCTGGGCGGCAACCTGCTGACCCGCAGCGCCCTGGCCGTCAACGCCGCCACGGCCAGCCCGTTGCTCGGTTTTACCAGCATCGCCGCAGCCACCAGCGACGCCATCACCTTGCCGCCGGGCTACAGCGCCTCGGTGCTGATCAGTTGGGGCCAGCCACTGAGCAAGAGCGCACCGGCGTTTGACCCGTCCGGCAACGGCACGGCCAAGGCCCAGGAGCAGCAGTTCGGCGACAACAACGACGGCATGAGCCTGTTCGCCTTCCCCGGCGAAGACAACCGCGCGCTGATGGCGATCAACAACGAATACACCAACTACCGTTACCTCTACGCCCACGGCGGCGCGCCGCAATCGGCCGAAGACGTGCACAAGGCCCAGGCCAGTGAAGGCGTATCGGTGATCGAAGTGCGGCGCAAGGGCGACACCTGGCAGTTCGTCCAGGACTCGCGCTACAACCGGCGCATCCACGGCAATTCGCCGATCCGCCTCAGCGGCCCCGCCGCCGGCCACGACTGGCTGAAAACCAGCGCCGACAAGTCCGGCAAAAAAGCCCTCGGCACCTTCCAGAACTGCGCCAACGGCAAGACCCCGTGGGGCACTTATCTGACCTGTGAAGAGAACTTCACCGACTGCTTCGGCAGCAGCAACCCACAACAAACCTTCGATGCCGGGCAAAAACGCTACGGCGTGGTCGCCGCCAGCAAAGAGATCAACTGGCACCTGCACGACCCGCGCTTCGACATCGCCAAGAACCCCAATGAACTCAACCGTCACGGCTGGGTAGTGGAAATCGACCCGTTCGACCCGCAATCCACCCCGGCCAAGCGCACTGCCCTGGGCCGCTTCAAACACGAAAACGCCGCGCTGGCAGAAACCCGCGACGGCCGCGCCGTGGTGTACATGGGCGACGACGAGCGCGGCGAGTTCATCTACAAGTTCGTCAGCCGCGACAAGATCAACCACAAGAACCCCAAGGCCAACAAAGACCTGCTCGACCACGGCACCTTGTACGTGGCGATTTTCGACGCCGGCGACGGCAACGCCGACCACCCCAAGGGCAAGGGCAAGTGGGTCGAGTTGACCCATGGCAAAAACGGCATCGACGCCAGCACAGGGTTTGCCAGCCAGGCCGAAGTGCTGATCCACGCGCGCCTGGCCGCCAGCGTGGTGAAAGCCACGCGCATGGACCGCCCGGAATGGATCGTGGTCAGCCCCACCGATGGCCAGGTGTATTGCACCCTCACCAACAACGCCAAGCGCGGCGAAGACGGCCAGCCGGTCGGCGGCCCCAACCCGCGCGAGAAGAACGTCTACGGCCAGATCCTGCGCTGGAAGGCCGACGCCGATAACCACGACGCCCTGGAATTCACCTGGGACCTGTTTGTGGTGGCCGGCAACCCCGGCGTGCATGCCGGCACGCCCAAGGGCGGCTCGTCGAACATCAACCCGCAGAACATGTTCAACAGCCCCGACGGCCTGGGTTTCGACAAGGCCGGGCGCCTGTGGATTCTGACCGACGGCGACTACAGCAACGCAGGGGATTTCGCCGGGATGGGCAATAACCAGATGCTGTGCGCCGACCCGAGCACCGGGGAGATTCGCCGGTTCATGGTCGGGCCGGTGGCGTGTGAGGTCACGGGGATCAGCTTTTCGCCGGATCAGAAGACGTTGTTTGTGGGGATTCAGCATCCGGGGGAAACCGGCGGGTCGACCTGGCCGGAGCATTTGCCGAATGGCAAGCCGCGGTCTTCGGTGATGGCGATTCGGCGGGATGATGGTGGGGTTGTGGGCGCCTGATAGGGACTCATCGGGGGCAAGCCCCCGATGAGCCCAGTACAGCCACCACCTATCTATCTCAGTGTGCGTTACCATACCGAGCCGGACGCGGCGCCCTGCTGCGCGCAGGAGTTCGCATGGCCCATCCGTTTGAAACACTCACCCCCGACCTCGTACTCGACGCCGTCGAAAGCATCGGTTTTCTCAGCGATGCTCGCGTTCTTGCGCTCAACAGCTACGAAAACCGCGTGTATCAGGTGGGCATCGAAGACTCCGAACCGCTGATCGCCAAGTTCTATCGCCCCCAGCGCTGGACCAACGACGCGATCCTCGAAGAACACCGCTTCACCTTCGAACTCGCCGAATGCGAAGTGCCGGTCGTCGCGCCACTGATCCACAATGGCGAAAGCCTGTTCGAACACGCCGGTTTCCGCTTCACCCTGTTCCCCCGCCGTGGCGGCCGCGCGCCGGAGCCGGGCAACCTCGATCAACTCTATCGCCTTGGGCAATTGCTCGGGCGTTTGCACGCGGTGGGCTCCACCCGCCCGTTCGAACACCGCGAAGCCCTGGGGGTGAAGAACTTCGGTCACGATTCCCTCAACACCTTGCTCGAAGGTAACTTCATTCCCAAGAGCCTGCTGCCGGCCTATGAGTCCGTCGCCCGCGACCTGCTCAAGCGCGTCGAAGAGGTGTACAAGGCCACGCCGCACAAGAACATCCGCATGCACGGCGATTGCCACCCCGGCAACATGATGTGCCGCGACGAGATGTTCCACATCGTCGACCTGGATGACTGCCGCATGGGCCCGGCGGTGCAGGACCTGTGGATGATGCTCGCCGGTGATCGTCAGGAGTGCCTGGGGCAGCTGTCGGAATTGATGGATGGCTACCAGGAATTCCACGACTTCGACCCGCGCGAACTGGCGCTGATCGAACCGCTTCGCGCCCTGCGCCTGATGCACTACAGCGCCTGGCTCGCACGGCGCTGGGACGACCCGGCGTTCCCCCACAGCTTCCCGTGGTTCGGCAGCGAGCGGTATTGGGGCGATCAGGTGTTGGCGTTGCGTGAGCAGTTGTCGGCCCTCAACGAAGAACCTCTGAAGTTGTTTTAACCGCTTTTGCTTTATGTGGGAGGGGGCTTGCCCCCCTCCCACATAAAGCAGATCTCATTGCCAAGCAGGTCCCACTCCCGGACAAATATCCTTACAATCGCGCTTTGTTAGCTGCCTAAGCAAGGATTCTGCAATGCACGCCGCCAACCCCCGCAAGGGGTACATCCTGGGCCTGAGCGCCTATGTCATCTGGGGCCTGTTCCCGCTCTACTTCAAAGCCATCGCCAGCGTACCCGCCGCCGAAATCATCGTGCACCGCGTGCTGTGGTCGGCGCTGTTCGGCGGGTTGCTGCTGATGGTGTGGAAGCACCCCGGCTGGTTCCGCGAGCTGCGTGACAACCCCAAGCGCCTGGCGATCCTGGCCCTCAGCGGCTCGTTGATTGCGGGCAACTGGCTGACCTACGTGTGGTCGGTGAACAGTGGGCGCATGCTCGAGGCCAGCCTGGGTTACTACATCAACCCGCTGGTGAATGTGTTACTGGGCATGCTGATCCTCGGCGAACGCCTGCGCCGCTTGCAGTGGGCGGCCGTCGGGCTGGCGGCCGTGGGTGTGGCGCAACAGGTGTGGCAGGTGGGCAGTTTGCCGTGGGTGTCGCTGGTATTGGCGCTGACGTTCGGCTTCTATGGGCTGATCCGCAAGCAGGCGCCGGTCAAGGCCTTGCCGGGTCTGGTAGTGGAAACCTGGATGCTGGTGCCGATTGCCGTGGCGTGGTTGCTGTTCAACCCGTCGGCCCACAGTGCACAGCTGGCGTTCTGGAGCACCTCCGAAGCCTGGTGGCTGGTGGCCGCCGGCCCGGTGACGCTGATCCCGCTGGTGTGTTTCAACGCCGCCGCACGGCATTTGCCCTACACCGCGCTGGGCTTTTTACAGTACGTGGCGCCGACCCTGGTGCTGCTGGAAGCGGTGCTGCTGTTCGGTGAACACCTGGCCACCAGCACCCTGATCGCCTTCGCGTTTATCTGGGCCGGGCTGGTGGTGTACAGCCTGGATGCCTGGCTGAGCGTACGCAAACGCTGATCAAATAACGTACAAACCTCTGCAAGCCACAGCGGGCGTGGCTTGCAGCGATCCACCCCAAGGTTATCCACAACCTGATCCCCGCCATTTGTGCACAAGCCCTTGAAACTGCTCGTTTTTTGCTCAGCTCGCGAAGAAGCCCGGCCGGCCTGGCCTGGCGCCGGGTCTCTACAGGTTATCCACAGGCCCATGCAAGATTTCCATGCATAACCTTGTGGGCTGATTATTCCTCGTGGTGCAGTTCCACCATCAAATCATCGGCCAGGGTTTCCAGCGACAGCTGCAAGGTATCCAGGGATAACGCCGTCGGCACCTGCAACAGCGCCTCGGCGGTAAACAGTGGATCACCGCTCATGGGCGCCGGGCGCACGTCGGTGCTCAGGCTTTCGAGGTTCACGCCTTGCTGGCTCAGCAGCGCGGTGATTTCGCGCACAATGCCCGCTCGGTCGTTACCCACCAGCGTCATCATGATCGATTTGGATGCCGAGGCCTGCCCGCTGCTGCCCTCGCCCACCAGCACGCGAATGCCGTGTGTGGATAAATCCTCCAGCGCACCCACCAGCGCCTGACGCTGCTCGGTCGGCACACTGACGCGCAGAATCCCGGCAAACTGCCCGGCCATGTGCGCCATGCGGCTTTCCAGCCAGTTGCCGCCGTGGGCCGCAATGTTCTGCGCGATGCGTTCAACCAGACCGGGTTTGTCGGCGGCGATAATAGTGAGTACAAGATGGTCCATGGCGAAGCCCTCTGAATTCAATCTACAAGGTGGACCCGGGGGCCCTCGAAAACAAATCGTGTACCATTTTTATATTTATCTGGAACAATCCAATAGTTTTTTGAGAACATCCCGTTCTCCGCTGTGACCGTACGACCAAAGTGGGTCGCTAAACGACGTATTTAGTCTAATTTTCACAACCGCAAGTCATCCTGTAGTATGCGCAACCGTGCACTACATAATGAAAATCTGAAACAGCGCATAAGCTCCGCAGAGTGAGGCAAGCAATGACTGAACACGTTCAAGTCGGTGGCCTGCAGGTCGCCAAAGTCCTGTTCGACTTCGTGAACAACGAAGCCATTCCCGGTACCGGCATCACTGCCGACCAGTTCTGGGCCGGCGCCGACAAGGTCATCCACGACCTGGCTCCGAAGAACAAAGCCCTACTCGCCAAACGCGATGATTTCCAGGCGCGGATCGACACCTGGCACCAGACCCACGCCGGCCAGGCCCACGACCCGGTGGCCTACAAAGCCTTCCTGCACGATATCGGATACCTGCTGCCAGAAGCCGCAGACTTCCAGGCCTCGACCCAAAACGTCGACGACGAAATTGCCCGTATGGCCGGCCCACAGCTGGTGGTGCCGGTGATGAACGCCCGCTTCGCCCTCAACGCTTCCAATGCGCGCTGGGGCTCGCTGTACGACGCGCTGTATGGCACCGATGCCATCAGCGAAGCCGACGGCGCCGAGAGGGGCAAGGGCTACAACAAAGTGCGGGGCGATAAAGTCATCGCCTTCGCCCGCGCCTTCCTCGACGAAGCCGCGCCGCTCAGCGCCGGCAGCCACGCCGACTCCACCGGTTACAAGATTGTCGATGGCGTGTTGATCGTCAGCCTCAAGGGCGGCAGCAACAGCGGCCTGCGTGACGACGCGCAACTGATCGGCTTCCAGGGCCCAGCGGCCGCGCCGATTGCGATCCTGCTCAAACACAACGGCCTGCACTTCGAAATCCAGATCGACGCCAGCACCCCCGTCGGCCAGACCGACGCCGCCGGCGTCAAAGACGTGCTGATGGAAGCCGCGCTGACCACCATCATGGACTGCGAAGACTCCGTCGCCGCCGTCGATGCCGATGACAAAGTGGTGATCTACCGCAACTGGCTCGGCCTGATGAAAGGCGACCTGGCCGAAGAAGTGGCCAAGGGCGGCAAGACCTTCACCCGCACCATGAACGCCGACCGCGTCTACACCGGTGTCGACGGTAACGATGTGACCCTGCATGGCCGTTCGCTGTTGTTCGTGCGCAACGTTGGCCACTTGATGACCATCGACGCGATCCTCGACAAAGACGGCAACGAAGTGCCGGAAGGCATCCTCGACGGCCTGCTCACCAGCCTGGCGGCGATCCACAGCCTCAACGGCACCAGCAGCCGCAAGAACAGCCGCACCGGTTCCGTTTACATCGTGAAGCCGAAGATGCATGGCCCGGAAGAAGCCGCGTTCACCAACGAGCTGTTCGGCCGCATCGAAGACGTGCTGAACCTGCCGCGCAACACCCTCAAAGTCGGGATCATGGACGAGGAGCGCCGCACCACGGTCAACCTCAAGGCCTGCATCAAGGCGGCCAGCGAGCGCGTGGTGTTTATCAACACCGGCTTCCTCGACCGCACCGGCGACGAAATCCACACCTCCATGGAAGCCGGCGCGATGGTGCGCAAGGCCGCCATGAAGTCGGAAAAGTGGATTGGCGCGTATGAAAACTGGAACGTCGATATCGGCTTGAGCACCGGCCTGCAAGGTCGTGCGCAAATCGGTAAAGGCATGTGGGCAATGCCCGACCTGATGGCGGCGATGCTCGAACAGAAAATTGCCCACCCACTGGCCGGCGCCAACACCGCCTGGGTACCGTCGCCGACGGCGGCTGCGCTGCACGCGCTGCACTATCACAAGGTCGACGTGTTCGCCCGCCAGGCCGAACTGGCCAAGCGCGAACGTGCATCGGTGGACGACATCCTGACGATTCCTCTGGCCAGCAACACCGATTGGTCCGACGAAGAAATCCGTAACGAGCTGGACAACAATGCCCAGGGCATCCTCGGTTATGTAGTCCGCTGGATCGACCAGGGCGTCGGCTGCTCCAAGGTGCCGGACATCAACGATGTGGGCCTGATGGAAGACCGCGCCACCCTGCGCATCTCCAGCCAGCACATCGCCAACTGGCTGCGCCACGGCATCGTCAACCAAGACCAGGTGCTGGAAAGCCTCAAGCGCATGGCGCCGGTGGTGGACCGTCAAAACGCCGGGGATGCGCTGTACCGCCCACTGGCACCGGATTTCGACAGCAACATCGCGTTCCAGGCAGCGGTGGAGTTGGTGATTGAAGGGATTAAGCAGCCTAACGGCTATACCGAGCCGGTGTTGCATCGCCGGCGTCGGGAGTTCAAGGCTAAAAACGGCCTGTAAATGAAAAAGCCCTGATCGTGAGATCAGGGCTTTTTCTTTGGGGCTGGTGGTGGCTGTTAGGGCCTCATCGGGGGCAAGCCCCCTCCCACATTTGATTTGTGAACACATTCAAGTGTGGGAGGGGGCTTGCCCCCGATAGGGCCGGCACATTCACTACAAAATCAGGAGGCCATCCCCAACTCCCGCTTCACCATCTTCGCCAGCTTCACGCTATCAATCGGCTTGAGCAAAAAGTCCACCACACTCAAATGCATCGCATCGATCACATCCGGCGCTTCGGCATCCCCCGACATGATGATGATCGGCAGCGCCGCCCGGGTAGAGCTGCGCACTTGTCGGATCAGTTCCAGGCCATTGCTTGGGGCCATGCGCAGGTCGGTAATCAGCAAACCGATGGAGCTGCTGGAGCTCAACAACTCCCACGCTGTCTTGCCACTGTCGGCGGTCATGCAACGAATACCGTCCAGGCCCAGGATTTCCGCCAGCAGTTCGCGCGCGTCCTTGTCGTCGTCGACAATCAACACGCGTTGCGGTGGCAAATCAGGCTCCAGCATCACGGCGCTCAGCGCCTCGCGCTCGGCATCGCTCAAAATATCGTGGTCGGACATACGGTTCTCAGCAGTTCTCATCAATCTCCCAGCACACTCGTCAGACATCTGCGGAAGGGCGATCAATGTGCACTTCGTCGGAAAGTTTGACTAGTGGGTGTTCTACGGGGTTTGGACGATAGTCATGTAAGGTTTTTCCTTAGTTGTACGATGTTTTCATCGACCTAGACTTACGTCCAATGGGCACCCGCCGCGCGGGAGTCGACCATGCAGGACGATAACGACAAAAAAATGCGGTCTTGTTTATGAGTAAAGCTGATGCCTTCGCCCAGGCGGGGAAAACTGCTGTATTGCAGAACATCCACGGCACCCTGCAGTTCCTGCAACGCTTCCCGCCGTTCAACCAGATGGAACACGCGCACCTGGCGTTCCTGGTCGAGCAGTGCCAACTGCGCTTTTTCGGCCCCGGCGAGAGCATTCTCAAGCCGTCGGGCGGGCCGGTGGAGCACTTTTACATCGTCAAGCAGGGCCGCGTCGTGGGCGAGCGGCCGGATTCAACCCAGACCACCTTCGAAATCACCACCGGCGAGTGTTTCCCCCTCGCCGCGCTACTGGGTGAACGAGCGACCCGCACCGAGCACAAGGCCGCCGAAGACACCTTCTGCCTGCAACTGAACAAGCCGGCATTTATCAAGCTGTTCGCGCTGTCCAGCCCGTTTCGCGATTTTGCCTTGCGCGGCGTCAGCAGCCTGCTGGATCAGGTCAACCAGCAAGTGCAGCAAAAAGCCGTGGAAACCCTCGGCACGCAATACTCCCTGAACACCCGCCTGGGCGAATTGGCCATGCGCCACCCGGTCACCTGCAGCCCGCAGACGCCGCTGCGCGAGGCGGTGACGCTGATGCACGAGCAGCAAGTGGGCAGCATTGTGATCGTCGATGAACACAAAGCGCCGCTGGGGATTTTCACCCTGCGCGACCTGCGCCAGGTGGTGGCGGACGGCACCAGCGATTTCAGCCAGGCCATCGACGCCCATATGACCCAGGCACCGTTCTTTCTCACCCCGGACCACAGCGCCTTCGACGCGGCCATCGCCATGACCGAGCGGCATATCGCCCACGTGTGCCTGGTCAAAGACCAGCGCCTGTGTGGCGTGGTGTCCGAGCGCGACCTGTTTTCCCTGCAACGGGTCGACCTGGTGCACCTGGCGCGCACCATCCGCAACGCGCCGCGAGTGGACAACCTGGTGGCGATTCGCGGCGAGATCGGCCAACTGGTGGAGCGCATGCTCGCCCATGGCGCGTCCTCGACCCAGATCACCCACATTATTACCCTGCTCAACGATCACACCGTGTGCCGGGTGATCGAGCTGAGCCTCGCCGAAAAAGGCGACCCCGGCGTACCCTTCAGCTGGCTGTGCTTCGGCAGCGAAGGCCGGCGCGAGCAAACGCTGTTCACCGACCAGGACAACGGCATTCTGTTCGACGCCAAGGACGCCGTCGACGCCGCGATGATCCGTGGCCGCCTGCTGCCGTTGGCGCAGCACATCAACCAGAGCCTGGCGCTGTGCGGCTTCAGCCTGTGCAAGGGCAATATCATGGCCGGCAACCCCGAGCTGTGCCTGTCGCGAGCGGAGTGGGCGCGGCGTTTCGGCGCGTTTATTCGCGAGGCCACGCCGGAGAATCTGCTGAGTTCGAGCATCTATTTCGATTTGCGCGTGGTGTGGGGCGAGGAACGTGGCTGCGAGCAACTGCGCCAGGGCATCCTCGACCAGGTAGCCGACAATCGTCTGTTCCAGCGAATGATGGCCGGGAACGCCTTGCGCCAGCGCCCACCCGTAGGACGTTTCCGAGAATTCGTGCTCACACGTAAAGGCGGCGAGAAAGCCACCCTCGACCTCAAGGTCCAGGGCCTTACGCCCTTTGTAGACGGCGCACGCTTGCTGGCCCTGGCCAATGGCATCCACGCCAACAACACCCTGGAGCGCCTGCGCCAGCTGGTGGTCAAGGAAGTTATCGAGCCGCTGGACGGCGCAGCCTATGAAGAGGCTTACCACTTTATTCAGCAAACCCGCATGCAGCAGCACCAGTTGCAGACGCGCGAAAACCAGCCGTACTCCAACCGCGTCGACCCCGACAGCCTCAACCACCTCGACCGACGCATCCTGCGTGAATCCCTGCGCCAGGCCCAACGCCTGCAAAGCAGCCTGACCTTGCGGTATCAGCTGTGAGTTTGTTCAGCTGGTTGCGTACGAAAAAACCCGGGCTCGACGCGACGCAGCAACAGCGACTGGCGCAACTGCCCAAGCCCGGCGTATTGGGCGACGGCCCGTTACAGGCTCAACGCTGGGTCGTGGTCGACCTGGAAACCAGCGGCCTGAACCTCAACCGCGACCAGGTGCTGTCCATCGGCGCGGTGGTGATCGAGGATGGCGCGGTGGATTTCTCGCAGCTGTTCGAACGCACCCTGCACCGTGCCGAGAGCAAACTCAGACCCAGCGTGCTGATCCACGGCCTGGGCCCCAGCGCCATCGCCGCCGGCAGCGACCCGGTAGAGGCGCTGCTGGACTTTATGGAATTCGTTGGTGACAGCCCGTTGCTCGCGTTCCACGCGCCGTTCGATCAACACATGCTCTGCCGCGCGCTCAAGGACAGCCTGGGCTACCGGCTGGCCCACACTTTTCTGGATGTTGCCGAGGTCGCCCCGCTGCTGTGCCCCGAGGCGCACATTCGCGAAGCCGGGCTGGACGACTGGATCAACCATTTCAACCTGCAGGTGGGCGAACGCCATCACGCCAGCGCCGATGCCCTGGCCACGGCGGAGCTGATGCTGATCCTGTTGAGCCGCGCACGCAGCCAGCAAATCGACTCGCCCCAGGCGCTGCAAGAGCGCTTGAGCCAATGGAAACGGCGTAAACAAGCGCCATCGTTTTAATGTCATCTCCCGACAGACGCCAATTGCGCCCTGCCTGTGCCTCTGACACAATCGCGAATAATTCTCGTTAGTTTAAACCTATTGTTTATTCGGTGATGCCTTGTCGTCGGTCCCAAACCCACACAGTGAGCTGGTTGGCGCGTTGTATCGCGACCATCGTGGCTGGCTGTTGGCTTGGCTGCGGCGCAATGTGGCCTGCCCGAGCCGCGCCGAGGACCTGAGCCAGGACACCTTCATGCGCCTGCTCGGCCGTGACGAGCTGCGTACACCCCGCGAGCCACGCGCGTTTCTGGTGGCGATCGCCAAGGGCTTGCTGTTCGACTACTTCCGCCGCGCCGCGCTGGAGCAGGCGTACCTCACCGAACTGATGCTGATCCCGGAAAGCGAACACCCCTCGCCGGAAGAACAGCAACTGATCCTCGAAGACCTCAAGGCCATCGACCGCCTGCTCGGCAAGCTGTCGAGCAAGGCCCGCGCAGCCTTCCTCTATAACCGCCTCGACGGCCTGGGCCATGCAGAAATCGCCCAGCGCCTGGGCGTGTCGGTACCGCGCGTGCGCCAGTATCTGGCCCAGGGCATTCGCCAGTGCTATATCGCGCTGTATGGCGAGCCGTCGTGAGCGTGATCAGTTCCAAGCCGGTGTCGGCCCGTGTGCTGGATGCGGCGATTGCCTGGCAACTGTCCCTCGATTCGGGCGACGGCAGCGCCATCGAACGCGAAGAGTTCAGTAAATGGCTGGCCAGCGATGAAGAGCACGCCCGCGCGTGGCGCCAGCTGGGCATGCTCGACCAGCGTTTCAGCATCGCCTCGGGCCCGGCGCGGGTGGCACTGTTGCAGTCGCGCGAAGGCATTCGCCAGCGTGTGCGCAAGCTGGGCAGCGGCCTGGCGAGCATCGCGCTGGTGTGCGGCCTGGCGTTGTTTGCCGGCGAGCGCTACGTGCCGATCCACTATTGGCTGGCTGACCAGCGCACCGCCACCGGCGAACAGCGCACGCTGAAGCTGGCGGACGGTACGGTGATCAACCTCAATACCCACAGCGCCATCGACGTGCGTTTCGACGATAAGCGCCGGCTGATCGTGTTGCAGGAAGGCGAAATTCTCGTCGAAACCGGCCACAACGATGCGCGGCCATTCTATGTACAAACCCGCGACGGCAGCCTGCGGGCGCTGGGCACGCGGTTTATCGTCAAGCGCGAAGACGACGCCACGCGCCTGAGCGTGCTGCAATCGGCGGTGGGCGCGCAGCCCGAGGCGCTAAAGCAGGAACAGATCTTCAAGGAAGGCCAGCAAGTGCTGATGCGCAGTGATGGCCTCGGCCCGCTGCTGGCCGTTACCCCGGCCACCGACGCGTGGACACGCGGCATGCTGGTGGTCGACAACGCCCGGCTGGGTGATGTGGTGGCAGAACTGAGCCGTTATCGAACGGGTTATTTGGGTGTGGATAAACAGGTGGCCGACCTGCGCATCACTGGCAGCTTCCCGTTGCATGACACCACGCTGGCGCTGAATGCGCTGTTGCCGACGTTGCCGGTGCAGATTGAGCAGCACACGCCGTGGTGGGTGACGGTTAAAGGAAAGCCTTAGGTTATTGGGTGTCAGGTCTATAGCCATCGGGGGCAAGCCCCCACCACAAAAAAATATTTTCACGCTGCCCTATCACTTTTCAATTCTCATTCGGCACATAGGCAATTGCGAATTACTTCCATTCAGGAGCCGCCCTATGTCCCGCACGCTAGACACCCTGTTGCGCCCCAGCCTGTTAGCCATGGCCATTGCCCTCAGTGCCCCGCTGGCCAGCACCTCGCTGATCGCCGCCGAACAGGCCTCCAGCGTGCGCGCCTACAACCTGCCGGCCGCGCCGCTGGCGAGCACCCTGAACCAGATCGCCAGCCAGGCCGGCCTCGCGCTGACCCTCAACCCCGCGCTGGCATCGGGCAAGACCTCGGCCCCGGTGCAGGGCCAGTTCGACGCGCCGGGCGCGCTGCGTGAGGCGTTGCGGGGTACCGGGTTGCAGCTGGAGCAGAGCAGTGCGGGGACTTATTCCCTGGTGGCGGTTCCGGAAGGCGTGATGGCGCTGCCGGTGACCAACATCACCGGCCAAGGCAGCTATGAAAGTGCGTGGGGCCCTGTGCAAGGCTACCTCGCGTCGCGAACCGCCGCCGGCACCAAGACCGACACCGCGCTGGTGGAAGCCCCGCGTTCGATCTCCGTCGCCACCCGCGAGCAGATGCAAGACCGCAACGTGCAGAACCTGGATGACGCGGTTAAATACATGCCGGGCATCGTGTCCGCCAGCTACGGCAGCGACACCCGCTATGACTGGATGCGCGTGCGCGGCTTCGAACCCACACAGTTCCTCGACGGCCTGCCACTGCCACGCGGCGTTTACGCCAACCCCAAAGCCGAAACCTGGAACCTCGACCGTCTCGCCCTGCTGCGCGGCCCAGCCTCGTCGGTGTATGGCCAGACCCCACCGGGCGGCCTGCTGGACATGGTCAGCCGCCGTCCCAGCGCCGAACAAAGCAGCGCCATCCAGGTGCAATACGGCAGCGACAACTACCGCCAGATCAATTTCGCCAGCACTGGCAAGATCGACGATGAAGGCCAGTTCCTCTATGGCGTCAGCGGTGTGGTGCGCGATGCGGGCACCCAGGTCGACCATATCGATAACAAGCGCTACAACATTGCGCCAAGCCTGACCTGGAACATCGACCCGGATACCAAGCTGACTTTCCTGTCGCAGTTCACCCGCGACGATACAGGGGCCACCAGCCAGTTCATGCCGATCCAGGGCACCAAGATCAAGCTCCCGCAGGGCGACGTTTCCCACCACAAGAACCTCGGCGACCCGGACTACGAGTTCTACGACCGGACTTACTACGCCTTGGGTTACGCGTTTGAACACCGCTTCAACGACACCTGGCAGTTCCACCAGAACCTGCGCTATACCAAATCCGAGCTGTCGTTCCAGCAATTGACCGTGGGCTCATATATCTATTCCCCGGCTAACGCAGCGGGCGATATCAGCCGCTCGTCTACCAATGTTGACGAGAACATCGGTCAGTTCGCGGTGGACAACAACTTCCAGGCTGACTTCGCCACCGGCGACATCACCCACACCGTGTTGCTCGGCCTGGATCACCAGCGCACCGACACTTCCTTCCGGACGATCTACGGTACTGCGTCGAACATCAATATTTTCGACCCGGTCAACACCACGCCCACCCTGCGCCCGGTCGGCGTAACGCCTTATTACGACTACAACCAGAAAACCGTCCAGACCGGCCTCTACGTGCAGGACCAGATGGCCCTCGA
Organism: Pseudomonas sp. AC463; assembly: GCF_979253585.1. NCBI lineage: Bacteria > Pseudomonadati > Pseudomonadota > Gammaproteobacteria > Pseudomonadales > Pseudomonadaceae > Pseudomonas > Pseudomonas sp. AC463. The sequence goes on along the minus strand of NZ_CEEDDZ010000022.1, from coordinate 10,806 downwards.
CAACTGGCGCCTGACCCTCGGCGGGCGTGAAGACTGGGTGCACCAGGGCACCACCTACTTCAACAAACTGGACGCGACCAACACTGATCGCAGCAAGAACTTCAGCGGCAACGCGGCGCTGAGCTATGTGTTCGATTCTGGGTTTGTGCCTTACCTGTCCTACGCCGAATCCTTCCAACCAGCGAGCAACGCCAGCGTTGACCCGGTCAAGTCGTACAAGCCCACCGAAGGCAAGCAATGGGAACTGGGGATCAAGTATCAGCCGCCCGGTTCTAATACCCTGCTGAGCGCGGCGGTCTACGACCTGACCCAGAAAAACGTGCTGGTAACCCGAATCGGCTCGGGCAACCAGTCGATCACCGATCAGGCAGGCGAAGTGAAGGTCAAGGGCCTGGAGCTGGAAGCGGTGTCTGACGTGACCGAAAACCTCAAGGTGATCGCCGCCTACACCCTATCCAAGTCCGAGGTGCAAACTGGCATCTACAAAGGCAACCGCCTGCAACTGATCCCCAACCAGCAAGCCTCGCTGTGGACCGACTACACCTGGCACACCGGCGTGCTTGATGGCTTCGGCATTGGTTTCGGCGCGCGCTACACCGGCAACACCTATGGCGATCAAGGCAATACCTGGACCGGCAAAGCCAATGCCTACACCATCTTCGACGGCGCGGTGCATTACGACCTCGGCCGCCTGGATAACAGCCTGAAGGGTGCGTCGGTAAAACTGAACGCCACCAACCTGTTCAACAAGGACTACATTTCCACCTGTGACGGCTCCTACTGCTACTTCGGCGACCAACGCAGCGTCGTCGCCAGCGCCACCTACCAGTGGTAATCGGCTGAGTTAACAACCAGGCCGCCCCAGTGGGCGGCTTTGGTGTGTCTGAAGGCTAGAAAATGAAAAGCAAAACCATCCGCCGCTGGTCCTTCGTCCACACCTGGACCAGCCTGATCTGCACGGTGTTCCTGCTGCTGCTCGCCCTCACCGGCCTGCCGTTGGTGTTTCACCATGAGATCGACCACCTGCTGGGCAACGAGCCGCAATTGGCGCAGATGCCCGCCGACACGCCGCAGCTGAACCTTGAGCAGCTGGTGGCGAAAGCCGAGGCCCATCGCCCCGGCGAGGCCATGCAATACCTGGCGTGGGACGAGGACGACAAAAACGGCGTGATCGCGATCATGGCCACCACGGCCGGTACCGAGCCCAACTCGTCCCACACCTTCATGCTGGACGCGCGCACCGGCGAGTCGGTGGAGTTGCCCTCGGCGAATGGCGGCTTGACCCTGTTCCTGTTGCGCCTGCATGTGGATATGTTCGCCGGGCTGCCGGGCAAGTTGCTGCTGGCGTTCATGGGTATTTTGTTTGTGGTCGCAATCGTCTCGGGCACGGTGCTGTACCTGCCGTTCATGCGCCGGTTGAAATTCGCCACCGTGCGCCAGGACAAATCCACCCGCCTGCGCTGGCTCGACCTGCATAACCTGATCGGCGTGGTCACCCTGACCTGGGCCCTGGTGGTGGGCGTGACCGGCGTGATCAGCGCCTGCGCCGACCTGATCATCGCCGCCTGGCGCCAGGACAGCCTCAGCGCCATGATCGAGCCGTACAAAACTGCGCCGCCGCTGACCCAACGCGCACCGGCCACCGAACTGCTGACCATCGCCGCCAAGGCCGCACCAGGCATGCAGCCGGACTTCATCGCCTTCCCCGGCACACGCTTTTCCAGCGAGCACCATTACGCGGTGTTCATGAAGGGCAGCACCCACCTGACCTCGCACCTGCTGACGCCGGTATTGATCGACGCCAGCACCCTGGCCGTCACCGCCATCGCCGAACGGCCGTGGTACATGGACGCCATGGGCATGTCCCAGCCGCTGCACTTTGGCGACTACGGCGGCATGCCGATGAAGATCCTCTGGGCGGTGCTGGATGTGCTGACCATCATCGTGCTGGTCAGCGGGATTTACCTGTGGATCGTGCGACGCAAGGCGGGCAAGGCATGAAGCCGCGTCAGTCGAATTTCTGGAAGGTGTTCGGGATTCCGCTGGGGATCGGCGTGCTCAGTGCGGCCGGGTTGTTTGCGGCGTTGCTGGGGGATGGGTGGTGGGATTCGCTGAGTTGGGTGGGGTTGGGTGTGCCTGCTGCAATTGGGGTTTGGTCCTTGTTCAAACGGCGCTGCTGAAGGCCTCATCGGGGGCAAGCCCCCTCCCACATTTTGATTTGTGAACACCTTCAAGTGTGGGAGGGGGCTTGCCCCCGATGAGGCCCTGAAAAACACCCACAACCCCTCGCCAGCCACCGCGCAACCCTCTAGGCTAGCCCCAGTCTATTCAGAGGAATGCCCATGGCCGCTCCCAGCATGACCCTGTTCCACAATCCCGCTTCACCCTTTGTGCGTAAAGTCCGCGTGCTGCTGATCGAGACCGGCCAGCAGGACCGCGTAGCCCTGCAAAGCTGCATGCCGACCCCGGTAAACCCCGACGCCCAAGTGGTGCAAGGCAACCCCGTGGGCAAGATCCCCGCCCTGCGCCTGGCCGATGGCTCGGTGCTGCACGACAGCCGGGTGATCCTCGATTACATCGATCACCAGCACGTCGGCAACCCGCTGATTCCTCGCGACGGCTCGGCCCGCTGGCGGCGCCTGACCCTGGCCTCGATGGCCGACGGCATCATGGACGCCGCCGTGCTGGTGCGTTATGAGTCGGCCCTGCGCCCCGAGGAAAAACACTGGGCGCCGTGGCTGGATGAGCAGCGCAACAAGATCCGCCGCACCCTCGCCGAGCTGGAACAGGACGCGATTGCCGAACTGGCCAGCCACTTCGACGTCGCCGCCATCAGCGTCGCCTGCGCCCTGGGCTACCTGGACTTCCGCCACCCCGATATGCAATGGCGCGCAGACAACCCGCAGCTCGCCGCCTGGTACGCCGAGATCAGCCAGCGGCCTTCGATGCAGCAGACCCAGCCGCCGGTTTGACCTTGTGCAGTGGTGGTGGGGCAAGCAAGGCCGCAATCCTCGCCACCAGTTGCCTCTTCATGTGCTGATCCTCGCGCAAGCCAATCATTGCACCACCCCCAGATCAAACTGCAACGGCTCAACCACCTTGCGTTTGCCCACCCCATACCAATCCAGCTTACGGGTCAGCACCATCACCGTGCCCAGCAGGCCGAACAGCAGCAGCGAGCCCATCAGCAGCGCGTAATCCTCGGCACTCAACAGCCCGTACAACAAGCCATACAGCGCCGCCAACCCCGCCGAAAAGCCCAGGCCGTGGCTGACACTGCGCAGCACGTGGCACACGTAAAAACCGATCAGCAATACACAGGCACTCGCCGATATCAGGTAGGCCAGCGCAAAGCCCAGGTGCTCGGACAACGACAACAGCAGCAGGTAGAAGAACGCCAGGGCAAAGCCCACCAGCGCATATTGGATCGGGTGCACCGCCAGGTTTTTCAGCACTTCGAACAGGAAGAAGCCGGCGAACGTGAGGGCGATAAACAGCAGCGCGTATTTGATCGCACGGTCGCTCTTGAGGTACTGGTCCACCGGGTCGATGAAGTTCACGCCGAAGCTGCGGCCGTTGAAGTCTTTGCAGCCCTGGCCGTCCAGGCAGGTTTGCAGGGCTTGCTCGAGGTTGGTGGAAAAGAACGTGGTCTGCCAACTGGCCGTAAAGCCGGTGTCGGTAACTTCGCGCTGGGCTGGCAGGAAGTTGCCGATAAAGCTCGGGTGCGGCCAGTTGGACGCGAGCGACACCTGGCTGGTCTTGCCCACCGGCACCACTTGCAGTTGCTCGGTGCCTTGCAGGCGCAGGTCAAAGGCGAACTCCAGAACGGCTGGTTTTTTGCTGTCCTGCTCCGGCAGCGCCACGTGCACGCCCTCCCCCAGCCAATCCACCTGGGAGCCCGGTTCGAACTCCAGGCGCTGGCTGCCCAGCTCCAGGCTCAGGGCGTTTTCAATGCCGCGAATATCGCTGATGCCCACCGCCAGAAACGCCGGCTCAAAGCGGTAATCGGCAAAGTTTTCGGTGATACCCAATTGCGCAGGCAACTCGAAACGCCCGCTGATGCGGTTGTCGGCATGGAACAGCCGCGCCTGGTAGATGCCGCGTGCGCGCAGTTCGGTCTGCACTTTGCCGTCGAGTTCAAAACGGTCCGGCAGGAAATACAGACGACCACGCTCTTCGCGGGTTTCCTCGTAGCGTTTGTTGAGCTTTTCATTGAGTTTCCACTCGCGCACGGTCTTGCGGTACGGCACCACCATCACCGGGCCAGTGAGGCGTTGGCTGAAGCTGGAACTGCGGGCGATGTCTTCCAGTACCGCGTCGCGGGTGAGCTGACGGTCGGCAATGATGCCGTTGATCATCAGCAACGGAATCAGCAACAAAAGAATCAGCAGCGCAATCGCGCCAAGTTTGAAAAGCAGGCTGCGGTTCATGGGTCTCTCCCTGTTTGGATGGGGAGAGTCTGGGCAGCCTGTGTGGGGGATTTATGTGGGCAATGTGGAGACTGTGTGGAGATGCAGCACCGCCTGCACGCCGCCTGGCACGTTGCCGATCTGCAGCGCGCCGCCGTGCAGCTTCATCACTTCTTCGACAAAGTTGAGGCCCAGGCCGGTACTTTTGCGCCCGCTGGCCGGGCGTGGCAGCGAGTAGAAACGCTCGCTCAGGCGCGGCAGGGCGTAGTCCGGAATCGGCGCGGCCTGGTTGAACAGGCTCACCTGCACGTCGTTATGCCGCGTCTGCGCGCTGAACCTTAATGCGCCGCCCGGCGGGGTGAAATCCAGGGCATTCTCCAGCAGGTTGCCCAGGGCCTGGCGCAGCAGGAAGGGTTCGCCGAATACCTTCACGTCCGGCGCAATATCCTGCTCCACCCGCAAGCCGGCGCCTTCAATGCGTGCGCATTGGGCCTTGAGTACATCTTCGACCAGGGCGGCCAAGGGCATGCTGATTTGTTCTTCCAACCCCTGGCGCTGCTCCACCTGCGCCAGGTTCAGCAGGCGTTCGATCAACTGCTGCAGGCGTGCGCTTTCGCTGTCGATATTGCCGACAAAACGCTGCTGCTGCTCGCGGGTCATGTCGCCCTGCAACAGCTCGGCCGCGCCGCGAATAGCCGCCAGCGGGCTTTTCAATTCATGGGTCAAGGTGTGCACGTAATGCTCGACGTAGGCCTTGCCCTCCAGCTGCGTGCGCATGTGCTCCACAGCGGTGGACAACTGCTTGAGCTCGCCGCCCCGGTAATGCGGCAACTCGGCGCGACGGCCTTCGCTGACGGCTTCGGCATAGGCCGTCAGCCGTCTTAACGCAACGCTCAGCCACCACGACAGCAACGCGCCGAGCAACAGGCCAAGAATCACCAACCCGGCGCCGTACCACAGCAGGCGGCGTTCCGTGCGGTCCACATACGGCTGCAACGAGCTGTTGGGCTTGGCCACCGTGACCACGCCGATGATCTGGCCGTTGTCACGGATCGGCGCGCCCACGTGCATCACCGAGGAGGTGGGGTCGTCCAGTTCGCTGCGGGTGGAGCGCGCGCCGTATTCGCCGCGCAGGGTCAGGTACACGTCGTTCCACTTGGAGTAGTCCTGGCCCACGGCTTCGCCCGAGGAATCGAGCAGCACGCTGCCCTTGGCGTCGGTCACATAGATGCGGTGATTGACCTGATTTTTCGGCAGCCCCCAGATGGTCGCGCCCGGCTGGCGATTGCCGTAGGCCTTGAGCAGCTCCGGCCAGTGGCTTTGGCCGAGGGTGCCGTTTTTCACGTCGTCGCGCAGGATCTCGGCCAGCAGGTTGGCGGTGTCCACCAGGGTTTCTTCGGTGGACTGGCGCACGCCGGGGCGGATTTCCTTCATCACGGTGCTGAGCACAAAGTAGCCGGTGAGGCCGATAAACAGCGCGTACACCAGGAAAATCCGCAGCCCCAGGCGCATCAGCTGTTGCTCGGGCTGTAGCTGTAGCCGAGGCCGCGATGGGTCTGGATCGGTTCGGCCTCGGCGGCCACGCTGCGCAATTTGCCGCGCAGGCTTTTGATATGGCTATCGATATTGCGCTCGTAGCCGGCATCCGCAGCCACGCCCACCGCGTCCAGCAGTTGCTCGCGGCTGAACACCCGCTCGGGTTGTTCCAGCAGGCTTTGCAGCAAACGGAATTCGTGGCGCGTAAGGCTCAAGGGCTGGCCGCGATAGCTGATTTGCATGCGCTCCAGGTCCACCTGGAATACGGCAGGCGCAACACCTGGGCCGACGCGCTTGAGGATAGCCCGAACCCGCGCCGCCACTTCCCGTGGGCTGAAAGGCTTGACCACATAGTCGTCTGCACCGATCTCCAGCCCCACCACGCGGTCGATCTCGCCATCCCGGGCACTGAGGAACATCACCGGCACTTCACTGAAGCGTCGCAGTTGCTTGCAGGTTTCAAAGCCGCTGATGTCGGGCAAGCCGATGTCGAGGATGATCAGGTCAGCCGGGGTGGCGCGCTGATGGGCCAGCGCCTCCTGGCCGAGGCTCAGCCAGGTGGTGGTAAAGCCTTCGCCTTGCAGGGCGAATATCAGCGTGTCGGCTATCGCCGCTTCGTCTTCGACAATCAGGATGTGGGGCATTGTGTGGTTCGTCAGCAGTCCGGTTTGTCGGCAGTGTAACGACGTGCCGGGTTTACCGCTGCGCCGAATTCACGCAGGGCCTTGGCGCCGATCAGCAGCGGGTAGTTGAAGCTGCTGCGGTCGGTGAGGTTGACCTCGACGGTGCGCTTGACGTCGCCCAGGCACATTTCCAGGTCGATCACCGGGCGCTTGGCCACGCTGGCTTCGTCCTTGTCGTCGTCTTCGTCGGCGCGGCTCTTGATTTTGCTGATGCGCGACACTTTGTGTTCGTAGACCTTGTTGGTCGCGTCCTTGCCGCCGAGGCGGAAGCGCACCCAATCGTCGCCGTCACGGGTGAAGGTTTCGATGTCGCGGGCCGACAGCGAGGCGGTCAGCGCACCGGTGTCCATCTTGGCCTTGAAGGTTTCGCCGATCTCCGGCAATTGAATGTATTCGTAGCGCCCGTAAAGGGTCGGTTCGGCGGCCATGACCGGCAAGGCAGCCAGGGCGAGGGAGGCAAGGAGCAGTTTCACGAAGTGATTTCCTCGGAAAGAAGTAGGCGGATTCTAGACCGCAAAAGCCATCGTTAGTTAGTTCTCAACCCTACCAGCCACATTGTGAAACATTCGTCCGACGCTTTGCGATTTGGCCTCTAGACTCAGCTTGCTTATGATGGCCCGCCCACAAGATTCCAAGAGTTGCTTATGCGCCGCCTGCTCACCGGCTGTTTTGTCTCACTGCTGCTATTGCTCAATACGCTGATCCTGATCGGCCCGCTGCTGGTGTTCGCGCTGCTCAAGCTGGTGGCGCCAGGCCGTACGCGTGACTACATGTCATGGGCGGTGATGTGGATCGCCGAGACCTGGGCCGAGATCGACAAGCTGATTTTCGCGCTGTGCATCCCCACCCACTGGGACATTCGCGGCGGCGCCGAGCTGCGCGGCGATACCTCTTACCTGGTGATCAGCAACCACCAGTCCTGGGTCGATATCCCGGCGCTGATCCAGGCCCTTAACCGGCGCACGCCGTTCTTCAAATTCTTCCTGAAAAAAGAACTGATCTGGGTGCCATTCCTGGGCCTGGCGTGGTGGGCGCTGGATTACCCGTTCATGAAGCGCTACAGCAAGGCGTTCCTGGCCAAGCACCCGGAGCTGGCGGGGCAGGATTTGAAGATCACCAAGCAGGCCTGCGAGCTGTTCAGGCGCCAGCCGGTGACGGTGGTCAACTACCTGGAAGGCACGCGGTTCAACGAGGCAAAGCGCAAGCAGCAGGATTCACCCTTCACCCGTTTGCTCAAGCCCAAGGCCGGTGGCGTGGCGTTTGTGCTGGCCGCAATGGGCGAGCAGCTGGACGCGGTGCTGGATGTGACCGTGGTGTATCCACAGGACAGGATTCCGGGGTTCTGGGACTTGATCAGCGGCGCGGTGCCAGAGGTGATCATCGATATCCAGACCCGCGAGCTGGACCCAGCGCTGTGGCAAGGCGATTACGAGAACGACCCGGCGTTTCGCCAGACCGTCCAGAACTGGGTCAACCAGCTCTGGAAGGACAAGGACGCGCGCATCGAGCAACTGCGCGCGGGGCAGCCTTAGCTGCCAGTACCCCAGGCCTGGGCCAATTTGCCCAGTACCGAGCTGCTGGCGCCCTGGCCGCCCAGGTATTGCAGGATCACCGGGGCAAACTGGCCGATCATGCCGCTGTCCATGCCCAGGGCGCTGAACGCGGTGTTGAGGTCGTTGGTGTTTTTCACGTTACCCAGCAGGCCGTCGAGGCCGCTGGTCTTGCTGCCGCCGGTCTGGCCGAGCATCCCGCTCAAGGCGCCGAGGCTGCCCAACGCATTGTTACCCGACAACTGGTCGAGGCCCGGCACGCTGTTGCCCAATTGCGAATAGTCATTGCCGCTGAGTTTGTTCTTCGCCAGGCCGAGCATGGCGCCGGTGCCGCCGACGGCCTGTTCGGGGGTGATGTTCAGTTGCGAGGTCAGTGCGCTGAGCAGGCCGGCCGTCTCCGACGACGGCGCGGCAGCAGCGGCCTTGTTGTTGCCACCCTGCATGCCGGAAATCGCATTGGCCGCGTCGCCAAGGCTGAAGCCTGCGGCGAACACCGGGCCGGCTGCCAGGGTCATCAGGCAGGAAAGGGCGAAACCGCGTGAAATCTTCATCGAAACAACCTCTGGGTGTAGGGGTGAAAGCAGGCGTTGGACTGGCGATTACGGGGCTTGTTCCCCCGATACACAAGCAGTGCATCCGAATCGCCCTGCCTTGCGTATATCCCTACACGTCGCCCGGAGTTGGATGGAATGAATGCCCAAGCTGAACTACCCTCAGCCTACCGTGCGCAGTCCCGTCGCCCTCGTTCGAGGGCCTGGAGAAGCCCTATTTCCACCCACGACGATCCGTTGCAGCCGCTGCTTGCCCAATGCGCCCTGGGCAACCGCCAGGCGTTCGAAACCCTCTACCGTCGGGTGTCCCCGCGCCTGCACGGTGTGGCCTACCGCTTTATGGGGCGCTCGGACCTCGCCGAAGAAGTGCTGCAGGAAGCTTTTGTGCGCATCTGGTACAACGCGTCGCGCTACGAGCCGCACCTGGCGGCGCCGATGACCTGGATGGTGAACATCACCCGCAACCTGGCCATCGACCAACTGCGCAAACGCCGCGAGCAGCCGTTGGCCGACGGCCAGCTCGAGGCCATGCTCGACGACGGCCCCAGCGCCCACGAGCAACTTCACAGCGAACGCGAAGCCCGCGCCCTCAACCGCTGCCTCGATACCCTCGACGGCAAGCAGCGCCAGTCGATCACCGTGGCTTACTTCCAGGGCCTGTCGTGCTCGGAGCTGGCCGACCACTTGGCGGCGCCCCTGGGCTCGGTCAAATCCTGGATTCGCCGCGGCATGGAGCGTCTGCGCAGGTGCCTTGAATCATGAACTACCAGACCACCGCCCTGCGCCGCGCCCTGGCCGCCGACTACGCCATCGGGCTGATGCCCGCCACCGCGCGTCGGCGCTTCGATGCCCTGTTGCTGGACGACGCCGCGCTGCGCGTGGAACTCGGCCATTGGCAAGCCGCCCTCGCCAGCCTCACCGGCGCCCTGCCCGAGCGCCCGGTGCCTGCGCATGTGTGGGCGGGCATCCAGGCGCGGATCGAGCCGCAGGTGCTGCACGTGCCGGAGAAAAAACCATGGTGGCAGAACCTGCGCCTGTGGGCGGCGGCGTTCGGGGTGGTCATCGCCGTGCTGGTGGGTGTGCTGTACCAGCGCGACCTGGGCGTGGAATACAACGCCACCCTGGTCGCGGCCGATCAGCAACCGGCGTTGCAGATCAAGGCGTTTGCCGACCACCTGCAAATCGAACCGCTGGCCTTGGCTGCCGTGGAGCCTACGCGTGATCTGGAATTGTGGGTCATTCCCGCCGGTGGCAAGCCCATTTCTCTGGGGCTGGTGCCGGCTGCCGGCAAGGGGCGGATCCAGTTGAGCAAGGAACACCAAGCGCTGCTTTCTGCGCCGCTGACCCTGGCCGTGAGCCTGGAGCCACGCGGTGGTTCGCCGACCGGCCAACCGACCGGGCCAGTGTTGTATCAGGGCCAATTGGCATCACTTTGAGCGGACTCGGAGCCAGGAACCGATCGCGCCCGTCGGGGTCCATGACAAGTCTGAAAGCCCTGTCAGGAATATCCCAATGAGCGCGACCCGCCCCACCATCATTGAGCCCAAGCCGCCTTTCTGGAGCCGCCCGCGCGTATTTATCGGCGTGTGCGTGGCCATCCTCAGCGGCCTCGGCGGCGCGCTCTACACCCAGGACAACGTCAAATCCGCCGCCACCCTGGTGACCACCACCCAGCAGCCGGCCGCGCAGATCAGAGCGCACAAGGATTACCTCGAAGTCGAACCCATCGCCACCACCGCCCCGGCACCCGACCAAAGCCTGGAACTGTGGGCCATGCCCGAAGGCGGCAAGCCGGTGTCACTGGGACTGTTGCCGGAGGATGGCCAAGGCATAATCGGCCTCAACCCGCGCCAGCAGGCGAGCATCAGCCAGCCGGTGGAGTTGATGGTGAGTTCGGAGACAAAAGGCGGCTCGGTGACCAAACAGCCCACAGGCCCGACGGTGTACCAGGGTGCACTGGCTACCCGCTGACAACACAAAACCAATGTGGGAGGGGGCAAGCCCCGGTACAAACCGGGGACATCGTTTACATTTCTAACCGGGGACATGGTTTACAGGTTAATACGCATGATCAGGA